>NZ_QFFJ01000001.1:618050-927076 GCF_003308995.1 Chitinophaga flava | reverse complement strand
CCAGTGACTGACTCAACAAATAGTCATTTTAAACTGAGGATCTGAAAACTAAAAAAGCCTTCAAATACAATGACTTGAAGGCTTTTTTAGTTTTAGGCCGCCTTACGGATTCTGGAAAACTTTGTTATTAAGGAAATTGATTATTTCTAGTTGGGCAGTTGTGGCTGCGGTTTCGAGTGCTGTCCTTAAAAGAAAGGCGTGGCGGGTTCCAGGATAAAATGAATAGGTAGCTGCTACGGATGCTGCCATCATCTTTTCAAATAGTAGCTTGCCATCATCACGCAAAGGGTCTTCATCAGAGGCGATGATTAATGTAGGAGGATACCCTGAAAAGTCGTTTTGTATTACGGAAGCAAACCTGCTATCTGAGTCTTGTATATTGCCTAAATATGCGTCCCACAGTTTTTTCATCAGGTTTTTTGTTAATCCATAGCCTTCCCCATATTTATTGTAGGAGGGGGTATTGAAATCATAATTTACGGGCGGATAAGCGACAACCAGGCCTTTCAGCGCTATACCGTTTTCTTTCGCCTTTTGAGCTAATGCTATAGCAAGGTTACCGCCTGAACTGTCCCCGCCTACCGCAATCTTTTTTCTGTCTGCCTTGATTTCCTCTGAATGCTCCAATACCCAGTTAAGTACAGCATAAGCATTCTCAATAGCATGGGGAAAAATATACTCCGGTGCAAGATGATAGTCAACAGAAAGGACCATAAATCTTCCATCTGAAGCAAGTCTTCGGCATAAATCATCATGCGTCTCCAGATTGCCTCTTACCCAACCACCACCGTGTAAAAACAACAACACAGGTAGCTCTTCATAAGAATCATCATTGCGATAAATCCTAATCTGCAAACCATCGTATATTTGCTTATTCATAACTTCTTTAATGGGCTTTTTTTCTTTGGGAGCCCATTGAGCTGCAGCATTTTCCAATTCTTTTCTGAACTCAACAATATTTAGTTTTTCCATTATTTATGTGCTTATAAAGTAATTTTGTACAAATTTGCTCATTATAATCAACCCACGATAGTATATACTTTTTTGTGTGATACTTACTTTTTGGAAAGAATTGAAAAAACATTGATATGCCGGAATTTAAACACGATGGAAGGCTCTACTATAATCCTATTGAGTTTGCCTTGTCTCACATAGGAGGAACCTGGAAAATGCCCATTTTATGGCGTTTAAGAAATAGAACATTGCGTTATAGTGAGCTCAAAAAAGATATTCCACACATTACGCATAAGATGCTTACAACACAACTTAAAGACCTCGAAGCTTCCGGACTGATATATAGGGAAGTCTTTGCAGAAGCACCTCCAAAAGTGGAATACAGTATTACTGAAAAAGGGAAGAATGCCCTGCCGGTGATTGAGATGCTTATTCGTTACGGAAAAGACTTAATGTCAGAATACGGGGTTGACCATCCTGAAGAGCAATAACGCCGTTTATGCTAAGGCTGTGTCAGCGGCAGAATAGCGGTTAGTGGCATAATGAGCATAGCTTTATGTAATGAATATACAAGAACATGGTAAGAAGATTTCTGTTGGAAGATCCCGATAGGATTAAAGACAAAAAACAGATTAAAACCTCAGCAGGATTCGAACCCAGCTAATTAGCCATTATTATTGGGTTTTATTTAATAAGATACGCTTACAATCCAGGATATGCAGATTTTCTGAGGGCAAAAAAACTAATCGGAGGTTTTTAGTATTTGTTATCTATTTTCAAATATTTTATTTTACCCCGGTATTTTTATTTGCTATCCATTTGATGGAGCCATTTAAGAAATTTTTCTGGGAGGTTGAAAAATAACAAAAATTAGATATAACTGTTCTGAATGCAATTTCCAGAGACCTATGCCAGGCAAACAGCCTTCTTATTATAATCATATTAATCCCTATGTATGAAAACACTATCTATTATTGTATTGGCTTTATTTCTTGTTTCCTGTAGTTCAAAAAACTTGACCAGAGGCAAAGCTGCCGAATTGATTCAACCCAAATATCCCCGGAATATCGATTGGCCAATATTTACTACGGATCCTAAAGATGTAATAAAGTTCCTGCCAACTAAGCTCGAAGAGGAGGGGTATGTTATTATCAAGGAAAAGATAGTAGAAGGAGGATGGAGAAGGCCATATATCTTTTTTACAGATAAGTCAAAATCATATTTGCTGGAAACACCTGAGTATGATAGAAGTTCTGGTATTCAGAGAGTAAAAGTGGCAGAGCAGTACTTCAGTGAAATAACAGGTGTGAGAATGGTGAAGGATGGCCAGAAAGCAATTGTAGAGTATTCAGTGATTAATAAGAATGTAACTCCGTTTGCTCAGGTTTCCGCATTGAAAATAGTTCCAACGGAGAATTGTAAAGCTTATTTCGCCTTATATGATGATGGCTGGCGGCTTATAGATAAATTTGATCCGGATTTCAAGGGAGAATAAATAAAAGGGTTGTGGAGAATAGGAATAATCAAGGCTCAATGAATACATTTTTCCCAAATATAAATGTACAACTGACGTTAGGAGCCAGTTAAAATGGTTGGCGACTCAATTAGGAACCCCACAGATATTATCTGACCCGTTGGGTTCGGCAATTGAACGACAGGTTACCGACACTATCTCATAAATTGAGTAAATCATAAGAATCGAGGTGTTTCCACCTCGATTTTTTAACCTTTAAAGTCTTCCTGGTTTTTTACCAGCCAGTGAAATAAATCCCTTAAAGTAAAATTCAGTGCATGGCGCCACCTTGCTCCAGGGCATTGGGTTCCAGGGGCTGGATGGCCCCCTGTGCGGTGGTTTTCAGTTTACCCCGATCGATTTTATCTCTGAATGCTTTCCGGAAGGCATCGCTGGGGCCTTTCATCAGGATGATCAGCGAACCATCCTCGCGCGCGTAAGGGTTCGCGATGCTGTCTACCAGCCGGACCTCTTTGAACTCTTTGATGAAGGCGTGCTGCATTTCCTCCTTGTCATCCGTAACGAGCAGTAGTACCTCGAATCGATCGAAATCGCGGGGCATCCAGTAGAGAAAGCTGGCATTGTCGCTGTACGTCTGTGGTAGATGGTATTTCGGGCCATAATAATTCACACATCCTGCCTCACCGTAGTTGTCGCAGAACAATAACGTGTGGGCTTTCTCTGTGCTATCAAGGGATGCGTAGGCCTTAGCCACCTTTTGGGTCATCTCTTCCCAGGACAACATATCCGCGAAGTCCTGCGGCAAGGAATGGTCCTGGAGATCCTCCCAGCGAAGAGCCCCCACTTTACGGGCCAGGTGATGATGGACGTAGTATTCAGCCAGGGGAGCCGGCGCCTTGAAGGGAAGGAGGAGGGGAATTACACGGATGCCTATAAAGAGACTGAATGCCAGCATACCTATTTTCCACCATTTGCTTGCCCAGGCTTCCAGTCGGGGAGCACCGAATGCGAATAGAATTGGGTAAGCCCCCTGCGAATAATAACTTTTCCCATGGCCTAGCATCAGGAGTGCGATTGTGACGAAGAACGCCACGGCTATGAAACGGTATTGCTTCGTGCGCACCGCCCATATGAGGCCAGTCACCCAGGTAAAGAGGGTGGCGGCATTGTACAGCAGCTGATCCATCAAAAAAGTCCAGGGACTTAGATATTGCAGCTGACCGTCCTGGAGGGCCTTCATATGATAAACGACCGGAAAGCCGTAGCGGGCCTGCCAGAGCAGATTCGGGAGGAAAAGGAGGATGCCCAGGCCGATAGCAAAATAGAAATGGCGGTTAGTGAGCATCTTCTGCTCCCAGACGAGGAGGAGGCCTGCTATCAGGCCAGTGGCATAGAAGGCCGTAGTGTACTTACCAAGCATGCCCAAACCGAAGCTGATGCCTGCGATGTAAAGATGCATAGGCTTTCCGGTCTGCTGAAATCTGATCAGTCCATAGGCCATAGCCGTCCAGAAGAATATATCCAGGAAATTCGGTTGGAAGAGGAAGTGCATCCTGAGCCATGCGCCTGTCACGAAGGGCATCCAGGCCAGGACGAGGGCGAACCAACGCCCCCCCAGGTGCAGCACGAGTCTGCCCACGAGCATGTATGTCAGGGCGCCTGCCAGGGAAGGCCAAATCTTGATCGCCCACATGGCGCCGCCCATCAGGTTCGTCAGCCAGGCGAAGACAGAGAGGAGAGGTGGCGCTTCCATGTAGCCCCAGGCCATATGCCGTGCTTCCGCAAGGTAAAGGAATTCGTCCCGGTGAGGCCCCCATAAAGGATCCTGGAGCAGGAAGGGTAAGATCAGTTTGATCAGCGCGAGGAGAAATAGGAGATGAGTGGGTTTCATAGGAAAAAGGTAAATAAAAATCAGGGTACTCCTGAGCAATTTTGATCATTGGCACAAAATCGGTGCCCTCCTCCAAATCTTTCCCAAATTATTTCCGTATATTAATTCGATCACGGAAATGGATATACATTTTGTAAAGAATAATATTTTTGATTTGTCTGGCAGGAAAATTATTTAATCATCCACACCAAACTTGCCATCTTTATTAATAATAATACACTAAATATCATCCATATGAACGCGGCGTAGCCTACTACCGGCTGTATTATCCCTTTTATTTTCTCTCTGTTTGCAAGGTTATTGATGATCAGATAGTAATATAACAAATGGAGCATCACAAAGATGGCAACATAGATTATTATCATTCTAATTCTGAACTCATAGCCGTCAGGAAATACCATATTTACTACCAGGTAAGGGATCACAAAAAACAATACCCGCATAAAGTTATCCATTAATACCCGTTGACCATCAAGGTCGCCTCCAGCATGTGCTCTGGTGTGTGCATAGAAATTCTCGTTAACACGATAGTAGCCTTCAGGCTGGGGGAGGCTGTACAAAAAGGCTATTCCATTAAAAAATGTTACGATGCTAAAATATAAATATACCGGCACCAACAAGTAACCGAGCAGCATACTTACAAGTAAAAAATTGCCATCGTGGCTGGTAGGTGCAGGAGCATTTAATGTGGCCGAATCTGTAAAGCATGCCTGGTAAATAAACCGGGTAAGAGGATGATCCCCATCGTATAGTAAATGACCGTTGAGTATTATCAGAATACCTAGTACGCAGGCACTGACAAACGCCCAGGCGGATATAATTGGATGTACGCTGAGTGGTGCAAACCAGTGATAAAATTTTTGCCAAACACGAAAGCCGACTAATAACAAGAATATTATAGCTCCAAAAAAATACCATATCCACTTTTCCATATAATCCCTTACCCAGTGGGATTGGGATACCAGAGGAGGAGGAGGAGGAGCTTCACTATTTATTTCATTGTCGGTGGCATATTGGTTTTCGAGGTAATCAAGTTTGGACCGTCTAATTTGCATAGCAGGCAGCCAGGGTTTTCTGTAATACAGCACCTTTGCTACAGTATATGTTTTTCCCTTGACCTTTTCCTTAAAGGTTCCGATCTCTATCAGTGTATCCGTTGTCGTTACCCAAACATTGGAGCCAGATGCGGTGGAGTAGGCGAAAGAGGAGTCGTTCTTAGGAATACATAAAGGATATCCAACTTGTGCATGCAGCCGGAGATTAAACAGAAAGGTAATCAGGACAAAAAATAGAATTTTCTTCATAGGGGATAGCTACATTAATAAAATGTATTTAAAATTATGTAATATATGGTAATTGTCTGGTATTTTTTAAGAAAATGCGACTGTATGGTCGCGAGTTTAAAGGAGAAAAAGCCTCATTGTACGATTTACGAACCGGGCTTGGGGTGATGGGAGAACGCTAATAAACCTTTAGTGCAGGTAGCTTTTACCTAAAGAAATCTTACAATGGCTCCTGTCGATTGGAGACCTTATCCACGATCAGCCATTTTTCATCTAATTTTATCAGGTTAAAGCGATCAATGAACCGAAGGTAACAAAAGTCAATTGCAGGTGGGCTGACCCAGTGTCTCCGTCCTGAGAAACACATTCACTGTGTTGCGAATTTTCAAGACCTTGTTTCTTTTACAGCAGACCTGTTTATCTTCTAATGGGAAATTCAAGAGGAAATAAAAAAGCGGAGCAGCCTACTTTCTATGATAAATGTTTAAGGTGGCTGAAAAACAATAAAATCACAGCTATATTGTTGGGATGTTATATTGTCTTTGGGGGACTTGCGGAGACAGTTAAAAAAGCTAAAGAAATGAAGGAAAATCTTTTCGGTACTCAAGGATTGTTTAGTCCTCAGGATACAACTAAGATCAACCTACCAATTGCAGGAACCATTAATTATTTGTCAAAGGTTTTCTCAATAAATA
This sequence comes from Chitinophaga flava, assembly GCF_003308995.1. Classification (NCBI taxonomy): domain Bacteria; kingdom Pseudomonadati; phylum Bacteroidota; class Chitinophagia; order Chitinophagales; family Chitinophagaceae; genus Chitinophaga; species Chitinophaga flava. The sequence goes on along the minus strand of NZ_QFFJ01000001.1, from coordinate 920,779 downwards.
TTAGCGCGCAGTGAATTGAAAAGCATAAGGGATAATCAAAAATCCAGGTGCTTTACCTTCAGCCCAATGGCTTCAGCATTTCTTACACCAGTGGAAAAGATGAACAACAAAAAGGGTAGTAGTAGGAGTGTTTAAAGGAACATCTACCCATTTTTCCAGTAACCTTCTGGTATAGAAATGAGTTTATTAACTCGATCAAAATACAAGAAACAAAAAAGCCTTAAAATCCTTTATGGTAAAGAATCTTAAGGCTTTAATTACTTGTCGGGATGACTGGATTCGAACCAGCGGCCTCTTCGTCCCGAACGAAGCGCGCTACCGGGCTGCGCTACATCCCGTTGATGTGGGTCACAAATTAAACATGATTTTGTTAAATCACCAACTTTTAGCTGGAAAAATTATCATAGAAAACTGCTCTCTTAAAATTACAGAACTATCTCAGGAACTTACAGGTGTTATATGGCATTAATGGCGGACTTTTGCATGGATTGTCACTTAAAAAAAACAATTTATGGAATACAGACAGTTAGGAGCTTCCGGCCTGCAGGTGCCGGTGCTGAGCTTTGGTACAGCTACTTTTGGCGGAGGCAGTGATTTTTTCAAAGCCTGGGGCAGCACGCAGGTGGCGGAGGCTACCCGAATGGTAAATCTTTGCCTGGATGCGGGCGTCAATTTTTTTGATACGGCAGATGTTTATTCCGGAGGGATGGCCGAAGAGATCCTGGGCAAAGCAATCGAAGGAAAAAGAGATCAACTGATTATCTCTACCAAGGCTACTTTCCCTTTTGGTAAAGGTCCTAATAACCAGGGTTCGTCGCGGCATCATCTGCTGCGACAGATAGAAGGCAGTCTTCAGCGCCTGGGCACCGACTATATCGATGTTTATCATATGCACGGTTTCGATGGGGTTACGCCGGTGGAGGAGACGTTGCGTACGCTCGATGATCTGATACAAAGCGGTAAGGTGCGTTATATCGCTTGCTCCAACTTCTCTGGCTGGCACCTCATGAAATCGCTGGCTGTTGCTGATAAGTATGGGTGGAACAGATATGTGGCGCATCAGGTGTATTATTCGCTGGCCAACCGGGAGTTTGAATGGGAGCTGATGCCGTTGGGCATAGATCAGAGAGTAGGTAGTATTGTCTGGTCGCCGCTGGCAGCGGGCCGTTTGGGAGGTAAGTTCCGCCGTAATCAGCCTGTTCCGCCGGAAACACGTATAGCCCAGGGCGGTAGTCCTGTTCCGGAGTCGGCATTGCGGGAAGAGATATTTTACAATACCATCGATGCTCTCGACGAAGTAGCTGCCGAAACCGGGAAGACGATTGCACAGGTGGCCATCAACTGGTTGTTGCAGCGGCCTACCGTGTCCAGCGTGATTATTGGGGCCCGTAATGAAGAACAGCTCAAACAAAACCTGGAGGCTGTTGGTTGGAATCTCACCACCGATCAGGTGAAGAAGCTGGATGCTGCCAGTGAAGTGCCCACTATTTACCCTTATTGGCACCAGCAACAAAATCTTACACTCAACCCTCCTCCGGTTTTTTACTAAAACTTAAATAACCATCAAAGCCCGAATGCCAGGATGTTTAGCTAACATCCTGGCATTCGCTGTTATGTTTCTCCCTATATAATTGTGTAAAGCATACATCATCATTATCCTCATATATCCTTCTCCGTGAGTAGTCACTTCAACGAATACTGATTATAAACTATATGATTGATATTTTTAAAAACTTATCATATTGATAATCAATTTATTAATATGAATGTTGATAAAAATATCAGAAAAGTGTGTTACCGATTGAGCATCAGCACTGTTTTAACCTATGGAAACAAATACGATATGAAATCAAAAATTGAAATTTTTTTCCATAAGTGCTGCACCCCGGCATTTGTTGAGAGGTCTACTATCTGGCAGATACGACCAGCATACTTTATTAACCCTGTAAAAGCACTTGCATGGAGAGAGGCGATTTTATAGCCGAATTTAAGCAACAGACGCCCAAACTGATAGCCTTCTTTTCAAAGAAACTGAAAGCAGCGTCTTACAAAGGAAACAGGGAGGATGCAGCGGAACAGCTCCTGCAGTTCACCTCAGAAGCCGCCTACAGAAACAGTCTTAAAGAAAGTCTGAATGACTATACTACGAGTAAACTGATCTGGTTGAAAGCAGGCAATGTGTGGTCGGATTTTATGAAAAAAATCAGCAAACAAACAACCCATGCAGACCTTGACCTGGATAGCATATTACTCGACCCATCACCGGACCCACTGCAAAAATTAACTATACAGGAGGACCTGGAAAGAGTTAAAAAAGAAATCGGGGAAGAAGGCTGGGAAATACTAACAAGAAGAGCTGAAAAGACACCCTACAAACAACTGGCCGAGGAATATCAGACATCCGAGGGCGCCATGAAAGCAAGAGTATATCGTCTCCGGCTAGTGGCCCAGGCCATACTTGAAAAAAGAAAATGAAAATGTTGATTTAAATCGTTATCCTATGTTTAGTTGTGTTAATATAATTTTACTCAGGCAGATCCTGCAACAGCTGCATGAAAACGTTGCCATAGCGGATCATGAGCTGGCTGATCTTTATCAATACCTCTTTTACCGTGCCATGCCACTACCGGTGAAGCTTTCCGCCGAACTTCAGGAGTCGGCGGCATTTCTCAAAGAAATTATCGAAACAGAATCACTTACCTCCCCACTGGAAGTAGTCAATTATTTTGAATCGCGGAAAAAAGCAATCGGTCATTATATAGAAGCCATGATAGAAAGGGTGGACAAAGAGATGGCTGCCTCCGCAAATACACCGGCCGCCGACTGCAGTGTCAGCAACATTAACAGGCCCCTGGAGCAGTTGCTGCCCTGTTATGCGCTGGATGGAGAAGAGAGTAGGATGGTTTTACAGATGACACTACAGAAAAGGCATATGCTTTCAGATACTTTCCGGGCGACATTCCCGTAAATTTTTTGAAATCCTTTATCAGATGGTTCTGATCGTAATACCCCTGTTGCAACGCTATGCCCATAAAATCAACCGGCGCCCCATCCTGCAGCTGTACACAGGTTTGAAGAAAACGATACTGCTGCATATATTCTTTGGGAGAAAGACCGGTATAGCTGCGGAAGTTTCGCTCCAGCCATTTGTAACTGACACCTAGTAATCTTCCTAATTCCTGTACTGTAGACGGTTTCTCACGTTCACGGATATACGTGATGGCTTCTTCCAGCAGTCCGTTATGACTGGGCTGCCGGGGGAGCCGGGCCACTATAAAGGTTTCCAGCACTTTTATCTTGTCTGTGATACTTCTGGCGCCAGACATCAGCTGCAATAATAACATTCCGTCTTTGCCCGGCATATCCGGCAGACTGCAGATGCCCGCCCTACGTAACCGCTGTGGCAGCAACTGCCACAACTGATAAAACCATATCGGGTTAAACTGCACCACCAGCAGCGGTCCACAGTTTTGAGGCACCTGCAGCCAGGCCTTTTCCAGGTATGGACTGCTCACCCAGCCACCAGTAACCGTTACCGTGGTCTGTCCCATCGAAAAATGCAGCTGGTCATCCGTATGCGGCAGAAAAGCCATAGCCGGCATCCCATCACTGATAGCCAGACCATTCGCAGGCAGACTGCCCGCCGGCATGATATAAAAACCGGTTATCACCTGCGCCAGCGCAGCGCAGGGTGGTATCACCCTTATACTTTGCAGATATTGATATAAAGCCACCGGCATACCACAAAAATACATCAGCCTCCCAGGCCCCGGAAATAAATTAATGTCCAATATTTACTACCACCCCTTTCGGAAACATCTCACTTTTGTAATCAAAAATATGATCCTGCCAATAGTTGCCTATGGCCATCATCAGCTGCGCGCCCGCTGTAAAACAGTGTCCCCGGATTATCCACTACTTCCACAACTGATCACAAACATGTGGCAGACACTCTATGGCGCCAACGGTTGCGGACTGGCAGCACCACAGGTGAACGTGCCACTGCGCCTGTTTCTGGTGGAGAGCCAGTCCACTTTTGATCTGTTAAGCCCCGAAGAACAGACAGCCTTATTTCCGGAAGGCGCCGGTATCCGGGAAACATTTATCAATCCCGAAATAACCGCCCGCTCTGCGGAAACATGGGAAGAGGAGGAAGGTTGCCTCAGCATCCCCGGCCTCCGGGCCTCCGTCACAAGACCCTGGAGCATCACCATACGTTATGAAGATGCCGCCGGAACACAACATACCCGCACTTTTTCCGGCCTCACTGCCAGAATGATACAACATGAATACGATCATCTGGAAGGCCGTCTGTACCTCGATTACCTGGCGCCTATCAAAAGGAAATTAATGGCCCGTAAGCTGGAATACATCCGCACAGGCCGTTTCCATGCACCCTATCCCATGAAATAACTGTAACTTTCCGGCATGAAAATGAGCCAATACCTGCGGGAAGGAAAGTCAGAAAATTACCAGGATGCAGAAGCAAAGGGCCTCCTGAAAGCCGGGGCTGCAGCTCAACTGCTGTCAAAAAAATTCAACGAAAAAATCACGGCAAAGGAATTGGAACCTTTCTCTACAGAATGGCATCATGCCGGTATATTTAAATCAGGACATTCCCTCAAAGGAAAAAGAGTACACTTTTTTTCGGCGGCCGACCTGGAAAAAATAACGCTGGAGAAAATCATGGCCAACAGGACCAAAGCTGCTGCCAAAGCGGCTCCGGACACCAGTAAGGTACAGGGTTGGTTCCCACAGTATTTTCGTATGACCGATCCCGTGAGCAGACGTACCTTCAACAAACCTTTCATCGGAATTTACCAGGGACCTGCCCATAAAGCACCCAAAGGATTTAAAGCGTTGTCGGAAGAGGCTTTTGCACGTGCGGAACAACAAAGGGGCCGCGAACTAAAACCAGGACAAGAGCCTTCTTTTTAGGCATGTAATGTCTGGCTGAGTTGCCGGTATTGAGCAGTAAATACCGCTGCCGGCGCATATTTTTCCAACTGGTGCAGTATCTCCAGAAAAGGCTTTTTACGATAAAAACTCCGGGCCAGCTGCAGCTTGCGGTCGCTGTAATAAATGGTTACCTGCGGATCACTATACTTGCCTACTTTGGCCATATCAATACGGGTAATATCTCCCCAGCTGAACCGATGAGGTTTGAATCCTCCGGTGAAAACAACCATTTGGTTGTCCAGTACCAGCTGAAGGCGTGTATAGGCATACATGGACCAGCTCAGGAAAAAAAACGGCAGACTGAAAAAGATAAAACCCTGCGATTCCTTCTCTAAAAAAATCGAAGTGACAGCAATACCGAGCATCAGGGCACTCAGGATATAACAGCCTGCTTTAAATCCGCGGGGGATCGTAAATGATTCCTGCATCCTGCGAATATACGAAGGCTTGTAGTTTCACTGCTTTGTGTCTTACGTGAAAAAGTGTATCTTAATTATAGAAAATCATCCATGATATGAAAAGCTTGCCAACCTTGCCACTGATTGCAAAATTCGCAACAGAGCAGCCCCGCTTCAGTTTACTGGACCCGGTGCGGAACCGGATAGAGTTGATCGCCTTCTGCAGCATTTTCTGCTTTCTGTTCATGTATATTTTTCTGCCATTTAATATTAACATGTGGTATGAAGGACAACACCTGAGCCTGGCACCGCTATTCGGCATTTTCACTGTATGCGGGATGACCGCACTGGGCATATCCCAGTTCCTGCTGTTTAAATGGAAGTTGCGCCGCAAGCTGACAAACGCTACTTACCTGTTCTGGTTTTTGGGAGAAATTGCACTGGTAACTGCTATCGTGACTGCTGTAGATGTGTTGATCACCGATACCTTTTTTCTGACATGGGGCGAATTTGCTAATACCCTGCGTTATACTGCCCTCATCCTGCCCCTGCCATACCTGATATCGCTGCTATGGTTTTTTTCCAGGGAGAAGTGTGCGCAATTGAAATCACTGGAGAAAGAGGGGAGTCCGGCAGCAGTCATAACACCATCGGCGCCTGTGGCGGAATCCACCAGTGCCCGTTCCACAGCGGATACCTGTCTGCAGATCAGAGATGAACATGATAAGGTGGTATTGTCTGTTCACCCGGCCCGCTTACTGATGATCAAAGCAGAAGATAATTATGTGCATTTGTTTTATCGCAGTGGCCAAACCATCAGTAAGGAACTGGTCCGTACTTCCCTCAAAAAAATGGAGACCCAGTTAGCTGCAGTGGGTTTTATCAGAGCTCATCGTTCTTATCTGGTCAATATGTCAAGAGTGGTACTTTTTAAGAAAAATACAAAAGGACATTATCTGCATATAGAAGGACTGGAGGAAATGCCTGTTCCCGTCTCGGTTACTTACCTGCCTTTGTTTCAATCGGCCTTTAATGGCTCGTGAATGAGAGGGTGACGGACTGCCCGGTCATCCACCTAAAATCTCCCGGTCATTTTCACCCCGAATACTGACAGTTTCGCCCCAAATACGCTGTCAGCGGCCTTTTGCCACAAGTCTTTTTATTAATATCGCTGCTATCAACCTGTCTAAATTCCACCAGCCGATGTTAAAAAACTTGCTATCAACCATTATTTGTCTGATGGGACTTGTCCATCTGTCGCAGGCGCAGCAAACTGTCTCGGGAAATGTGCGCAATGCCACGACTAAAGAAGTAGTGCCCGCTGTTTCGGTCACTATGAAAGAAGCGCCTAATGGAGATTATACCAATGATCAGGGGAATTTCCGTTTTTCTACCAAAAGTAATTACCCGTTCACCCTTGTTTTTTCTTCTCTGGGATTTGAAACAAAAGAACTGAAAGTCACAGGCCCAGGTGCACTGAAAATAGAGCTCAGCCCCGCATCTGTATTAGGTCGTGAAGTGGTGGTGTCGGCCAGCAGGTCGGTACAAAAGAAAATAGAATCACCCGTGACCATCGAAAGAATCAGCACCAAAGAAATTATCAACTCACCCCAGCCCAGTTATTTTAACATGATCCAGGGCCTCAAAGGAGTAGACGTAACCACTTCCAGCCTCACCTTCACTACCATTACTACCCGCGGCTTCAACACCAGTGGCAACACCAACTTCACTCAGATTGTGGATGGGATGGACAACCAGGCCCCCGGCCTCAATTTCCCCCTCGGCACTGCCATCGGTCTCACCGAATTGGATGTAGACAACCTGGAAGTATTGTCAGGGGCTTCTTCTGCGCTGTATGGCTCCCGTGGCCTCAACGGCACCCTCGTCATGACCGGCAAAGACCCGTTTAAATACCAGGGCCTCAGCGCCCAGATCACCCAGGGCGTCAACCATGTCAGTAAAGGCAAGTCCAATGACCCTTTTGGACCATCACCCTACTACGACTGGACCGTTCGCTGGGCAAAAAAAGTAAGTGATAAGTTCGCCTTTAAAATCAATGTACAGTATATCCAGGCTAAAGAATGGATGGCTACGGATACCGCCAACACTAATGGTCCCGGTGGTCCGCTCACAGATCCCAATTACAATGGGGTGAACCTGTATGGTAGCAAAACATCTGTGGATATCAGCCCCTTCCTGCAAGCCGCCCTGGCCCAGACCCCGGAACTGGCACCCATCATCAACCCCATGCTCGAAAAGGGCAGCAACTATGTAGCCCGTACCGGTTATCCTGAATATGGTTACCTCAGCAACGATGCTAAATTATTAAAGGCCAATGCAGAGCTGCGGTATAAGATCAGGCCCCGGCTGGAGGCCATTATCTCCGCCACTTTTGGTAAAGGCAACGCAGTTTACAGTAATGATACCCGTTATGCCCTCACCAACTTCCGGCTGGGCCAATACCGTGCAGAGCTGAAAGCCGAACACTGGTTTCTCCGTGGTTATACCACCCAGGAGAATTCCGGTAATACCATCATTGCCAGTCCTACTGCGCAGCTGATCAACGAAGCCTGGAAGCCGAGTTTTAATGCCAGTACCGGCGACGGCTGGTATCCCCAATATACCGGCGCCCTGCTGGAAGCCATGGCCGCAGGTAAGAGTTTTCAGGATGCCAGCAGTATGGCCCGCAGTTTCGCAGACCAGGGCCGCCCCGATGCGTCCAGCCCTCTTTTTCAGCATCTGAAAGACAGTATCTCTTCCCTGCCCACTTCCAAAGGTGGTACACTCTTCCTCGACAAAAGCAAGTTGTACAACGTGGAAGCCCAGTATAACTTCTCCCATCTGCTGAAGTTCGCAGAACTCATCGCCGGCCTGAACTACCGTCTCTACCGCCTCGATTCCAAAGGGACCCTCTTCCCCGACAATGATGGCCCCATTGATGTGGCGGAGTATAGTGCCTATCTACATCTCACCAAAAAAATCATAAAAGATAAAATCAGTCTCAGTACGGCTTTCCGCTATGATAAAAATACACTCTTTGAAAAACCGCGTATCACTACCCGTGCTTCAGCGGTAGGGGAGGTCAACAGGGAAAGTTTTATCCGTTTCTCCTATCAGAATGCTTATAGCTTCCCGTCCAATATCCAGGCGCTGCAAAGTACGCCGGTAGACTATAACAGCTTTGCCTCCGGTGGCTCGTCCAGGCTGCTCAATGGCGTATACCAGTTCGACCGCTACCCGGCCTATACCCTGGAAAGCGTCCTGAAATACCAGAAGAGCAACAACCCGGCAGACCTGCAAAAGTTCGCTCTCAATGATATCAAACCTCAATCCGTAGATGCGTTTGAATTAGGTTATTCTTCCCTGATCGCCAAACGGGTTCTGATAGATGTACTGGGCTATTATGCCACCTGGAAAAACTTTATCGGTTATGTCAACGTGGCCAACACTCCCGGTACCGAAGATGTGACCGCCTTTAAAGACCACAGCACCTATATGGCTTACAACATCGCCTACAACGGAGCTGAAAAGGTGAATACCTACGGTTATGCTGCGAGCGTGAGTGTAGACATGTCACATAATTTTATGGCGAAAGTGAATTTTTCGTCTGACTTCTTGCTGAACCGGAACAACAGCCAGGTCAATAATTTCAATACGCCCAATTATAAATTCAATATAGATCTGGGCAACACCGGTTTTGGTAATAAGGAACGTTATGCTTTTAGTACCACTTTCCGTTATCGCCCTGGATATTTTTATCAGATAGGCTTTGGCAGCGGCACGGTGCCGGCTTCCGCCGTAATCGATGCCCAGATCAGCTACCGGTTGCTGAAGGCACATAGCCGGATCAAGCTGGGAGGTACCAATATCACCAATACCTATTACCGGAATGGGTTTGGTAGTCCGGCCATCGGCGCGATGTACTACGTCACCTATGCATACAACGTCTTTTAATCACTTTATAAAAATGGAAATCAAATGAAACGATATGTTCTGTATCATCTGTTAATGATAGCCCTGATAGGCTCGCTGGCTGCCTGCACGATGAGGAAGCCGGAAGACGTGAAGGGGTATAAAATAAGACTCTCCTTTGGTCCCGGTGAAGAAACCAAAATAGCGGAAGCATTTCTGTCTATAAAAGACAGCACCAGTATCTTCCTCAAAGCAGGAAAATACCGCTTCGATAATCTCAGTATTGCGCAGGTCAGTCATATTAAAATAGAAGGCGCCGGCCCCGACAAAACTATCCTGGACTTCTCCGCCCAGAGCCAGGGTGGTGAAGGTCTCCGCGTTACCGATGTGAAAGGATTTACTATCGCGGGCATGACACTGAAGGATTCAAAAGGAGATCTTATCAAAATAAATAAAAGTGAAAAGGTATTTGTAAGTTATGTGCACGCTGTCTGGTCAGTATCTGATTCCACTACCGGTGGTTATGCCATCTACCCAGTAATGTGTAAAAATGTGCTGATAGAAAACTGTTATGCGCAGGGGGCTTCCGATGCCGGTATTTATGTAGGACAAACAGACAGCGCTATCGTTCGTTACTGCAAAGCGTATAAAAACGTGGCTGGCTGCGAAATAGAAAATACTTCTCATGCGGAGGTATACAAAAATGAATTTTATGGTAATACCGCCGGCTTCCTGATCTTCGACTTGCCGGACCTCTCACAGCGGGGCGGACATGTAAAGGCTTATAACAACGACATCCATGAAAATAACGAAAGAAATTTTGCCAAAGCCGGCAGTTTCGGCTCTACCTGGGGGGTGGGTAATGCCGCCCCCGGCAGTGGAGTGGTGATCCTGTCTGCCTCCGATATTGAGCTGTACAACAACAACATCTTCAATAACAATTCCTGCGCCATCTCCGTGGTGTCCGGCTTTTTTATTGATCCCAATGCTGCCGCTAAAATGAATGACCACTATGACCCTATACCTAAAGACATTGTTATCCATAACAACGTGATGATCATGGCTGACACTTTCCCATCGGCGGTGTATGAACATCATACCGGTAAGATACTGGTAGCGATTGCAAAACAGCTAAAGGTCCAGGACCCTTCCCGCAACAAATCCAATCTGCCTTTCATCATCTACGATGGTATCACCAGTAATGTGCTCACCCACAAGACTGGCCCCAATCCGGATAACCTCTGTATCAAAGAGCAGGAGGAAGACCTGTTTGTGAATGCCGATGCATTACGGATGCAGACTAAAAAATGGCGTCCTTACACCGATGTGAGACCATTCCTTTGTAACCAATTGTAACTAGTTTTTGTATTTAAATTTTTTTCAGAGAGATGAGGAAGCCTTGTTTGCCGATTATCGCATTTGTTTTTTTGGTAGCCTGGCTGTATAGCTGTCAGCAACAGCCGGCCAGGCAACAGTCTGCCGTATTTGAGTTTAAGGAGAAGTTATCGGATTACGGATTTTTTACCGGAGCGCTGAAAGCGCTTACACCACGGAAAGGTGTGGTACATTATGAACTGTCTACTCCGCTGTTTACAGATTATGCGGTGAAAGACCGTTTTATAGTGCTGCCGCCGGGAACAGCTGCTACCTATACAGCCCACGGCCCGCTTGACTTCCCGGACTCCACTTTTATCATCAAAAACTTTGCGTATAACAATCCGCAACATCAGAAAGTGATGATAGAAACCCGGCTGCTGTTTAAAGATCCGGCAGATAAAAAATGGAAAGTGATGAACTATCTGTGGAATGAGCAACAGACCGATGCGGTAAAATGGATCATGGGTAAAAAGATTCCGATCACCTTACTGGATGATAATGGGGAAAAAGTTTCCACTGTATATCAGATGCCCAACACCAACGATTGTAAACGTTGTCATATTAATAACAGTGTGCTGACACCGATAGGTCCCAAGGCCCGTAATCTCAACTTTACGGTGGCAGGACAGGCTACGGGGCAGTTGCAGCAATGGGCTGCGAGTGGTTTATTACAGGGACTTCCAGCTACCGATGTGCCGCAGTTGCCCAACTGGAAAGACAGTGTACACTATACCGTTAACCAGCGTGCCCGCGCCTACCTCGATGTCAATTGTGCCCACTGCCATACTCGTGGCGGCGATGCCTTTAACACCGGCCTGTTCCTGGAATATGAACAGGCAGACAGCAGCCATCTGGGTTTTATGAAAGAACCCGTTTCCGCTGGAGGTGGCGCTGGTGGCCTCAATTATGATATTATCTCCGGTGATCCGGCGCATTCTATCCTCTTATATCGTATGAACAGCACCGAACCTGGTACCGCTATGCCAGAGCTGGCCCGCACCGTTGTGCATAAAGAAGCCATCACGCTGATAAGAGCATGGATCTCAACAACGGCTCATCAATAACTGGTGAATATTGTTTGATTTGTCCGCAGGTATCATGTACCTGCGGATTTTTTTATGGTGCTGCCTGAGCCATCTCCCGGATAGATACCCATTCGCTGGGGTTGTCTTTATCCCTGACATACACCACCATGGCTCTGCCATGTGATAGGGTAGGAGGTTCCCCGTTTTTAGGAGTTACCTTGATGGTGAAAATGCTGGTCTCCACGGCTGTGCCATCATGAATGACAAGGCTTTCCAGCTTGTGGTCTACAAATTCCATCCGGGCAGTGCGGAACATTTCCACGAGTCCTTTCTCCAGTGCCTGCCGTCCATCCACCACATTGTTGCCACCGAAATATTTAATGACGTGCGGATGATGAAACTTTACGAGTGCTGCCACATCGCCACGGGCAAAGGCATCCCGGATGGCCTGTGTGGTTTTTTTGAGCGATGCTATGTCAGCCTCATCTGAGGGGGCTTTAGTGGTACATCCTGCGAGGAGCAGTATTAATAGGAGGTTACCAATTATTTTCATAAGCGAAAAGGTTAGGGGAAGAAATTACTGATAAAAACAGAAAAAAATACACTTGTCGGTTTTGTTCTATTTTCCGGGCCCACTGCGTGCTAGTTTTGATAAAAAAAACGACAAGATGATGAAAGCAACAACTAATCAAGCGAAAGTCCTCATATTAGGTGGTACCGGTAAAACCGGCAGAAGAATAGCACAGCTCCTGAGCGAAAAAGAATGGCCCGTACAAATTGGCTCCCGTTCTGCAGATCCGGGTTTCGACTGGGAAAATCCTGCTACCTGGGAGCTGGTGCTGAAAGGAACAGAAGCTGTATACCTCAGCTATTACCCTGATCTGGCCGTTCCTGGTGCAGTAGATGCTATCAATACGTTCACGCGTACAGCTGTAACCTGCGGTGTGAAGAAGATCGTGTTGTTATCCGGCCGTGGCGAGAAAGAAGCAGAGGCCTGCGAAGAAATCGTGATGAATTCCGGAATAGACTGGACTATCCTCCGTTGTGCCTGGTTCAGCCAGAACTTCAGTGAAGGATATCTGCTGGAGCCGCTGCAGGCGGGGTTTGTAGCTCTTCCGGCCGGAGCGGTAGTGGAACCGTTTATTGATGCCGATGATATCGCTGATGTAGCGGTGGCCGCACTCACGGAAGAAGGTCATGCAGGGCAGCTGTACGAGCTTACCGGCCCGCGTTTGCTGACATTTGCTGAAGCAGTAGGAGAAGTGGCCAAAGCCACCGGTAAACCTATCCAGTACCAGGAAGTAAGCCTCGATGAATATAAAGCTATGTTACAGGAATATGGTATTCCGGATGATTATATCTGGCTGGTATCTTACCTCTTCTCTGAAGTGCTCGATGGCCGTAATGCCCATCTGTCTGATGGTGTACAGCGTGCCCTCAACAGAGCTCCCCGCGATTTCGCTGACTATGCCCGTGAAACTGCCGCTACTGGTATATGGAACCAACAATAATCTTTGTTGGAAAATGGAAACCATGCTGATGTAATGGATTACGGGAAGATCATATGATGGAATTTGGCATATGTTTTAGGGACGATGATGTTCCAATCGGGAAAATCCTTCCTTTAAAATCTTCCCGTAACCATTTTCCTTTTTTGATCAATAATATTTAATTTATTGGTAATCAATTGTTTTTGAAATTTTTCGTAACTTTTTCCGTTTTGCGTAAATGCTTTTCCCGATTCGCCTCGGCCAAAAACTCATCTTGGGGTTCCTTTGCAAAAAAATTACAGAGGTGAAGCATTTATACTTGATTATTGGTTTTGTTCTGATGAGTATTGCGGTGATGGCCCAGAATGGCGTTATTAAAGGCAAAATCAAGACTGCAGACGGAGAGCCGGCGGCTTTTGTTACGGTAGGACTCAAAGACACTAAAAGAGGAACAGTAACCAATGAAGACGGCACCTTCACTGTTAAAAATCTTAAACCTGGTACTTATACCATCGTAATATCCTGCACCGGTTGCCATAAAATTGAGCAAACGATCACTGTAGAAGCTGATAAAACAGCTGAAATGAACTTCGATTTACAGACTACTTCCAGCCAGCTGAATGAAGTAGTAGTAGATGGTACCCGCACCCGCACTATCAACCGCAGACCGGTATCCATCGGTAAACTGCCGGTGCCGGTGATGGACCTGCCCCAGAGTGTGGCCATTATTGGTCATGAAGTACTGGAAGATCAGCAGGCACAACGTCTGAGCGATGTGGTGAAAAATGTAAACGGTATTTACATGGCCTCTCAGCGTGCTGGTACACAGGAAACCTTTAACGCCCGTGGTTATGGTTTCTCCAGCACCAATATGTTTAAAAACGGTACCCGTGTTAACTCTGGTGCCATGCCTGAAATGAGCTCCCTTGAAAGAGTGGAAATCCTCAAAGGCAGCGCAGCTATCCTGTATGGTAACGTTGCACCGGGCGCGGTGATGAACATGGTTACCAAACAACCTAAATTCAACTTCGGCGGTGAAGTGAATCTGAGAGCAGGCAGCTACGGCCTCCTGAAACCAGCATTCGACGTATATGGTCCCATCTCTTCCAAAATTGCTTACCGTGTAAATGGTACCTTCGAAACAGCTGACAGCTACCGCGATCAGGTACATTCCAAAAGATACTATATTAACCCGTCTCTGTTGTTCAAACTCAGCGACCGCACCGAACTGCTGTTACAGGGCGATTACCTGAAACACGATTTTACTCCTGACTTCGGTCTGGGTTCTTTCGCTGATACTGTGATCAACAAGGCTCCCCGCAACACCTTCTACGGTGCCCCCTGGCAGTATGCACATACGCAGCAAAGCACTGCTTCTGCCAACATCAAACATAAATTCAATGAAAACTGGTCTATCAATGGTCTGATTTCCTACTCCAAATACGCACGTGATTACTACGCGATTGAAAGAATCCAGGCATCTGCCAATGGCGACTGGAATCGTCCACTCGGAAGAAACGCTACCAACGAAGATTATTATGCAGCTCAGGTAGACCTGACCGGTAAATTTAAAACCGGAAGCGTAGAACATACCGTGCTGGCTGGTGTAGATGCGGATCGTTACCTGACTGGTACTTATGCTTATAAGATCCCGGCTACCTACGATATCATCAATATCTTTGATCCTGCTAAATACACCCGTCGTACAGACATGCCGGGCGATACGTTGTCAACTGTAAATAACGTACCTATCAACAGAATAGGCGCTTATGTTCAGGACCTCGTGAGCATCTCCGAAAAACTGAAAGTACTGGCTGGCGTAAGAGTATCTTACCTGCAGAGTGAATCACCGGTTCTTTACGATTTCATCAAAGGTGGTAGTAAGCCAGGTGCCTCCAGATACGACAATGCTGTGTCTCCCCGCTTTGGTATCGTATACAAACCAATTCCAACCACTGCTGTGTTTGCAAGCTATTCCACCTCCTTTACGCCTAACACCGGCCAGGATATCTATGGAGAGAATGTTAAACCTTCTATCATCCAGCAATATGAAGCAGGTGTGAAAAATGATTTCTTCAAAGGACTGTTATCTGTAAACCTGACAGCTTACCGCATTCGCAACAACAATTATGCACAGACAGCACCATTTAAGGCAGATGGCACCACTATTAACACCGATGCTAACGTTAAATCGCTGATCGGTGAAACCCTCAGCCAGGGCGTGGAACTGGACATCGCCGGTCATCCGCTGCCAGGTCTGGACGTAATTGCCGGTTATAGCTACAACAGCATGACGGTAGAAAATACTCCTAAATCTCAAGGTTCTGTAATAGCCGGTCAGAGACTGGTGGGTAACCCTAACCATACTGCCAACGCCAGCGCATTCTATACCTTCCAGCAGTCAGCTGTGAAAGGCCTGAAAGTAGGTGCCGGATTCTACTATATCGGTCAGCGTTATGCCGGCTGGAACAATACAGTAGGCCAGAAGCTGATTCCAGCTGACCGCCTGATTTCCGTACCTGGATATTCTACGCTCGACCTCAGCGCTGGCTACACTTTCAAACGTTTTGCTGTAATGGGTAAAGTTTCCAACGTTACCAATACTTACAACTTCTACGTACACGAAAACTACAGCATCAACCCAATACCACCTACCCAGTTTGTAGGTACCGTTTCATACAAATTCTAAGCGGATACAGTTTTATACAATGAAAGGGCGTCTCCAACAGGAGATGCCCTTCGTCTTTTTTGGGAACTTTTACCAGTAACGCAAACTTTTTTCAGCAGGAACTGTTATGCTATTCTGACCGATAAATCAATTTCCCATGATGCGTTCCCTCAAATATTGTAGTATAGCCTTATTGCTGTTAGCGGGCTGTAGGGCTCATCACCACAGAGATTCCTGCGAAAGCTCTATCCCCCTGAAGGTATCAGATGCACTTCCTGAAATTGGTAAGTGGATGTACGAAAGCGGTTCGCACAATGATAAACCTGCACAGTGGCTGGGTTTTAAACTCAACCACAAAACCCTGTATGAACCGATTAATCTGATCATCGTTGATACACTCTCCACTTCAGAAAATGCTTCCCGCACGCTGATGGAAAAAAGATTTGGCACTGCAGGATTCAATGCCCGTCCCGGCCATACTGCAGCCTATAAAGGTAAAATGGACAACCAGGATTTTACGCAGCTGCCGGATACATCCAGCAACAAGGCTTTTTCAAATTATCTCTGGACGTTCACCAACGATCATGCACGCCTGTTTGGACCATATCTTAAAGATGGCATCTACTTCTGGATCGGCGCTGCTAGCAGGGAGAGAGGGCTGTCTCACGAATACGTCACCTTTAAAGCGGCAGAAAAAGAATTCGAAGATAAGCTGGTGAAGTTTGCTGCGGTGAAAAGGCTGGGGTGTTATAACCTGCACAATACACAAAACAATGAAACCGATACTACCGGTGACCATGACGGGTTTGCGGTGGTATTACAAATCCGGTAATATGATGTACACAATAAAACGGCTGCTTCTCCTTATTGGTCTGCTCGCGGTTTTTCTGCCGTTGCTGGCGCAGGAGCATTCTATGCTGAAAGTAACGATTGCAGGTAAGGAACATACTTTTTACAGAGATATCGTTGCAAGGCAACTGATTGCTCAGACCTTTATCGATCCAAATGCTACACTGGGCTTTTTTACGGACCGGAGTGAAATTATTCCCTTTTATTTTAGTTGTGTGATCACGGATATCGCTTCCGGGAAAATTACGCTGGGAGACTATCCTGTGATGCAGTTGGTGAATGATATGCCGGTGGCTGATAGCAGTACACGCAAGGCAGGTTTTCTGGCTATTAAAATCAATGATAAGGAACAGGCTAACCCTTTGGAATACACGTCAATACCTGGCAGCAAAAATATCGTTACCATCAATGAGATTACTGCAAAGGAAATAAAAGGTCTTTTTAATACACAGATGCAATGTGTCTCGGATGCTACCAAACAACTCAATGTAAGCGGTTCATTCGTGATTAAGAGATAGGGCGCCCCAATGATGGCAGCGCCCTTTTCGTATAGTGATTGATGTTATGGCTGAGGAGCTGCAACGCCAGAGGCGCTAAGTGATTCGATGGCCGCTTTGATATTGGGCAAAGGTCCGATATGGCCGCCGGTACCTTGAGGCGTGCCGGTATTGATCAGCAGGTTTCTAATGGCAAGTGGTGATAATACAGTGCCGGTGTGGGCTTTGTACCATGATTGCACTGCAATCACGGCAGAAGCAACAATCGGTGTGGCAGAAGAAGTACCTGAAAAATCCTTTGAATAGGTAGCGTCGGGACCACCGTTATAAAGAGATCCATAACCAGCGCTGACAACAGTCCAGTCGCCCCAGCCCTGCAGATGCACGGTGCTGCCATAGGTGGAGAAGCTGGCTTTATTGCGCGATACTTTGGTGCCAGCTCCCACAATAATCGCGCGGTTATCTCCTCTGGCCCGGTAACTGTTATAATAGGCGTCATCCAGGTTTTGATCGCCATTGCCAGCTGCGGCCACTACAATGATACCAGAGTCAGTGGCTGCTTTGGTGATATCCCATACAGCCTGATTAAAATCAGCAGGAACATAATTACCACCCGAACCGCTGGTCTGCATTTCATACAGGAACACATCGCCACGGCGCAGTCTTGCAAGCCCGGCTGCAATGCCGCCTGGTCTTCCAAGTACACGTTCGGAGACAACGAAACAACTATCCGCTCCGTATACCAGACCGGTTACGCCAAAGCCGTTATTTCTTCCCAGCAGTATGCTGATTACAGCGGTGCCGTGGTCTTTATACTGATCATCCGGCGGCGGTAATACTTCCAGCGCTCTTGAGCCAACAAGGTCTTCATGATTTTTATTGTATCCCCATTCAATGTCGGCAATACGAATACCGGAGCCGGTAACACCCACAGACCAGGCATAGATGGCGTTGATACCACGCACATTCGGATCGGTGGCATCTACGTCATTTCTGTAGTATTGCTGCGCGGAATAGTCGGGTGTTACAGGAGGAGGCGGTGGGGTTACTGGTTCTACGGCTGCATATTCCACGATATCCAGTTTCTCGAATTCGTCTGCGAGTTTTAATACATCGGCAGGCTGCATGGTGGGCGCTTCTTTTATATAAAGCAGGCCTCTGAAGGCATAGCGGTTGAAAACTCCAGGTGTTGCTGCTGCCAGGCGGCCTTGTTTCATAGCTGCTTTTTCTTCCGGTGCAAAGGGAATCGCCTGCTCATAAGTAAACGACTGAACATTGCCGGAGGTCCTTCCCCAGGTACTGGCAGCAGATGGGGCAAAGGTTTTAGCAAATACAGGCTGATTTTTTTCGACGGCCAGGATAGCAGCTGCTTTAAATTTTACGAGTAACCGATATTGATCTGTTCCGGGTAGAAGATGGTTCTGACCTTTCAGACTGCCTGGGGCTTGAAGCGGATCAACAGGGGTACTAATGGTTGGTTCCTGAATTTTTTTGGTACATGCCGCAGCGCTCAGACATAAAGCAATGATGAATAATAGGTGCTTTTTCATTGTTGGTTTTTATTGATTGATAAAAAATAATGTTATGGATTTCCGGCTGTCTGTTGGTGGCAGATCGCTTGCGTTTGGTCACTGTAAATAGCTGGGCACCTGGTTGGAAGTGCCGGTAAGTATAATGCTGATGTATGATGATATCAGATCCTGCTACTGCTGGTGGTGGGTAACCGGGAAAAGATATGGAAATGACGGGTTTTTAAACAATCAGTAATGGGCTATAGGTACTATGCTTGACGATTGATGGCGTGAATGTACGTAGTGACACTGCGATGGGATGGGTACTCAAAAAAGAAAGGTGTCTCTGTATAATGAGACACCTTTTCTTCCGCATTTATCTGAAATTCCACCTTACCCCTGCACTGAGGTAAAAGTTGGTGGCAAGCCGGTGGGATGGTACGTCGGAAAATATGGAAGACAGTTTTTTCTCACGAAACTGTACACTGCTGACCAGAACGCTGCCTCCGGCAATGTTGAAATCTACTTTACGTGTGAGATGGAAAGTGTTTTCCAGTCCGACAGTGATTTCTGAATAGCCTAATTGTCTTTTATTGTCAGGATGTTTTTCTACATCAAAGGCAGCGCCGGAAAGCCTTAGGGCAAGGGCGAGATCATCATATTTATTAAGTGTGCTGCTGACACTGATTTTTTCGGGGATGTTCACTTCAACTTTGAACCGGCCGTTGGTTTTCCATGACAGCAGGAAGGCTGGCAGCACCATCGGTGCGCCGAAGCTGTTGGTGAGTACGGCGCCAATACCCAGGCTGAATCTGGGGTTGTAGCGTTTGATAAAAATCACACCGCCGTTGATCACCACATCTTCGTAGTCTATTTTTTCCATATCGGTGAACACACCTGCAGATACCATCGCCATGAGGCTCCATTTGCTGTTGATGGTACGTTTGTGTAACAGACTTATTTGTGTTCCCAGCAGTTCATCAGGGAATATCTGTTTTTCATAATCCTTATTGGTAAACTTGGAATAGGTACCAAATGCTCCGAGGCTCCAGGTGCGTACTTTACCGGTGATCGTGTCTACATGGGAGGATAACAAAAATGCAGCGCCCAGGCTGATACGCTGTTGTGAAGTGGTGGCCGGCATCTTCAGGGAGTCTTCCGGCCGGATATAATGACTGGCAGGCAGGTAATCGACATTAATAGCTACACCAGGGCCGGTGAGGTTGCTGGCGCCAAGCTGTGCTTTTACGGCGCCAGCCATTAACAAAAGTCCGGGCAATAGCCAGGCAGTGCGCTTGTGACAAGCGCGAGGCAGGTGTGTCATATCGAAATTTTTGTAGGTGTTTCGATATCGACACGCTTGTGTTATTTTACCCCTATCTTGTCACAGGAAATTTTTAAAAGTGGTTCCGCTTCAAATTTTAAAGCGGTAGTATCGTTTGAAAAAACAAGCACACCTACCCGGTTGATACTATCTGTCACTGCTTCGTAGGCTTTATCGCCCACCAGGTGGAATATCACCGGACGGCTACTCATCGTCCCTTCACTCATAAAAGAATATTGTCCAAAGATATAATTGTTGCGGATTACCCCGGCAATGGCGCCTGCATTCTTATCTTTCTCAAAACGATTGTAGAAAAGTTGGCCCACTACCAGGGTGTCCTGCTTATGCAGCTCCAAAATGGTAGTATCCTTGCCATTGGCTTTCTGATAACAGATATCTTCGGTAAAAGTGGCCGGGGTTTTTACACTGTCGGTATTTTTATTAGCTTGGTTGCCGGATTGGTTGCCGGACTGGCCGCAGGATGCGAGGGCGCCAACAGCAACGAACGATAGGATTTGTAGTGTTTTCATATCCTGAAAGTAGTTAAAATGATGAAATGTACAAACACAACAAGATGAAGTATACCCTGTATTTAGTTACTGTTTTGTTATTTTTTTATAGTGAGATGCGGGCCTTCTCCCGCGATACTACGGTGACCGGTTGTCGGCGCTGCATCGTGCTCGCAGAGCAGGCGGAGCACCGTATAGCCATTGCCGATGTAAACGCCGGAAAAATTATCTGGGAATGGAAGCCAGCCCTGTGTGGTGTAAAACCTGAACATGTCAAGTGGTTCAATAATCCCAGTGAGGCAAAGCCTGTACTCAACGGCCGTTATATCCTGATGACGGCTTCCGGCGGAGGGGTGGCGCTGATCCGTATCGCGGATAAAAAAACAATGTTTTATGCTTATGCCGGTGGCAATACCCATTCTGCGGCGCTGCTGCCGGATGGTAATATCGTCAGTGCTTCCAGTACCGGTAATTTCCTGATGATTTTCAGGGCAGATACCACCGGATATAATGCCAACGCATATACGAAAAAGATACCGGTAGCCTTCGGGCATAATGTGGTATGGGATGCTGCCGGCCGGCGCCTGTGGACGGCCGCCATGGACTCCATGAAGGTATACCGTTACAACTTCAATAGGGATACCCCCGACCTGATCGCAGATACCAGCTTCCGCCTGCCAGGTACCGAAGCGCATGACCTGTACCCGGTATATGGCGAAAACAGTTTATGGCTCACCAACCTCACCCACGTGTACCGGTTGGATATTGGCTCCAGACAATTATCTCCCGGAGCAACGATACAGGAGAATATCAAAAGTGTTTCTTCCGGTCCGGCTGGCTTTCCGGTGATCCTCGGCAAGCCTAAGGAGTCCTGGTGGACAGACGAAGTGATAGATGCAAAAGGGCAGCGCGTGTTTATGCAGCCCGGGCTCCGGATCTACAAGGCGCGCTGGGTGTTACCGGACCCTTTCAGTGAGTCGAAAACGCCGATGCCGGCCCAAATTTAATTTTCGTACTTTTGCTGGCACATGCAAAAAGGAACATATTCATTAGAAGATATTCTTTCTAATCTCAAGATCAAAACGCTCAATGACATGCAGGAAGCGTCTGTTGCGGCCAACCGCCAGCATTCCGATGTCATTCTGCTCTCTGCTACCGGCTCCGGTAAAACGCTGGCTTTCCTCCTGCCCGTCCTCGAACGGCTCGACCCTGCCAATAAAAAGACACAGGCCATGATCGTGGCTCCTTCCCGTGAACTGGCCCTTCAGATAGAAAAGGTCTTCAAACTCATGGGGACCGGTTACAAGATCACCGCCACTTATGGCGGACACCTCCGTGAAACGGAAGAAAACAACCTGGTACAGCCGCCTGCCGTAATCGTAGGCACACCGGGCCGTATCTGTGACCATATCCGCAGAGGCAATATCACTACCGATACCATCGAAACACTGGTGCTCGACGAATTCGATAAATCACTGGAACTGGGTTTCCAGGAAGAAGTATCCTTTATCATTTCCTCCCTGCCTGGTGTAACCAAGCGTATCCTCACCTCCGCCACAGAAGCGGTAGACATCCCGGATTTTGTAAACCTGGATAATCCGCAGAAACTCAATTTCCTGCCGGAAGATGGAACTCCACAGGCCCGTCTGGCTTATCAACAGGTATTATCACCTGAAAATGATAAGGTAGAAACCCTGTTCCGCCTGATCTGCCACCTGGGCAACCGCTCTACCATCGTGTTCTGTAACCATCGTGAGGCGGTGGAACGCACCAGCACTATGCTGTCTGAGAAAGGTATCCTCAACGAATTCTACCACGGCGCCATGGAACAAAGAGAGCGTGACAGCGCCCTCTGCAAATTCCGTAACGGCACTGTCAACGTACTGGTGACCACCGACCTGGCCGCCCGCGGACTGGATATTCCTAATATCCGTTATATCGTACACTTCCACCTGCCTCATACAGAAGACAGCTGGACACACCGCAATGGCCGTACCGCCAGAATGGAAGCCAGTGGCACCGCAATCGTCATCCTCGCACCAGACGAAAAACTGATGCCGTACATTACCGAAACAGTGGACACCATCCAGCTGCCGGAAAAAGCGGTCCTGCCGGAAAAACCAAAATGGACAACCCTGTTCATCTCCGCAGGTAAAAAGGATAAAGTCAATAAAATCGATATCGTCGGTTTCCTCACCAAAAAAGGCATGCTTAAAAAAGAAGATGTAGGGCTGATAGAAGTGAAGGATTTCTTCTCTTTTGTGGCTATCGTGAAGTCAAAGGCATCCAATACTTTACACATCATCAAAGATGAGCGGATAAAGAATAAAAAGGTGAAAATAGATGTAGCGAAGTAAGTATAGTTATAGCAAAGGCCGGAAGCGATTCCGGCCTTTTTGCTGGTATATTATTCGTATCGTTGTGTTACCTCAATCAATCCCACAATATTTTCATTGAAGGCTTCCAGGTCTTCTGCCGGTATCCATAGCTCATCATGGATGATACCACCCACATTCTGTACAGGATAGGCCTGCAGAAATTCCGTGTTTACTTCAAACCGGGTAACATATCCTTTCCCATAAGCCGGTACATTCCATTGGGTGGATATTTGAATGGCATATTCTTCATTCATGACAGGGTAGAAGATGGGTTGGTCGGGAAGACGGGGAGGAAATTTTTTCCAGCCGGATTGTTCAATTAGTATTAGCTCAGCCAGGCCTACAGGGCGGAATAAAGTCGTTGTCATTTTTTTAAGGATTGCAGGGTTCTTGCAAAAGTTATGTTCATTGTTTCTTCACTCAGTTGGAATGGTTTGCCAGCCAGGGCTGCATTATGCAGGTGGAAGTTGACCAGTATATAAAAAGGCCCGTAGGCCAGCGCCCAGTATACTTCTTCAGGCAGGTCGGCAATCTGTTGTTTCCGGACGGCGTTAGCCACAAACTGCTGCATGGTGCTGCGGAAAACATCTTCTTTAATATCCGGATGATGGATCAGCGGGGAGTTACGGAACTGTTCCGAAAAATGATAATGCAGCGGATACTGCTGAATATAGCGGTAACGGTTCGTCCACTGCAGCCATAGGCCGGCTTCGAAGTCCATGTTGGGGTCAAAGTTGTGCAGGGTTTCTTTGGCAAACAGTGCTGATACAGCGATATACAGCTGATTAAGCAGGTCTTCCCGGTTTTTGAAATAGACGTATATGGTGGAAACAGAGATGTTGGCTGCTTTGGCCAGCTTGTGCATACTGAGGCCATCGAAACCTTCTCTGACGATCATTTCGATGGCCTTTTCCTGTATAGTAATTAGTTTGTTCTCATCTTTTAAGCGCATAGTCCAAAGATAAACGAATAACTATTCGTTTAATCAGGATTGGCGGAGAAAATTGAGGCTGCTGCCGGGTTCCACTTCATAAGGCGTTTTACCGGCTTCGAAGATACGGGCGCTTACTTTGCCTTCCAGGGTGATGGCTTCACCTTTGACATGTATCCAGCCGCCTTCGCGCAGGCCCAGCACAGGTGTGGTGTGTTGGGTATGGAATTCGCGGATGCGTGTCTCTCTGGTTTCTCCCATATGCGGCAGATCGGGGATAGGGTCGAGGTAGTGTGGATTCAGGTTAAAAGGCACCAGTCCCATTGTCTGGAATCCGGGAGGATAAACGATGGGCATATCGTTGGTAGTTTGCATGGAAACACCGCCGATGTTGCTGCCGGCGCTGCATCCCATGTAAGGACGGCCTTCTTCTACGGCTGCTTTTAATTTGTCCATCAGTCCGCGTTCCAGCAGTTCTTTTACCAGCAGGAAGGTATTGCCTCCTCCGGTGAAAAAGCCCTGTGCTTCCCGGATAGCGGCTGCAGGGTCGGCAAAGGTATGCAACCCTTTTACTTTTATCTGCAGCGGCTCAAATGCAGCCGCGGCTTTAGCAGTGTATTCATCATGGGAAATCCCACCCGGACGGGCAAACGGCACAAAAATGATCTCGCTGACGCCGGCAAACAGCGTCTTCATCACAGGCTGCAAATAAGCCAGGTAACCTTCACCATAAAGGGTGGAAGTGCTGGCCAGTACAATATGTTTCATATGTTGGTGTATTTCTCTGGCCGCCAAAATTAACCCTTCCGGAGAATAAATACTACCAAAACATATCACGGCGGGATTAACATTCACACATTTCTTCTTTTCCCTAATTATCACGATATTTAAAAATACTATTCACTTAACCACTATATACGTTATGGAAATCAATTTCAGGGCACTCCCCGCCCTTATGATCTCAGGCGCTGCAGTCCTGGCATCCTGTAACAACACTGCTACTCCCAAAGAAACCAAAGATGATGCTGCCGATTCAACCAGTATTACCGCTTCGACAGGGCATAGCTATGGCCAGGCATACGGACAGGAAGTGCTGCAATACACCCTGCACAATGATGCCGGCACAGAGGTGAAGATCCTCAACTACGGAGGTATCGTCACCGATATCATCACAGCTGATAAACAGGGCCAGAAAGGTAATGTGGTGCTGTCTTATGATTCTCTGAGCGGCTACCAGCAAAAAGGACAGCCCTATTTCGGAGCACTGATCGGCCGTTATGCCAATCGTATCGCCAACGCCAGATTTAAACTCGACGGTAAAGACTACACGCTCGCAGCTAACGATCACGGCAACACGCTCCACGGCGGTATGAAAGGATTTGATAAAGTGATATGGGCCGCCTCCCAGGCCGGCGACAGCAGCCTGCAACTGGAATATACCAGCAAAGACGGAGAAGAAGGTTACCCCGGCAATCTCAAGGCCACCGTGGTATACACCCTCACTCCCGATAATGCCCTGAAAATCAGCTATAGCGCCACTGCGGATAAACCAACACCGGTGAATCTTACCAACCACACTTATTTCAATCTGTCGGCAGGTAAAGACAGCAACATCCTCAACCAGGAACTGGAGCTGAAAGCCAGCCGCTATACACCGGTGAATGATAAACTGATACCATCCGGCCAGCTGCAGCCAGTGAAAGGCACCGTAATGGACTTCACCACCCCGAAAAAAGTAGGGAAAGATATTGCAGCCGTGAAAGGTGGTTATGATCATAACTACGTGCTGGATAAAACATCCAAAGACCTCGAAACAGTAGCCTCCCTTTATGACCCAATCAGCGGTCGTTATATGGAGATGGCTACTACAGAACCCGGTGTTCAGTTCTATTCCGGCAACTTCCTCGATGGTACCCTTGCAAACACCCGCAACGGACAGAAATATGTGCAGCATGCCGGCCTTTGCCTGGAAGCACAACATTTCCCTGATTCCCCCAATCAGCCCGACTTTCCGAATGTAATACTCAAACCAGGAGAAACCTATACCCAAACAACGGTCTATAGATTCTCCACCAAATAAAGCAAAAAGGGCTGACCAGTAACCGGTCAGCCCTTTTGATGTTTAGTAGTTAGGGTTCTGTATTAAAATGCCCTTGCTCCTGTCTATCTCCTGTTGTGGCATCGGGAAATAATAATGCTTAGGTTTGATAAACTTCCGTGGGGCACCGCCTCTGCTCATCACCGTACCATCATAAGCCAGTTTAGGCTGATTGTTGATTGCAACAATGTCTATCAGTTTGGCTTTGTCCCAGCGTAGCAGGTCTTGCTGCCTTTCATTCTCTCCGCATAGTTCCACCCTGCGTTCATGCATCAGCTCTTTCATGCCGGCATTGCTTACAGGAGGCAATGTAGCAGATGCACGCGTCCTGATGGCCTGTATCTCCGCATCACCGGCACCTGGGCCATTTAACCTGATTTTGGCCTCAGCCACCAGCAGATAGATGTCTGCACTCCGCATCAAAGGTGTTTTCAGCGAGTAGTTCAGCCCTCCGGAAGGTTTCCAGCTACAGAATTTTTTGTAATGATAACCTGACCAGGACAGGTCTGGCGTGGCAATCTCAATACCAGTGCCTACATTCACTTTGTCACCGGGTGCCATGATACAGATCTCTTTGCGCGGGTCGCCGGTCTCAAATTCATCTACCAGTCCTTTGGTAGGATAAAAGAAACTCCATCCGTTCCATTTGCGGGGTGCGTGATAAGTGATAAAATCAGAGTAGCCGTTTCCGTCAACGGTTTGTACCGCCAGCAGCATTTCGGAATTATTGCCGGTAGCCGGACTGAAATTATCGCTGTAACGTGGCGCCAGCGCGTAGTTTGGATTGCTGGTCACTTTGCTGCCATAGAGAATGGCTTTGTCCAGTTTGCCCCATTCCATATACAGTTTGCAAAGCAGACCCCAGGCTGTTCCTTTGCTGACGCGGCCTTTGTCGGTTTCGCTATAACTTTCAGGAAGTGCATCGGCAGCCGCCAGCAGATCAGCTTCTATCTGCTGCCGCAGCTGGTCTGAACTGACCTTGGGTTTGTTGTAGTTGACTTTCTCCACATCATCTTCTGTGATAACAGGTGCTTCCCCATAAATCAGTAGGAGCCGCCAGTAAGCGAAGGCGCGGAGGAAACGGGCTTCTCCCAGGCAACGCGCTTCGATCACCGGATCTATGTTAGTGATCTTCGGAATATTGATCAGTGCATTGTTGGCGCGGTTGATGGTTTCATATTTCCATCTCCATCCTGCTTTCACAGTAGGTGTGGAAGCATCGTAGGAGAAGGCTTCTATCGCATCGTCGTAGTCATGGTCTCCGCCACGGACCTGATCATCTGAACAGTTATCAAAAACAAATTCGTTAAAACCTGTATAGTCTTCTTCCAGTAATATGTTGTAAATACCAGTGATGCCATCTACGGCCTGGTCCTGATTACGCCAGTAGTTGCCAGTGGTAAAGTTGCCCTGCGGTTGTACGTCCAGTACATTTTTACAGGCGCACAGGAGGGAGGTGGTAATGATACCGATGGAGAGTATATGTTTGATACGTTGCATAGTGGTCTGTTTTAGAAGTTGAGCGTAGCGCCAAAAGTGAAGCTTCTGGCTTGAGGATAGGCGGCTACATCAACACCGCGCTGACGGTTGCCGTCTTTGGTGTTGTCGTTGTAGCCCAGTTGGGGGGTAAGCCCGGAGTAGGAGGTGAGGATAAAAAGGTTTTGTGCGGCCACATATACCCTGATGTCTGAGATGCCGCTATGGCCCCATACTTTCGCCGGAATCGTATAGCCGAGGGCGATATTACGCAGAGAGAAGTAATCACCTTTCTCTACGAAGCGGTCTGAAGTGCGGTTGTTGCTATTATCGCTGCTGAGTGACATACGCGGCACGCTGTTGCTGGTGCCGGGACCATGCCAGCGGTTGAGGGCTTCTGCATACATGTTGTAGGAATAGGTAGGGTCCATACCCTGCATTTTATCAGCGTTGTACAGTTTTACGCCGCCTACACCTGCAAAGGAAAGGTTCAGGTCAAAGCCTTTATACCGGGCGCCCGCCTGGATGCCATATACCACTTTGGGATTGGGATCTCCGAGGTAGGTACGGTCCTGTTCATTGATAATGCCGTCACCATTGATATCGAGGAAACGTACATCACCTGGTTTGATACTGCCCTTGTTGGGGTCTTTGCTGATGTTGGGATCATTGTCGATATCCTGTTGTGTTTGATAGATACCATTGGTTTTCCAGCCATAGAAAGACGCCAGCGGTTGTCCTTCGTAGGTGCGGGAAATTTCCTGGTTCTGCCGTCCGTAGTTGGAGGAG
This sequence comes from Chitinophaga flava, assembly GCF_003308995.1. Taxonomy (NCBI): domain Bacteria; kingdom Pseudomonadati; phylum Bacteroidota; class Chitinophagia; order Chitinophagales; family Chitinophagaceae; genus Chitinophaga; species Chitinophaga flava. Next base: position 892,588 of record NZ_QFFJ01000001.1, on the reverse strand, counting down.
GAGATATAGGTACCAGCTTCGTATAGCCGTGTAACGGTGTTTTTAATAAAGGACGCGTTGGCAGAGACATTATAACGGAAACGGTCGTTGCCGCCCTGGTAGCTGACTTCCACTTCCCATCCCTTGTTGTTGAGCTGACCGATATTCTGATCAGGAATAGAGGCAGTACCATGCAGGTCCATAGCGGCGGCTGGCACCAGCATATCTTTGGTGTTTTTATTAAACCAGGTGATGACGGCGTTCAGTTTGTTCTGGAAGAAACCTGCTTCCAGGCTGACATTGGTCATCTCTGCTTTTTCCCAGGTGATGTTGGGGTTAGCCAGACGGGAGTTCCAGATACCGGTGTAAGGATTTTCGCCGAAGTTGTAACGTCTGTCTTTATCCACCGGCGCCAGATACTGGAAATCGCGAACATTCTGATTGCCCAGCTGTCCCCAGCCACCAGTGACTTTCAGGTTGCTCATAAAGGTTACGTTGTCTTTGAAGAAACGTTCATCGGAAACCCTCCATCCGGCAGAGAAAGCGGGGAAATAACCCCAACGCCTACCCGGAGCAAAGCGGGAAGAGCCATCCGCGCGGAAAGTGACCGTGAGCAGGTATTTGTCTTTAAATCCGTAGAAGCCTCTGATAAAGCCGGAAGCGATGGCGTTTTCCGGGTTGAAGTTCCCGCTGGCATCATGAATATCGTTGCCGTTATCAAGAACCCTTACGTCGCGGGACTCATCGCCGTAACCCCAGCGTTCTCCTTTAAAGTAGGAGCCTTTGGCCACCTGCTGTGAGTAGCCACCAGTGAGGGTAAGATGATGTTGATGGAAGATTTTGTTGTAGGTGAGAAACAGTTCACTGAGCTGGGAGCTGTTGGATTCGCTGCGGTTCCATAGTTCGGCGTGGTCGCGGGTACGGGTTTGGTCCAGTACCTTGGGCACAAAATTGGACTGGTTGTAGATGCTGCCATCGAAGCCATAGTTGCCCCGTAATGTAAGACCATCAAGGATTTCCAGCTCTCCGTATACACTGGCCAGCAGACGATAGTTTTTGGCCCAGCCGTCAGTTGTTTCCGCGGTGAAAACGGGGTTGTTGATGTCTCCCAGTTCGTTGCTGGCTTTAGAAGAACCGTAGCTGCCGTCGGGATTGCGTACCGGAATGGCGGGATTAAAACGCAGTGCGCTGAAGATAAGACCTGTCTGTGAAGAATAGGTATCAAAGCCTTCGTTCTGGCGATAGGTCAGCTGCATATTTTCACCGACTTTAAAACGTTTGCTCAGTTTATGTTCTGAGTTGATACGGATAGTATACCGTTTGAAATAGGTGTTTTCGATGATGCCTTTTTCATCGTAGTAGCCGGCACTGAAGAGGTAGTTGGAACTGTTGTTGCCACCGCGGAGGTTTACATCGGCGTTGGTCACCTGGCCGGAGCCGAGCAGGGCCCGCTGCCAGTCGGTGCGTTGTGTGGCATAAAAGGGATCGTTCCAGATAGGGTCTATTGTTTTACCGTCATTGGTATACCTTTCTTTTTTCAGCATTACCAGGTCTGGTGCGGTGAGCAGCGGAATATACCGGATGGCATTGGAGACACCTTTGTATAAGTTGACAGTCGTTTTCAGCTTTTCGCCGTAGTTACCTTTTTTGCTGGTGATGATGATAACGCCGTTGGCCGCGCGGGTACCGTAGATGGCAGAAGAGGAGGCATCTTTCAATACTTCCATGGAGGCGATATCGTTGGGGTTGATATCACTGAGGCCGCTGGCCGGAACGCCATCGATGATGATCAGTGGCTCTGCATTGTTGATGGTACCGGTGCCGCGTATACGAATACTGGGTGTGCTGCCGGGCTGTCCGTCGGAGCGGACGATATCTACTCCGGTAACGCGGCCCTGCATGGCCTGTGCGGCATCACTGACCGGGAGGTTGTTGATGTCGGCGCCTTTTACGGAAGAGATAGTGCCGGTTACATCCCGGCGGTTTTGTACGCCATAGCCCACCACTACTACTTCACCCAGTCCTTTGCTGGTGGATTGCAGGGCGACATTGATTACTTCTCTGTTGGCGATGGTGATGGTCAGTGGTTCATAACCCATAAAGGAAAACGACAGCGTTTGTGCGTTGGCGGGCGTCTGTAGCCTGAAATGGCCGTTGACGTCTGTTTGTGTGCCGGTGCTGGTTCCGGGCACGGTAATGGTGACGCCGGGCAAACCGGCCCCGTCGGCGGCGCCGGTCACTTTGCCGGTAATGGTCTTCTGCGCGATAGCTGTGGCCGTGGCTGTACACAGGACTATCAGCAGAAAGCATAGTTTTCTAAGAATGGAAGAACTCATAGTGAAATAAATGAACGGTGAATGAAAAAGGGTTTGGTTATAGCGTGAAGTATACAGCGTTGCACAGCAACGTGGTTTGCTGTGTGACGGGTATTACTTCCGGTGGTTTTTTAGGTGCTACTGGCAGACAATCTCTCGGTAATCAGCTATATCGATTTAGTTCACGGGCTCCGGAATTTGGCATTTTCTGCTTCATAGGACAGGGGTTTTATTAACAAGGATGAAAGAATAGGTTTTTCTGTTGGCAGATGAAATTTTGGTTTTAAACAAGTTAATGAATTAAGTAAATGTAAGTGTATAGTTTTTCGTGTGAAATACCCTTGGGGTTAATTATCTATTAATAGTTTAAAAAAGAGTATCAGTTATTGTTTTCTGCATCCTGATAAGTTGATAGCGTGTTCTTTTCGTATATTCGTTTATGTTTGTGGTATGAAAACCTTATCTATACTGGTTTTTAGAGAATTTTCCGTTACAATCAGCCAATTGCCACTCAATATGCTCATCAGGATGCTCTCTATCCCACCTGCGATAGGGTAGATGTCCAACAGCACTGCCATGGTGTTCCATGTAGCATCAGCATCGTCACCTTCCCGGGAGCAGAAGCCGCACTATTTATATTCAACGACGGCATCAGCATAACCATCTCCCCCGGGAGCAGATAGTAGCACAGTCATTTATATTCAACGACGGCATCAGCATAAAAACGTCAAAAAAATAATATACTTTGAAATACAAAGTACTTTCTATAATTTAGTGCTGTAAAAATTTAAAGTATGAAACTGGGATTTCTGGATGGCTCATCCAGGCTTTATCGCTTTGGTGTATTAGTATTGTTTGCTTATAGTATTGTCTTAATAATTGAACAGCAGTTAAGCTTGAGGGGAGAGCTATTTTGTACAGAGGTGCTTCTTTATTTTCTGGGTGGTATCTGGATGCTGACAGTCTTATTTTCCGGGAACCTGAGAAGCAGCAATCCTTATCGTCGCAAAATGGTGGCCGTTGTGCTGGTAATGTGGATGATCATATCTCTTATTGTGGACAAATACGCCGGGGCTTTTGCTACACCGTCACCCTGGTATGCTATCTCCTTGTTCCTGATAGGAGTGAACACGCTGGCCTTGTCTTATTTCAGGGAATCGCCGCAATGGGCCAGGGAAATACAGGCTTTTATATTAGGATTGACAATACTGCTGCCGGTTTACTTAACGCTATATCTGGGACCACTTTATCCCATCTGTGTGTTCGCAGGAATTATATTCGGGATCGCCTGGGCTGTTTTCTCACCATTGTTTCTGACCTGGTACAATTGGCGCGTGCTGAAAAATACCATCTGGCAGGAAAGAGCTGGCCGCACTGCTTTTGGAGCCGGATTGGGTATAGCCGTTACCGTTATCATTTCATTCTGTGCATATTATGCGGTTGTCAAAAGCAGACTGGATGATCATTATCACCGAATGGCTCATCAGGAGGACGTACAGCAGCCGGGTAAAAATAAGGAAGCCAAAGATTCTCTGATGACTCAAATGCTGGCTGTAGAACTGTCCTCCGGTTTTATGGAAAAATATATATTGAAAACAGATTTCGTTTATACTAAACCGTTATATAGTTCAATTGTCAGCCTCGAAGATGATAGTGGATTCTTGATGTTACAGCGGGAACGGCGTCATGATCCGCTGTTTGTGACAGCTGTATTCTTCTTTGGTCCAACGACCATACCACAGGGAGATAGAGAAGCGGCCGTCCTGTATTTATCTCCTAAAAACAAAAATCAATTTTCTCTCCCTCAGCCCGTCCGCAATAATCATCATCCGCAATAATCATCATCCGCAATAATCATCAGAATTATCATCAGAATTATCATTAATCATCATACCCATCACAGTTACAGGGCGAGGGCATATACAATTATATTCACTCCAAACTTGGTATTATCTTCCGCCAGAAAACGTTTGTTGCGGAAGTCATAATCCCATTCGCAGCCATAGTCCTTGTTACTATACAAAACGCCTATACGACCATTTATTTCTATGGCCTTGAGATAGTCGTGTATAAGATCATCGCCCCAGCCGTTGAGCTCAAAGGAGGTATTGGGCGGGCCTTTTTCGAATTTGAAAAAACTATTGTAGATGGCATGAGAAGATGGAATCTTTTTTAATGCATGTGCTCCAAACAGTTGTGTCATCTGCGTTTCAAACGAACGGGCAAAAAGACCGTCAATGTCGTGGTTGCAATCATCCACAAAAACAAATCCGCCCTTGCTGACATATTGTTTGAAATGTGCCGCTTCGGTAGTATCAAACTGCACCAGTTTGTGACCACTTAAATAACAGAAAGGATACTGGAAGATCTCTGCACTGCTGAGGTCTACGACTTTCTCCTGCATGGCTACAGGAATAGTGGTGTACTCAATTAGTGAATTGAGCAGGTTGGAGGGCATCCGCTGGTCTGTGTCCCAGTCGCCCGACCGGTATCTTAGCCTCACAAATGTAAATGTGTTCCCTTGCATACGTTTATCATTGGTTGTTGCCGCCAGTCTAAATTTTCTTCAATTTCATATTTTTATTTCGTTATTTACTAAAATATTATTTGGCTATTTTGTGGGACATCAAACCTGCCGCCAACATAATAACCCAATGCCAAAATCAGAACAATATCAAATGGGTATACAATTGCTGGAAAAGTTGCCGCTGTTAAAACAGGAAATCAGAAAAGTCATTGTGGGCCAGGAAGCGGTGCTGGATGAGGTACTGGTAGCCATGCTGGCCGGAGGTCACTGTCTCCTGGAAGGGGTGCCCGGACTTGCCAAAACACTGATGGTACGAACGCTTTCGCAGGCACTGCACCTGTCTTTCCGCCGTATACAGTTTACACCCGATCTGATGCCAACAGATATTATTGGTACAGAAGTGCTGGAAGAAGATCATGTGACCGGCAAAAGATTTTTTAAGTTCAACAAAGGCCCGCTGTTTGCCAACATCATCCTGGCTGATGAGATCAATCGGACCCCACCGAAAACACAATCTGCCCTGCTGGAAGCCATGCAGGAATTTGAAGTGACCTATGCCGGACAAACCTACGCGCTGGACAGGCCCTTCTTTATCCTGGCTACCCAGAACCCGATAGAACAATCCGGTACTTATCCGCTGCCGGAAGCGCAGCTGGACCGTTTTCTGTTATACGTGAAAATAGGCTACCCGTCTGAACAGGAGGAGACTGCTATCCTGGCTGGTACCACCGGCACACGCAAAGTGCAGGTGCAGCCTGTGCTTGATGCCAATGATATTCAGCAGCTGCAGCAACTGGTCCGCGAAGTGAGTATCGATGCTGATCTGGTGACCTTTGTAAGCCGCCTGGTACGCAGTACCCGACCGGATACTTCTACTATTGATTATGTAAAGGAATGGGTGCGTTGGGGCGCTGGTCCCAGAGCAGGACAGGCATTGATCCTTACGGCCAAGGCCCATGCCTTACTACAGGGCCGTTACGCCGTTACAATGGAAGATATTGCAGCCATGGCTTATCCGGTGCTGAGACATCGTATCCTGATGAATTTCAGGGCAGAAGCGGAAGGTGTCCATCCGGATAAGGTGACGGAGAAATTGTTGCAACAGGTGGAACGTACCGCCACCCGCTTATCGTGATATTATGAGTAACCTGCTTGATCCAAAGATATTACTGGCCATCAAAGACCTGCACCTGGCTGCTAAAACGGCTGTGGACGGGTTTATGGCGGGTATGCATACCAGCAGGGTAAAGGGAGCCGGGCTCGAATTCAGCCAGTATCGCAGCTATCAGCCCGGAGATGATCTCCGCTGGCTCGACTGGAAAATGTATGCCCGGTCCGACAGATATTATATCCGGGAATCAGAAATGGAAACCAGCATAGATGTGGGCTTGCTGATAGACGCCAGCAACTCCATGCTGCATACCGAAGATGGTATCTCTAAAATAGATTATGCCCGTTATCTCGCTGCTTCCCTCGGCTATCTGGCCCATCTGCAGGGAGATGCAGCTGGCCTCGCGGTATTGCATCACAACCAGCTCTTTAGCATGGCTGCCCGCAGGGAAGCACAGCATATGGCAAGACTATATTATCAGCTGGAAAAAATACAACCCGGCGGAACCTTCACCCAGCCGGTTCATTACCGGGATCTCTTTGCCGGCCCACATAACCGGCAACTGCTCATTTTTATCACCGATTATTATGAGCAATCCGGAGAAATCACTAACCTGTTACAAACACTGGCTGCGCTGGGACATGAGATATTGGTGTTTCACCTGTTAGGTAAAAAAGAACTGACCGGCAACTTTAAAGGATATGATGCAGTGGAAGACCTGGAAACAGGCCAACAGATTGAACTTACCGGCATTGCCGATACAGACTATCCTGTGAACCTGGAAACATATACAGCCTCCCTGCGTAAACAGTTATTACAGAAACGGATCTATTACCGCCAACATATATTGCAGGAGCCGATGGACGCTGTCCTGCGCGATTTTCTGAACCAGCGTAATAAAATGAGAAGATAGTTTTGCTACACCTGCTACAACCCATATGGATGATACTGACCGCCGGAATCGCCGTTCCGGTGCTGATTCATTTATGGCATCGTCGTCCGGGTAGGGTACTGAAGATAAGCAGTGTACAGTTGCTGGCCGCTTCATCGGTACGCCATGCACGCAGCTGGCGACTATCAGAATGGTGGCTGTTGCTGCTGCGTTGTCTGCTGATCCTGTTGCTGGCATTGTTGCTGGCCTGTCCTGTATGGCGCAAGCCTATCACAGCCCGCAATACCAAGGGATGGGTGATAACGGAGAAAGCTGTATACCCTGCTTTTAGTCAACGTATCGATTCTTTGATGGGAGCAGGCTTTCAGCTGCACACAGCGGATACTTCGTTTACTTTATTACAGCATCCTTCTGCACTACCACCGGATACGTCTGCACTGTCGTACTGGCAATTGTTGCAAATGCTGCCGCAAAAAATACCTGCCGATCTGCCGGTATATCTCTTTACAAGCAACCGGCTGGCTCGTTTTGAAGGCATCAAACCCGATGTGGCACTCGCGTTGCATTGGTATGCCGCTACGCCTGCAGATTCTGTTGATAACTGGAACGGATATACGTATTTGACTAATAATGACAGCCTTCGTATCCTGAAAGGCCATAGCACGCCAGCCGGCACTACCTGGCAAATACAGGATACCCTTCAGCAGGGAGATACGACTGCATTATACTGTACCATCTATACGGACAAATATCTGGCAGATGCCCGTTATCTGGAAGCTGCGCTACAGGCGGTACAACAATATACCCGTCGTAAAATAAAGATACAGACCATCCGGCAGCGGGATGCCCTTCCTGCAAAACAGGACTGGCTCTGGTGGTTGTCCGACAGTTCCCTGCCTGCCAATGCCCGCGCTGCCCGCATCATCCGTTATGCCAGCGGTACTGCGCAGCCGCTGACGGCATGGATAGCCGGCAGCGCTATCCCATTGTACAAACGGCTTCCTGTAAAAGATACCGCTGCCGTTTTATGGAAAGACAGCTATGGGGCTCCACTATTAACACAACAGACTTTATACATTCATCTGGACCCATCCTGGAGTGAATTGGTGTGGAGCAGCGAATTCCCGCAACGCCTGCTGGATCTGATGTTCCCGGCTGTTCCTGACAAAAAGCACGATCGCCGGATGATAGACCCGCAACAACTGCAACAGCCTTCTATACAACCAGCTGCTAAAGTTGCGTCTATCCCTCAGCAGGAAACATCACTGGAAAATATAAACTGGATATTATTGTTCCTCATCTTTTGTATGGAACGTTATTTTTCATTTAAGTCAAACAAAAAGAGTGTATAACAGCAACGGGCATACGAAATTGACAACGATACGTTCCGCATGGATACGTAGTCAGCTGTTGCGTTACTTGTTGTTGGCACTGGCATTGGCAGCCCCGTTGGCGCTGTTGGGTTGGATACCAGCTGTCACGGCGGCTTTCGTCTGCCTGGCGGCACTGCTCTGGTGGTATCAGCCCTGGCGTCTTCCGCTGGAGGAAGTTGCCACTTATCTGAGCCAGACATTCCCGGAGCTGGAAGACAGCACTTCCCTTGTTCTGAAACCAGCTGAAGAACGAAACCTGCTGGAAACACTACAGGTAGAGAAAATAAGCCCGGTGCTCAGCACATTGTGTTTGCCTGCCCGTTTTTACAAGCCGGTATACCGTGCTGCAGCTGTTGCAGGTTTTATGTTGTTTTTTACATGGGGTTGGTACTGGTTGAGTACTCATATGGCTTATCCGCTGGCAGGAAACAGCCTTGCAACAACCCAGGCTGCGGCCAAAGAGAAAATACTACCGGGTATTAGTCATGTCCGTATCAGCATTCAGCCACCGGCGTATACGCATCTGCCTTCCCGTGTCCAGCAGAGCTTTAATATCACGGCTCCGGATAGTACAGACATACACTGGGAGATACAAACCAGTCAACCGGTACAACATCTCTCTTTATTATTCAATGACAGCACCCGGCTGGAAATGAAGCCAGGGAAGGATAGCATCACCTGGACAGTTTCCCGTACCGTGAAAAAATCCGGCTTCTATCAGGTGCAGCTGAATGACCAGCAGTCTGAACTATACCAGCTGCAGCTGTTACCCGACCAGTTGCCGGTGATCCGTATTGCCAGCCCCCAACCCTTTACTACCATCGAATTCGGACAATCCACCAAAGTAAACGTACAGGCTGCGTTGTCTGATGATTATGGCATCCGGGATGCCCGGATAGCCCTCACCATCGCCAGCGGCAGCGGTGAGGCCGTGCGCTTCCACGATCAGGAAATATCTTTTGATAACAGCTTCAGTGCACAGTCACCTGCCTACCAGGTGAATAAAGTCCTTAACCTGGGCGCCATGGGAATGAAGCCCGGGGATGAACTGTATTTTCATATACGCGTCACCGATACCCGCCACCAGGAAACCCGCTCAGACGTATATATCATCACACTGCCGGATACAGCGCAGCTGTTCAGTATGGAAGGACTGGTCACCGGTGTGACTTTTAAACCGGAGTATTTCCGTAGCCAGCGTCAGATCATCCTCGATGCAGAACAGCTGCTCCGGGAAAAAGACAGCCTGGGGCCTGCCCGGTTCAACAGCCGTAGCAACGAGCTGGGCACCGACCAGAAACTGCTGCGACTCCGTTATGGTAAGTTTCTCGGTGAAGAATCCGAATCCAATATCGGTGATCCCAGAGCAGCCGCAGAAGAAGGTCATGATGATCATGACCATGGACATGATCATCACGGAGACGAACATAAGAATGAAGATCCCAAGGATTTTGGCAATGCAGAGAAAGTACTCAATGAGTTTACAGATAAGCATGATAATGCGGAAGATGCAACCTTCTTTGATCCGGTTATCAAACAACAACTAAAAGCCACGCTGACCGAAATGTGGAAGTCGGAGCTGCAATTACGTTTATATAAGCCTCAGGAGGCCTTACCGTTCGCCTACAAGGCTTTAAGGCTTCTGAAGGACCTGCAGCAGCAGTCCCGCGCCTATGTAGCTAAAACAGGCGTTAAAACCACGCCGCTGAAGCCAGAGAAAAGGCTGACGGGAGAACAGGACAAAATTCATCCTATGGTGAAAAAAGAAACCAGCACCTACAAGGATGAGCTGGAAGCCGTGCGTGCAGCCCTTTCCATACTGGATGCTAAAAGGGCAGGAGACAGTAGCGCCGCTCCGGATGTATTGCAGGAAGCTCTCAAACTGCTGACCACACGGGCAGCTGTGACACCGGCTGTATACCTGCCGGCGCTGGAAGCCCTGCGACGCATCGGACAGCATCAGGGAACACCCCGGGATATACTGACCGCCCAGCGTGGATTGCAGAAAATATTAAGCGCTCCGGCACAACAGCCGCAGCCCGCAGTCGCCCCGGTAGAAACCTCGCTGCCACAGCGTTATTTTAAAAACCTTAAAACCGGTGCCATCCCATGACAAGCTGGAGTTATATCGTCCTTTTGGCCGGGCTGGCGATCCTGATTGTACTGCTGATACAAGAGCTGCGCCGGGAAAACAAACGATGGCTGTGGTTACGTATAACCGCTACCGTTATTACAGTAGCAGGTGTTGTGTTAATCGGGCTACCCTTGTATCACACCAAAAAAATCAATACTTCAGCACCGGCGGATACGGCGATCAAACAGCCTGTGCTCACGGGTATAGTCACCTGCCACTGGCCGCGTACCCTGCCAGCAGGCCAGGAATGGCCGGTACAGGGCGTCTATAACAATGCAACTGCCCAGCCTGTAACATTACGACTGGCCGGGTTTGATACCGTTCTCGATTCGGTAGTGATACCCACCAGGCAACAACAAACTTTCTCCCTGAAAGCAATACCCTTGCATCAGGGCAGAGCCGTATACCGGATCACTGCTATCACTGGCACGGATATACTGGAACAACAACCATTGCCACTGGAAGTCAGAAAACAAACACCGTTATCGGTGCTGTTCCTGGCTTCATCCCCTGATTTTGAAAATCGTTTTCTGGCTGACTGGCTGGTGCAGCGGGGAAATGCAGTGGCGGTGCGTACACTTGTTGCCGGTAATAAATACATCACCCGTTTCGCTAATATCCCGCAGCTACCGCTGGAGCAGCTCACCCCTGCGTTGCTGGATAACTTTGACCTTGTAGTAGCCGATCCGGCAGCCATCAATAAAACAATTCGTAACTGGCTGGAAAATGCGGGCATTGGTTTGGTGCTGAAAGCCGACAGTACAGGGATATCTCAAAAGCCGGTATCTCTCTGGTTGTCGGCTGGCCGGCGACTGCCTGCGTTGCCTGTAGATCCTGCCGCTACCTTGCCTTCTGGCAGTACGGTGTTACCACTCGTACAGGACAGCCTGCATCGTGCCTACGTAACAGTCGCCCTGGCTGGTGCAGGTAAACTGGTGAGAACCCATATCAGTAATACTTTCAGCTGGCTGCTGCAAGAACAGGAGACTGTCTATCAGCAGTATTGGTCTGCGATCCTCCATCCAGCCGCCCGGAAAAAAACATCGGCAGAAAAAATCTCTTTTCTTCCGGAAATCGCTCATCAGCACCAGCCACTGGAAATACAACTGGAAACCACGATGGCACCTTTTCTGAAAGCCGGTAAGGTGACTTTGTATCTGGCGCAGCATCCATGGTTGCCATACCGCTGGAATGGTACCTGGTGGCCGGAAAAGGCAGGATGGCAGTCATTTACTACCGCTGCCGGTGTACAGTGGAATTATATCTTTCAGCCGGATGATTGGAAAAAGAGTACTGCGGTAGCATCCCGTCCGGCGGGCTTGTCCCCTCAGCCGCAAACAATCCGGGAACGCGTGTCTCCCTGGTGGTTTATCATTCCATTATTGTTATCACTTACTTTCTTATGGTGGGAAAAGAAAATGTGACGAGCGGCGAAAAATAATAAGGAAAAAAAATTAGTTTAGGCTTCTGATAGGGTTACAAGGTTTTATGCTCATGAGATGATACATCACAAGTGTTATGTCAGCTTGTTTTGTTGTTTGTGAATGAAATTACAGATACCTGTCTTCAACTAAAATCTAAACCAAACTAAACCGGAGGACTTTTCTATTGAAACGTAAAGACTTTATCCAGCTTTCCGCGATGGGACTGGGTGCGCTCGTCCTGCCGAACTTTTCTGCTTTCGGCAAATCCGTTGATCCATCTCAGTTTCTCAATGATGGCATCGATGTAAAATTGAAGAAACAACTGGCAGATGTGGCTTTAAATGCCGCCCGTGGTAAAGGTGCTACCTATGCCGATGTGCGTATTGGCCGCTATCTCAACCAGTTTGTAGTCACCCGCGAGGCTAAAGTGCAGAACATTGCCAATGCGGAATCATTTGGTGTGGGCATTCGTGTCATCGCCAATGGCTGCTGGGGCTTTGCTGCCACCAACGTAGTCACTAAAGAAGCGATCGCCAAAGCAGCAGAAAGAGCGGTGGCCGTAGCTAAAGCCAATTCCAGGGTGAATGCAGACCCCGTAAGACTGGCGCCGCAGAAGGGTTATGGGGAAGTGGCCTGGAAAACACCTATCCAGCAAAATGCCTTTACCGTACCGGTAAAAGATAAGGTAGACCTGCTGTTGGGCGTCAACAACATCGCCATGAAAGGAGGTGCCAGTTTTGTCAACTCCGCTATCCTGGCTATCAACGAACAAAAGTTTTTTGCTTCCACCGACGGGTCTTATATAGATCAGGACATACATCGTCTTTTCCCGACTTTCACCGTTACTAAAATAGACCGCGCCAGCGGTAAATTTGAAACCCGCAAATCACTCAGCTCTCCTGTAGGGATGGGATATGAATATCTCACGCCTACGGCAGATAATAAGGTAGGCGGTGTGGTGACCCGTTATAAAGACCGCTACGATATGCTGGAAGACGTGAAAAACGCTACCGCAGACGTAGATCAGAAACTGAAAGCCAAATCAGTAGAACCCGGCAAATATGACCTGGTACTCGATCCTTCCCATCTCTGGCTTACCATTCACGAATCAGTAGCACACCCTACAGAACTGGACCGCGTACTGGGCTACGAAGCCAACTATGCCGGCACCAGCTTCCTCACACTCGACAAATGGAAATCACGCAACTTCCAGTTTGGCAGCAAACTGGTGAATGTAGTGGCCGACAAACTGCAGCCCGGTTCTCTCGGTGCCGTAGGATATGATGATGAAGGCGTAAAATGTGGCCAGTGGGACCTGATCAAAGACGGTGTGCTGGTCAATTACCAGGCTATCCGTGACCAGGCCCATATCATCGGCCTCGATCACTCACAGGGTTGCTGCTACGCGCAAAGCTGGTCCGATGTGCAGTTCCAGCGTATGCCCAACGTATCCCTGCAACCAGGAAAAGAAAAGCTGAGCGTAAATGATATGATCAAAAATGTAGAGAAAGGTATCTACATCATTGGTGATGGCTCTTTCTCTATTGATCAGCAACGTTATAACTTCCAGTTCGGCGGACAAACATTCTACGAAATAAAGAATGGACAGATTGTAGGCATGCTGAAAGATGTAGCCTACCAGGCTAATACACAGGAGTTCTGGAACAGCTGTACCGCTATCGCAGACAAGAGCGACTACCGCCTCGGTGGCGCCTTCAACGATGGTAAGGGCCAGCCCGGACAGTCCAACGCGGTATCGCATGGCAGTTCCACTACCCGCTTCAATGGTGTAAACGTTATTAACACAGCAAGAAAAATCTGATCTAACGCACATGGCTATATTAAAAAAAGAAGAAGCAAAAGCATTACTGCAGAAAGTGCTCGCATACTCCAAAGCAGATGAATGCGAAGTGGCCCTCCGCGGAGAAGAAGGCGGCAACATCCGCTATGCGCGCAATGCCGTATCTACAGCCGGAGATATCGATAATGTCACACTCTCTGTCACCTCTTCCTTTGGCAAACGCTCCGGTACCGCCACCATCAACGAGTTTGATGATGCTGCATTGGAAAGAGTCGTGAAACGCGCCGAAGAGCTGGCCCGTCTGGCCCCGGAAAACCCGGAGTACATGCCGCTCCGTGGCCCTGCCGATTTTAAGGACGCCAAAACATATGTGGAAACTACAGCCGCCATGACGCCCGATACCCGTGCAGAGGCCGTAGCCCAAAGTATACAGGTAGCTAAAGAAGCAAGCCTTGAAGCCGCAGGCTTCATCGAAAACACCACCAGCTTCAGCGCTATCATGAATTCCAAAGGTCTGTTTGCTTATGATAGAGATACCAATGTAGTGTTTACCATTACTACCCGCAACAATGCCGGAACTGGTTCCGGCTTTGCTGCGCGGGGGTACAACGATATCAGCAAACTGGACACACTTGCCGCTACAAAAATCGCTGCCGCCAAAGCGAGCAAATCAGCCGGCGCCAGAGCGATAGAGCCAGGCAAGTATACCGTGATACTGGAACCGGTAGCTGCTACTTACATGCTCGAAAACATGTTCCGTGGCCTCGACGCCCGTAATGCAGATGAAGGCCGTAGTTTCATGAGCAAACCCGGTGGTGGTAACCGCATCGGTGAACAGCTCATGGACGAAAAAGTAACACTCTACTCCGATCCATTCCATCCCGATTTGCCTGCCAATACCTGGAGCCGCGATGGTTTCCCTCTCGAAAAAACAACCTGGGTAGACAAAGGAGTCGTGAAAAACCTGACCTATTCCCAGTATTGGGCTAAAAACAAAGGTGTGCAGCCTGTGCCGCAGCCCTCCAATATTATCATGGAAGGTGGCACCGCCTCACTGGAAGACCTGATCAAAAGCACAGAGAAAGGGATTCTCATTTCCCGTTTGTGGTATATCAGATTGGTGGATGCCCAAACACTGCTGCTGACCGGTCTTACCCGCGACGGAACTTTTTACATCGAAAACGGTGAAATCAAATATCCTGTTAAAAATTTCCGCTTCAACGAAAGTCCGGTCATCATGCTCAACAATGTGGAGGCGTTGGGTAAAACGGAAAGAAGCATCAGTATTGAATCCTACAGGAGTTATCTGATTCCGCCGATGAAGATCAGGGACTTTACTTTTACCTCCCTGTCAGACGCTATTTAGAAGGAATATTATTATAATTGAATGGATGGATGTTTTGTTCGCTGTAACTTGTTATATTTAAATAATAATTGCAGCCAACAGAGCATCCATCTTTTTTAGCCCAATGTACAGTTGTCCCTGAAGATGAACGATCAGCCCAAAGTCCCCGTGCAGCAACCCTTTTACCTGATTATAAAAGATTTACCATGTTATTACCAGAACTTAATGCCATCAACTTTAGAAATGAAAAATTAATGATCAACCTTTAATCCTGCTATAATGAAAAGAAGAGACTTCCTCCATTACACAGGCCTTGGGCTGGGTGCAGGTTTGCTGTCCCAGATACCCATTATCGGAAAAGCTGTTCCTTTAGACACTCCCTGGTATACAATCGACCCTGCCAGAAAAAAGGAACTCGCCGATGTGGCCCTTAATGCAGCCCGTAGTAAAGGTGCATCCTATACGGATGTGCGTATTGGCCGCTATCTCAACCAGTTTCTCATGACCCGTGAAGACAAGGTTGAAAATATTGTTAACACTGAATCTTATGGTATCGGCATCCGTGTGCTTGCCAACGGCTGCTGGGGTTTTGCTTCCACCGATCAGATGGATAAGGACAGCATCGCCAGAACAGCCGCCACTGCAGTGGCTATCGCCAAAGAAAACGCCCGTCTGCTCACCACCCCTGTACAGCTCGCACCTCAAAAAGGATATGGTGAAGTAAGCTGGAAAACCCCCATCGAAAAAAATGCTTTCGAAGTGCCGGTAAAGGAGAAGGTAGATCTGCTGCTTTCTGTCAACGATGTCGCTTTGAAAGGCAGTGCCGATTATGTAGAATCCAGAATGTTCCTGGTGAATGAACAGAAATATTTCGCCAGTTCCGACGGGTCGTACATTGATCAGGATGTACACCGTATCTGGCCTTCTTTCACGATCACCAAAATCGACAAGACCACCGGCAAGTTTGAAACACGTGATGCACTCAGCGCACCGCGTGGTATGGGATATGAATATATGATCCCCCGTGAGTCGGATAAGATTAAAGGAGTGACAACGTTGTACCGTGACCGTTATGATATGGTAGAAGATGCCCGACAGGGCGCTCAGCAGGTAGGGGAGAAGCTGAAAGCAAAATCAGTAGAGCCAGGCAAATATGATCTGATCCTCGATCCTTCCCATCTTTGGCTGACCATTCACGAATCGGTAGGACACCCCACAGAACTGGACCGCGTGCTGGGCTATGAAGCCAACTTTGCCGGTACCAGCTTCCTGACCCTCGACAAATGGGAGTCCAAAAAATTCCAGTTCGGCAGTCCGCTGGTAAACATCGTAGCAGATAAAACACAACCTGGTTCTCTCGGTGCTGTAGGCTATGATGATGAAGGTGTAGGTACGCAGAAATGGGACTTGATTAAAGACGGCGTGCTGGTCAACTACCAGGCTATCCGCGATCAGGCGCATATCATCGGATTGAATCAGTCTCAGGGCTGCTGCTATGCTCAACGCTGGTCTGATGTGCAATTTCAGCGTATGGCCAATGTATCATTGCAGCCAGGCGCTGCTTCCCTGACGCCTGCAGAAATGATTAAAAAAGTAGAGAAAGGCATCTTCATCGCAGGCAATGGCTCTTTCTCTATCGATCAGCAACGCTACAATTTCCAGTTCGGCGGACAACTCTTTTACGAAATCAAAAATGGCGAGATCGTAGGTATGCTGAAAGATGTGGCATACCAAAGCAATACACAGGAATTCTGGAACTCCTGTGCTGCTATCGCAGACAAAAGAGATTACCGCCTCGGAGGTTCCTTCTTCGACGGAAAAGGCCAGCCATCGCAGGTGAGCGCCGTTTCCCACGGCTCTGCCACTGCACGTTTTAACGGAGTAAATGTTATTAATACAGCTAGAAAAATTTAATATATGCCGATACTCAGTAAAGAAGCAGCGCAGGCATTATTGAAAAAAGTGCTTGCCCACTCAAAAGCAGATGAATGTGAGGTACTCCTCTTTGGTGGCGAATCCAGTAACGTGCGTTATGCGCGTAACGCGGTATCTACCAGTGGCGCCAGCAGCAAAAGTATGCTGGTGGTATCCTCTGCTTTTGGTAAAAAACTGGGAACAGCTACCATCAACGAATATGATGATGCTTCCCTGGAGAAGGTCGTAAAAAGAGCAGAAGAACTGGCCCGCCTGGCGCCGGAGAACCCGGAATATATGTCTGTTCTGGGCCCGCAGCAATATGCCACTGCATCTGCTACCTACAATAAAGAAACAGCTGCCATAGACCCGGCCTACCGCGCAGAAGCGGTAGCACAAAGCCTCTCTATTACCAAACAAAACCACCTCGTGGCGGCAGGTTACCTGGAAAACAATGTCGGCTTCTCCGCAATGATGAATTCCAAAGGACTTTTCGCTTACTATAATTCTACAGACGTCAACCTCAGCATCACTGTCCGAACAGAAGACGGTACGGGCTCTGGCTACGCGGCTAAAGCATATAACGACGTCACCAAACTGGATATTAAAAAAGAATCCAGCGCAGCGGCCATGAAAGCCGTCGGTTCTAAAGGCGCCAAGGCACTGGAACCCGGCAAATACACGGTGATTCTGGAACCTGCCGCTTCCATCGTGCTGCTGGAAAACCTCATCTTTGGTATGGACGCCCGCAGTGCGGAAGAAGGCAGAAGCTTCCTCAGCAAGGCTGGCGGCAAAACCAAGCTGGGAGACAAACTCATGGATGACAGTGTCACTATCTATTCCGATCCCTGGCATCCTGATATGCCTACTTCCTATTACAACTTTGATGGAAGACCACAGGAGAAAATCACCTGGATCGAAAAAGGGGTGGTCAAAAACATGTACTATTCCCGCTATTGGGCACAGAAGGATAATGTAAAGGCCGTCCCTTCTCCGGATGCCTTTATCATGGAAGGTGGTACTGATTCGCTGGAAGATCTGATCAAAAGCACAGAGAAAGGTATCCTCGTAACACGCCTCTGGTATATCCGCTCGGTAGACCCTCAAACATTGTTGTTTACCGGGCTTACCCGTGACGGAACTTTCTATATCGAAAACGGCGTGATCAAACATCCGGTGAAGAACTTCCGTTTCAATGAAAGCCCGGTGATCATGTTGAATAATGTGGAAGCGCTGGGTAAGCCTGAAAGGGCAGTGAGTGGTGAAAGTGGTGCCAGTGCTATATTGCCGCCGATGAAGCTGCGGGACTTTACCTTCACTTCTTTGTCAGACGCGATCTAAAAATCCGCTTCAACGAAAATAAAAAAGGCCTGAGCAGATAACATTGCTCAGGCCTCTTTTTATTAGTTGATGATCTCTTCAGATTCTTTATTTCTGGGTAGATAGTATAAATAATAGAAAGCCAGTATGAGCAGGCCGGATACAAAAGGAATCAGGGCCAGGTGTTTAAAGGTGATGGGACCTACTATCACCTGCGCATCAAAATGGAAAAACTCGCTGATCATCCAGTAAGAGTTGGCAGAGATCCATAAGGAGATGGCCACATTATGGCATAGCTCCGACATAAACTGTCTGGTACGCCAGGCTATCACCAGTGAGATGATAAGGGTAGGGAAGATCATGGCTATACCCAGTGGTTTCCAGATCATGCACCAGCTGATGTCTTTCAACAGCCAGAAAACAATATGAAGGTTTTCCATTTTCCGGTAACTTAAAGGAATAGTGTACACCGGCGCAGATTTGGCCTCTTTGATCATACTGTGCTAAAGATTAAAGTTGATAAGTTTGCAAAAATATAAAAACACCTTCACAGTGGCTGGAAAATTTGCGTGGGAATAATGTTTATATTCGCTGGCATGAACGCATTTTACTGGTCATTCCGCCATACTCGTTTTCACGGGATCAACTGGATTCCGGAAGAGTTCAGCCGTGTGATGATCATTATTCATGGTATTGGGGAAGATATCAGCCGTTATGCGCCGGTAGCGCGGTTCTTCAATCAGGAAGGATATGCGGTGGTAGGGCTTGATCATTACGGGCATGGTAAAAGTGATGGTAAAAGAGGTGCTACGCCCGGGTTTGATTATATATTAGACTATGAAGCCGCTTTCCTGGCGCATATAAAGGAACTATACCATAAACCGGTGGTGATGTATGGCCATAGTATGGGTGGTGGAGTGCTGACCGGTTTCCTGCTCAGAAGATCCCCGGATATCCTGGCTGCTGTTATCTCCGCTCCGGCACTGATTGTGGCCAAACGCCCGGGTGCCTTGCTCCGTGGCCTGCTGAAGATGCTGAACCGCGTGGTGCCCCATATCCGCCTCAGCCAGGGCCTGGATATCACCAAAATCTCCCATGATATAGAAGAAGTGGAAAAGTTCCGTCATAACCCACTTCGCCACGATAAAATAAGTATACGGCTGGCGAATGATATGATTCAGAATGGCCTGTGGTGCCTGGAACACGCCGATACCCTGAAAACCCGGTCCCTGCTTATTCACGGTGCCGATGACGCCTTCACTGCGGTGGAAGGCTCCCGCCTCTTTGCCGACAAAGCCCCTGCTTCTATGCTGACTTACCGGGAATGGCCCGGCGACTATCATGAGCTGCACAACGAATTTAACCGCAAGGAAGTGCTGAATTTTATTGCCGGCTGGCTCAGTGCGGTGCGTTGACAGTGTATACTATATACCTTGCGTAGTGAGTGCCTACATTCGCATAAAACAATACATCCTATGGCCATTAAATACCAAAAGAAGAGTGACGATCTGGACGTTATCCCGGGATCGGATGTCATTCTTAACATCAGCATCGGAAACGCCCAGATAGGCGCCAGCGTTATAAGCCTTGACGGTGTTAATACCCCCATTGCAAAAGGTGAAATCCGTAACCTCCAGCTCGGAAAGGCAGATGAACTGAAGGGTAGAGCCCTGCATGTGATTACTAACGTACTGGACACCAACAGCCTTACCAATGGCATCGTTGTTACTTACTCCTTCAGTGGATGTACTCCTTCCGTGAAACTATACCAGGATGAAGTAATAACAGACGGAGACATCATGTCCTTTTTGCTGGACTTTAATTTTAAAT
Source organism: Chitinophaga flava (assembly GCF_003308995.1). NCBI lineage: Bacteria > Pseudomonadati > Bacteroidota > Chitinophagia > Chitinophagales > Chitinophagaceae > Chitinophaga > Chitinophaga flava. Next base: position 872,623 of record NZ_QFFJ01000001.1, on the reverse strand, counting down.
AGACCATGAAAAAGTTACTCCTATGGATGTTGCTCCTGGCAGCAACCAGTCCCGGCTATGCCCAGTTGAAAGACTCCCTGAAGATATCGGATATGACCATGCCTACGGCGCCCGGATTGATCCTGGCAGACAAGGCTCCGGCAGCCATCGACAAACCCGTCAACCCCAAAGCATTTGGTATCAGCCTGCTGAACCTGTGGCAGGGTGGCGCGGTAGAGGTCACACCATACTGGCTTACCAACAAACCCGGCCTGACCTTCGAACGTTATCTCAATAACCATTTCCCCATTCTGCAGACGTTTAATGTTTCCGCAGCCACCTTCAAAACAGACACTTCCACCAGTCTGTCTGCCGGCTTCCGTACACAGGTGTTCCGCTTTTTTTACCGCAAAAACCGGGATGCCATGCTGAAGAAAAAACAGGAAATAATAGACCTGCTGTCAGTGAGTCCTGATCAACTCGACACCGTAGCTATCGCCCGGAAAAATGCTGAACTGCGGGCTATGTTTGATGTACAGCGTAACCAGGGTCTAGTGATCGTAGAACTGGCAGGTGCCCTGGCCGGCGATGCGCCTAATAACAGGTTCAAAAACCTATCAACATCCCGCTCCGGTATCTGGACCAACATACGTTGGGCACCTGGCAACTTCCCGCTCGACTTTGTCGCCCTGGGCCGTTACACCTGGAGCAACACACCGGCCGACAGCAACCTGCTCGATTATGGTATGTCCGTCAATTATCAGAAAGGCCGCTTCGACCTCTCTGCCGAATACGTCAACCGCCACGATCTGAAGAACGCCATCAACTATGACCGCCTGGCTTTTATCGCCAACTTCATGATCAACGACAGCTTCTACGCCGTTGCTGCCTTCGGCAAAAACTTCGATAAACAGAATAACATCCTCGCTGTATTTGGTGTTAAGTTTGCCTTGTCAAGAGAACGACTCAAACTATAACGGTGATGATACTGATGCCGCTGATGCTCCTGATGAGCGAAGATATAAGCCAAAATAAAAAAGCGAAGAAGCCATTGAAATAAGATTCAATGGCTTCTTCGCTTTTTTATCATTACCTGATACATTAATAATCACTATCTCTTCGCTTATATCTCCGCTCATCAGGAGCATCAGCGATATCATAATAATCACAGTTCATATATTCGCCTATCAGGGAAATCAGCGATATCAGCATTCATCACAGTTATGGGTTGGTGGACCATAACCCCGCTGATTTCAGCAACACTCTTCTGTTCATTTTGAGCTGCGCTACAATGAACTCCGCCAGGTCTTCAGGCTGCAATACCTTCTCCGGATTACCATCGGTGAGGTTAAGTGCTTTAGCCATATCGGTGGCGATTGTGCTGGGGGTGAGGGCGCTGACGCGGATATTATGTTTTCTTACTTCAAGCATCAGCGATTCGGTAAGGCCCAGCAGGCCAAACTTGGAGGCGCTGTAGGCACTGGTGAGCGGAGCGCCACGCTGGCCGGCTGTAGAAGCTATGTTGATGATGTCGCCGGTTTGACGGGCTATCATGTCTGGTAATATAGCACGGGTTACATAGTATACGCCGAGCAGGTTTACACGGATAATGTCTTCCCATTGTTCGGGAGTGAGTTCCATAAATCCGCCGAAGGCGGCTATACCTGCGTTGTTGATCAGAATGTCGATGCTGCCCAGCTCTTTGGTAAGGCTGGCTACGGCTGCGTTTACGGCTTCCATGGAGCCTACATCAGCAATAGCATAGGTGGCTTTAACACCCAGCCCGCTAACAGCTTCTACCACTTCTTTCAAAGGCGCTTCACTACGACCTATTAAAGCAATATCTGCCCCTTCTTGTGCGAGGGCCACGGCTACAGCACGTCCTATTCCTTTACCACCGCCTGTGATCAGCACTTTTTTTCCTTGTAATGATTCCATATTTACTGCTTTTAGCACGCAAAGATAACCCCTATCGCCCGTAACAGGCGTTATTTTTTGTTTATCTTCGTTTTTTTAAGGCGATACACGTATGATAACTATTTCCAACGAACTGCTGACGATTCAACTGGCTGAGGCTGGTGCAGAACTGCAACATATTGTCCGTAACGATTCAGGACTGGAATACCTCTGGAGCGGAGATCCTGCCGTATGGGGTAAAAAAAGCCCCGTGCTGTTCCCTATTGTAGGCGGACTGAAAAAAAATACTTATACCTATAACGGTCACGAATATACGCTGGGGAGACATGGTTTTGCCAGAGAGCAGGTTTTTACAGTAGAAGAGCATACCAGTACACAGGTTACCTTTCTGCTGAAAGACAGCGACGCTACGTTGTCCGTATATCCGTTCCGGTTTGTTTTCAGGGTACGTTATGTGCTGGAAGGTGAGAGGCTGCAGGTGAGTTATCTGGTAGAAAATACAGACAGTAAGGAATTATTCTTTTCCGTAGGTGGGCATCCGGCTTTTAAGGTCCCGCTGGTGGAAGGCACCGGCTACGAAGATTATTACCTGGAATTCAATAAAACAGAAACCACCGGCCGTTATCCGCTGTCTCCGGAAGGGCAGATAGAGCTGACACCGGTACCGTTATTACAACAAACACAGGAACTGCCTTTAAAGAAGTCACTGTTTCTGGAAGATGCCCTGGTATTCAAAGCCCTGGCTTCCGATGCCATCAGTATCCGCAGCCATAAAACACCACATGGTCTCACGGTATCATTTAACGGCTTCCCTTATATGGGCATATGGGCCGCCAAAAACGCGGACTTCGTATGTATTGAACCCTGGTGTGGTATCGCCGATAATGTGGCTGCCACCGGTGAACTGAATGAAAAAGAAGGCATCAACCAATTAGTGCCAGGCGAAAAATTTGAACGTACCTGGACAGCCTCGTTTTTTTAATCTATGCCATGAATTATAAAATCATCACCGATGAACAGGCCCTGAAAGCGTTCATCGACTGGCTGCCGGCTTGTAATGAGCATGAGCAGTATTACCTATGCCTGCTGGCCCGCACCAAATACCTGGAAGGAGATCATGGTCTTAAAGCCGATAAACAACAGCTGAAACGTTTCACCAGCAAAAAAGAAAATATGCTGGAAAAAATAAGGCAGCTGGAATGTGCTGCCGGCGCCTATACACAAGGCGGTATCATCATCCCGCAGGAAGCACTGGCACTGTATATCAGCATAAATCCCCGCGACCTGTGGAAAGCTACCTATACATCACTGGTGACATTTGCCCAAAACATCCAGGCGGAGGCACGCGTGAAAAATCCGCATCAGGAAGTAATGAGCGCTATTCAGCAGTCATGCAGCAACAAATACTATATCGATATTGACGTGGATGCCAAAGATCCGGCCATCCTGCAACAAATCAGGGAATACATCAATCCTTCCTGCCTGACGGTCATGGAAACAAGAGGAGGCTATCATGTGTTGGTAGAACTGGCAGCAGTAGATCCGGCATTTAAAAAATCATGGTATCCCAATATCATGAAGCTGCCGAATGTAGATCAGAGCGGAGATAATATCGTTCCTGTGCCGGGATGTACACAGGGTGGTTTTACACCGAAGTTCCTTTCAGAAACGTAAAGAGGGCATACCGCACCTCTTTACGTTTTGAAAGAAAAAAATTAAAAGTTATATCCTGCCTTCAGGCCAAAGAACCCGTGGGTACCATCTTTAAACCAGGCTTCATATTTACCTTCCACATCCAGGCCCAGTAAACGGATACCCAGACCAGGAGCTACCAGCGCACCGGTACCATTGTTGTAATCACCGGTAAAGTTGGCGGTACCGCCTTCTACTTTCACATACAGGATAGATATCAGTTGATAACGCAGACCCAGTCTTACCGGTATTACTTTGGCAGAAGCAATTTTAGTATTGCCGTTGTCGATAGTCTTGCCCTTAAAGTAATCAAAACCTACGGAGCCTACGGCGGTAAGGCCGGCAATCAGCTTCACATCTGCGCCCAAACCAACACCAAATCCGGGGTTGTGGGTAGTGCTGAAATCACCAGTGGGGAAACCGGCTTCTACATAAGGACCAATACTGAATCTTTTTAACTGCGCCTGCGAAGTTTGTGCACTCATACATAACATCAGCATGACTGCCATAAAGGCCAGAATGTTTCTTTTCATAAGAACAAATTTTCAAGAGGAAATGGTGGTAGTATTCGTAACAGGTCCAAAAATAAGGAAGAATTACGAATTGCAAGCCTCCAATTAAGCCTCCGACTCCTGTAGGACCAGTTGTTTGTCTCCCCGGCCATTGGCGGAAGGCGTTACAGTCTGTTCGGGCGTTATCTTCGGTGGTATCAGTTTGTACACTACCGGTGTTACGATCCTGGACAGCAAGGTGGAACTGATAAGGCCACCAATCAGTACAATGGCCAGCGGGGCAATCATCGGGTTGGTGGAAATGGCAATCGGTATCAATCCTCCTATAGCCGTCAGCGATGTCAGTACGATCGGCAGGAAACGTATCTCTCCGGCTTCCCGTATAGCCGCTTCCAGTGACTTGCCCTGCATCCGCAGCTGGTTGGTAAAATCCACCAGCAGGATAGTGTTCTTCACTTCAATACCGGCCAGCGCTATCAGCCCCACAATGGCAATAAAAGAAAGGGAGTTGCCTGTAAGCCATAAGGCAACAGCCGCACCAACGATACCCAGCGGTATTACAGACAGCACGATCAGCGTACTTTTGAAGGTCTTAAATTCCAGTATCAGTACTGCAATGAACAGGAAAATTGTTACGATGATGATGCTCATAAAACCACCGAAAGAATTTTTCCGGCTCTCTACTTCACCACCCATCTCATAAGTATAGCCCGCAGGCAGCTTCAGCTGGTCCATCTGGCGGATCACATCATTGATAACCCGGTCAGGCAGAAAACCTTTTTTTACAAAAGCGCCGATGGTGACCAGCCTGTTTTTTTCCTGATGATTAATGCTCAGCGGAGAAGTTTCCAGTTGAATATTGGCTACCTGTGACAAGGGTACAGCAGTACCGGCCATATTATTGACATACAGGTCGCGGAAAACGTCCAGCGTGGGTTTGCCGTCTTTGTGTTTGGTTACCAGGATATCGTAGTCACTGTCGTTTTCGTCATTGTATTTCCCCAGGTTGATACCGGCAATGGCTAAACGAACAGCCCTGTCGATGTTCACCGTAGGAATTCCAAGCTGCTGTGCTTTCTCACGGTCAATGTTTACGCGTACATCCGATTTCAGGGTACTGACAGGATTGTTGATGTAAATAGTACCGGGTGTTTTTGACAGCATTTTTTCTACCTGACCAGCCAGTATACGCAGGCTGTCGAGGTTATCGCCAAACAGCCGTACTTCTACAGGAGCGGTCACCGGAGGGCCCTGCTCAAAATTCTTTACCTCCACTTTAGCGCCCGGATACGGCGTCCATTTATGACGGAGTTTTTCAATGAGGGCTATTTTGTCTGCAGGGCTGGTATGCTCATCCAGCTGAATGAACAGCTGAGCATAGTCGCTGCGTTCATTTTCCTGTGCTTCGTTGTAATAAATGCGGGGATTACCTTTGCCGATGTTGCTGGCGATGTAACGGATATTTTTTTCCTGCCGTAGTTCTTTTTCCAGCTGCTCCACGATATGATTGGTATAAGCGAGGTTGGACTGCGGCGGGGCCAGTACGTTGATCAGGAACTGTGGTTTTTCGGAAGCCGGAAAAAGACCAAAGCCAACAGCTTTCATTAGTACAACAGAACCGCCAAACAACAGCAGGGATACTATCATGGCGAGTACAGGCCGGTGCAGGGCTTTGTCCAGTAACCGGGCATAACTGCCATGGATCAGCTTTTTCAGCAGCCGCATAAAAATATTGCCTTCCGGATGACCACTATGTTCTTTCAACAAACGACTGGCCAGGAATGGAATAATTGTCAATGATACAATCATAGATGCCAGTACACTGAAAATTACGGCCAGTGGCATACTGCGGATGAAATCACCGCTACCTTCCGGCAAAAATACCAGCGGCATAAAAGCAATGATCAATGTGGCGGTACAACCTACCACGGCCATACCTATCTGACTGGTGGCCTTCAGCGTGGCTTCCATACGGGTATGTCCTTCCAGCATCCACCGCTCTATGTTTTCTATGACCACAATGCTGTCATCTACTAGTAGTCCCAATGCTACTACCAGGCCTACGATGCTGAGCTGGTTGAGGTTGTAGCCAAATAACTGTAACAACACAATGCCAATGGAGAGAGACAACGGTATCGAAATCATCACGATCAGGGCCGGGCGCTGGCCCAATGGCAACAGCGTAAACGCTACCAGTAGAATGGCAATGATAAAGTCTTTGCCCAGGCCGCTTAAGCGATGGTTCACTGCTTCCGCCTGATCAAAATAATGTATCATGTCTATGTTGGCAGGCAATGTTTTTTTAAACCGATCTATAACGGGTTTGTACAGCTGTTGTGTTTTACTGATGTTTTCTCCTGATTTCTGAGCGGCAGATACAGTAATACTACGATGGCCGTTTAATCTCGTAAAGTACTTCTCATCTTCAAACCCGTAGTACACTTTCGCAATGTCTTTCAGGAAGATGTTTTTTCCGTTGGCCGCTGTAACAATCGTATTGCTGATCTCATCAATGTTTTTGTAGTTACCGCTGGTTTTTATGTTGAAGCTTTTTTCTCCCGCATCAATACTGCCTCCGGGAATATTGGCCATTTCGCCCTGGATGGCTGCCAACACGATGCTGGAAGGAAGATGCAGCTGCGCCATTTTGTCCAGCTCCAGTTCCACCCGCACCTGCTGATCAGGCAGGCCGTGTATCTTCACATTTTTAAGGCTGGATATTTTCTCCAGATCTTCCTGCAGCTTTTCTGCATAATAACGCAGTTTGTCACGGGAGGCGTTTTCGGAGATAAGGGCTACCTGTAGCACATTCACATCTGAAGGCTCCAGCTGTTTTACTTCTATGCTGTAAATATCAGCGGGCAGGGAAGCTTTTTTATTGTTGACTTCTCTCACCAGTTCCTGATATTTCTGGTCTACGTTGGAACTGTATTTATATTCTACCCGCATAACAGCCACTCCATCGCTGATAGTGGTACGTAGTCTTTTAATATCGGCCAGCGCATAGACAGCTTTCTCCAGCGGGTTCACCACCAGGTCTTCCATGTCTTTGGGGCTGGTGCCGGGATAGATGACCGCAACCGTAAACTGCGGCGCTTTCATTTCCGGGTCTTCGGAGCGGGGCATATTGAGGATGGTTGTGATGCCGAGCACAATGATCATTAAGAAGATCACGAGGGTGAACTGATAGTTCTTAACGGCATAACCGGATATTTTCATGGCGGTAGTTGTTATTGGATGATGCGGATAGATGACTGGTCCTTGAGATAGGCGCTGCCTGAGATGATCAGTGATTTGGCCTGCTCCATGCCATGGCTGATAAGCACCTGGTCTTTTTCCATACCGGCGATGGTTACGGGTATGCGCCGGGCGGTTTTATTATCGTTGGTGACAAACACGTAGCCGTTGCTGCCGTTACCATCGAGCAGGGCGGCGTAGGGGATACTCCAGGCAGTACCACCGCCTGTACCGCCGGTGCTGATATGGCATCTGCCAAACATACCGGTGGCAATGGCGGCGGGCTTGCTGCCACTGAGCTGTACGTCTATCACGAAGGTGCCGCTGGCGGCATCGATGCCTTCGGATTTACGTGTAACCGTTCCCGGGAATGTTTCGCCGGGCAGGGAAGGGGTTTCAACAGTAGCCTGGTCGCCTGTTTTTACCTGGGCCCATTCTTTATCGGTAACGCCTATACGAAGTATCCAATGGGCGTTACGCGCACCATTGATCTGCAGTACGGCGGTACCGGCGTTAACAAACTGGCCGGGGTTGGCGAGTTTACGCAGTACATATCCGTCTTTGGTGGCTCGGATGGTGGAGTAGCTCCGGTTAAACTGTACGGTATTGAGTTGCTGGCGGGCCAGGTCCAGGGCGGTTTTGCTGTTTTGCAGCTGTTCCAGCGTGGCTACACTGTCGTTGTGAAGATTAAGTGTGCGCTGATAATCCCGCTGGGCTTTTTCAAGTGCAAGCTGTGACTGTTGTACCTGTGCATCTATTTCAGTGAGATTGAGCGTAGCGAGGACCTGGCCGCTGTGTACAGGATCTCCTTCTTTCACCTGTATGGAGTTGATGATACCATTGGTTTTGAAAGACAGGTTTACTTCATCATCGGTGGTAAACTGTCCGGAAGCATGGATAGATAAGGTACTACCCTGTTTTTCCAGTGACATCACTTTCACCGGTATCACATCGGTGGTGTCAGTGGTGGCGGTGACGGGTTTTTTACTGCCGCAGGAAAATAACAGCAGGGAGAGCGGAAGTAGGAGAATACTATTTTTCATGGGAGTATTTTTTATTATTGAACAGAGTCGATATTGTAAGATGCCTGTGCGCGTTCTACGGCGGCATAGGCGGTTTGTACGGCTGCTTGTGTAACGGCCATCTGTAGTTGTGCTTGTGTAAGCTGGTTCTGTGCGTCGAGCAGTTCTATGTAGAGTAATTGTCCTTCCTTGTACACCTTCAGCTGGTCGCGGTAATAACGTTGTGCAAAGGAAAGCTGGCTTTGCGCCGTAACGAAGTTGTGCAACGCTGTGCGATAGTTGTTGGTCGCCTGGTAAGATTGCAGCTGCATGGATTCGGTGGCTCTCTCGGTAGCATTGTTGATGGCTTGTATATCAAGGCCGGCCTGCTTGATCCGGTACTTGTATTTATGTGAGCCGAAGAGCGTCCATTCGAGATTTACGCCAAAGAGATAATAACGCGACTTGTCATCTAAATGTATGCCGGTAGATTGTGAGCCAAGATCGAGGAAGGTGCTGAGTTTGGGGATGATATAGGACTGCTGGAGTTTTTCGTTCAGGCGGTAGGTGGTAGCTGCACTTTTATATTCTAATAGTTCTTCTCTTCCCTGAATGCCGGAGGAGGGGATGTCACGGATGCCGGTGAGCAGGCTGCTGTCCAGTGTGATGTTTTCATCCAGGCCACGATTCAGCAGGAAGTTGAAATAGGCTTTTGCATTTTGTTGGTCATTGACAGCTTTGCTGATGGAAGCATCGGTTTTCTCTTTTTCAGTCTGGGAGCGGTAAACGGCTGTGTTGTTGCGGATGCCGTTGCGAACCATGCTTTCGTTGATCCGGATGTTTTCCTGGATGAGGGCGAGGGCGTTGTTGTAGATAGCTACAGCCTGAGTGGACTGATAGTATTGGTAGTACGCCGTTTTAATATCCTGTACCAGCTGTCTTTTGTAAACGTTGAGCGAAGCCTGTTGTCTGGTCAGCTGTTCTTTTTTGATTTTCTGGTTATAATAAATCTCAGCATTGATCAACGGCAGGCTGGTCCTGAATTTGGCGTCGTAGAAGTTGTCGGGGTTTAACAATACGGAAGTGTTCTCCACCTGTGGAAACCGGTGACTGTTAGTCAACTGGTTGAGGCTGGAGTATACGGAGTTCAGCATATCACCGATGGGAATATCGATGGTGCGGCCACCAGCTGCTTTGGTGTAGCTGCCCAGGAAGGTGACGTTGGGGCCAAAGAGGCTTCTGGCTTCCTGCAGAGCAGCCATCGCTTTCTCCAGCTGGAAATGCTGGTCTTTCAGTCCTTTGTTGTTGGTGAAGGCCTGTTGTATATACTGGTCCAATATAGTGTTTGGCGGAGAAGCCAGGACGCGTGTCTGTAGCGTGTCTTGTCGCGGTATATTAGTGGCGGACAGGAGTGATGCCGCGGGGTGATGAATGCCCGATACACTCAAACCCGCTGCCAGCAAGCTCGTTAACAACGATCCTTTTGTGATGAATGTCAACATAATGAACGGTGTTTATTTATCTCGAAAAAATAAAAGCCTGGAAGGCTTTGGTAGTCGGTGTTTATATACTAAACAGTGTTTAATGGTGTCGCTGAAAAAAGGCCCATGGCCTTTCTTAGACGGCAGTGACTGCCATTAATATTTTCTGGTCAGGTACCAGTTTCATCCTTCACAAAAGCGTTTTCACGCACCTAACATTTGATTACTTCAAGATAAGCCCGGATAGCATCGTCGATACTGATGTTGAGTGCTTTTTCCGGAAGCTTGCATACTTTCAGCCGTGAACGCAGGTCCAGGCTGATCAGTCCGTGGGCAAAGGCCCATATAGACAAAGCGGCGGTCGTTGGATCTGTAAAACGGAGACGTTTTTTCTCTATACATTCCGCTACCAGATGGTATAAAGCGTCATAAGCAGAATCTCCGTTCTTCCATTTCTCCTGTTCGCCTTCGGCATTCATCGGCGCTTTGATAATAAACATCAGGTCATACAGTTCCGGATTGGCGCGATAGAAGCCAATATAAGCCCAGGCCAGCTGTACCAACCGCTCTATCGGGTCGGCCGCTGTCAGATTATGTGCAAAATGGGCTGCCAGCTCAGTAAATGCTTCTTTCTGTACATCATACAACAACTCATCCTTGTCTTTGTAATACAGATAAATAGTGGCAGGGCTGTATTCTATTCTGTCCGCTATGTTCCGGATAGAAACCTTTTCATAACCCACTTCCACAAACATTGCCATCGCTGCATCCACAATTCGTCTGCGCATGTCCGCTCGCTCACGCTCTTTTCTTTCTGCTATGCCCATGTTAAATTGTTTACGATGCAAATATACTGAACACTGTTTACTTTCCAAATTTGAGTGAAAGTTTTTTAAAAGTTCCCATTCCAACTTGCGTAAAAGTGCCGTCCGATGCGGCGGATGGGTTTGACTGCAGATAGAATGCAGTGAAGCCTGAGTGACAAATGTAGTATGCATACAAGGTTTAACATTGGGGTTAGTAATAGGTGTGCAGTAATTATCTGGTTGTATCAGTTTCAAAAACTATTGAGGAGCCTTACCGCTCGTAAGGAATTATTTTATAACGGTAATGTATATACGTAGTTGTTCCTGGTTCAAAAGTATCCATCTGCACTAACAAAGTAATCCGCACTTTGTTTGAATGCGCTGTTTTACAGCGTATCAAAAAACAATGAATGGTTTCAACCGAACATAATGACGGATTGTTATGCCTATATGAAAATTTCTCCGGCTAACAGATTATACCTCGGCTTAACAGCTGTCATCGTATTGGTTGTCATGGGTGGCTTCCTCTCCTGGTGGACTTCCGGAAGGGGAGGAGGCGTTACCAATGCCATCCTGCTGCTGAACACCGCCATTATTCTGATAATAGGTCTGGTGCTGATGTTTTTTATTTATAAGGAATTTTATTACGGTCAGCATGTGAGGAAAAAACTCAACACCAAGCTGGAGGAAGTGGTGCGGTTAAATCGTATAGCCAACGACAGGAACTGGTTGCTGGGAGGCCTCAACGATATGAAGGAAAGCCTGCTGGGTATTCATAAACCCGAAAGCCTCGCATATAAATGTTTGCTCTCGCTGACAACGCAGGTAGGTCTTACAGCTGCGGCCCTTTATTTTTATGAAGAAGAGAAATTACGCTTATGCAGCAACGTTAATCTCCCTGGTGATGCACCGGCATCTTTTGTTGTAGGCGAAGGACTGCTCGGACATGCGGCCGCACAAAAGGAAATACAGGTCATCACTGACCTGCCATCCGATTACTGGCATCTGGCTTCTGCTACAGGCAACCTGCCACCCCGTACACTGGTGTTTGTTCCATTGTATATGGGAGATGAACTAGTGGGGGTGATAGAACTGGTTGCATTTAAAAAGGTGACACCCCTGCAGCTGCAGTTGCTGGAGCTGCTCTCTAAAGATATTGCGGTGGCGCTGCACGCAGCCAGTGAAAGAGAAAAAGCCATGCTGTTGCTGCAGCAGGTACAGGAACAGAAGGAAGCGCTTTACTGTCAGCAGGAAGAGCTGCGTCAGTCTAATGAAGAGCTTCACCGGCAATCAGAAATATTACAGGCCTCTGAAGAAGAACTGCGGGTGCAGGAAGAAGAGCTTCGTCAGGTCAATGCAGAGATGACCATGAAAAATGCGGAGCTCGAAACAGCCCGGCAGGCCCTTTCCCTGAAGGCTGCAGAACTGGAGGCCAACAGCCGTTATAAATCAGAGTTCCTGGCTAACATGTCACACGAGTTGCGCACTCCACTCAATAGTATCCTGATCCTGGCCAAGATGCTGGAGGAAAACAAAGAGTGTAATCTGTTCCCGCGTCAGGTAGAATATGCTACCATCATGCATAAATCAGGCTCTGATCTGTTACGTCTTATCAATGATATCCTCGACCTTTCCAAAATTGAAGCCGGTAAGGTGGAGCTGGCCATGGAGCCGGTACGCATCGCTGATATCATTGATGACCTGGATAGCCTGTTTGGCGTGGTAGCCCAGGAAAAACAGATAGAATATACTACTGAAGTAGCTGCCGGCATACCAGGTATCATCTTCACAGATAAATTACGTCTGGAACAGGTGATCCGTAATCTCCTGGCCAATGCATTTAAATTTACACCCAATGGTGGAAGCATCCGTGTGCTGTGGTACCGGCGTCCTGAAAATGCGCTCTGTATCAGCGTTGCGGATACCGGACCAGGTATCCCTGCGGAAAAACAACAATTGATTTTTGAAGCTTTCCATCAGGGAGATGGCGCAACCACGCGCCAATATGGAGGTACAGGACTAGGGCTGTCTATCAGCCGTGAACTGATGGTGCTGCTGAAAGGTGAAATCCACCTGGATAACAGTAGCCCCAGAGGTAGCATCTTTACGGTATTACTACCACTGACAACCGGCTCGCTGCATCTCCGGAAAGAACCGGCAACAGAAGGCCCCACCACGGTGCAGCCTGTTTTTCACGATGCAACAATACAATTTCCTGTCCGGCAAAAAGATGACCGTCATCACCTTTATAAGGGAGATCAGCTAATCCTGATTGTAGAAGAGAAAATATTTTTTGCGGACCTGGTGCGGGATATTGCCCGGCGCAAAGGCTTCAAGACCATTGTGGCCTATAATGTGCAGGATGGCCTCTTTTATGCCCGCAAATACCTGCCTGTGGCGATTATCTTGGATATAGACCTGCCAGCGACAGAAGGTTGCGATATCCTCGAAGGACTCCGCAGCAATGAAGAAGTGAGAAGGATCCCCATACATATGATATCTGCAGCGGAAGTACCTGCTGTAGTTATTGATAACGTAAATGGATATACGAAAAAACCGACTGTTTCAGACGATCTGGAACGGATGTTTGTCACAATCTCCACACAGATGCAGGCCCGCCTGAAACAGGTGTTACTCATCTCACACGGCCCGCTCACCAGAGATCCGCAACTCACCGCCAAAAGTGTGGAACGGCAGCTGGAAGCCCAGTACGATGCTGCAACTGGTATCAGCGAAGCCTTATCATTATTATCCCATAAAAAGTATGATGGCATCATCTTCGACATTGGTCCGGAACTGTCCCGTGAGCTGGCCCGGCTGGAAGAATTATCAAAAATGAACACAAGCGGCTATACGCCTGTTATAGTATACATAGACCGGGATATTACACCTGCTGAAGAACAACAACTGAAAAGACACGCGGCAGCCATCGTCCGGAAATCTGCCTGCTCTGCAGACCGCCTTATGGATGAACTGGAGCTTTTGTTATATCGTATGGAACACCCCGTGTTAGCCCCTGTAGCTCCCCTGCATCCGGCAATAAATATCCTGGAAGGTAAACAGGTGCTGTTGGTGGATGATGATATGCGGAATATTTTTTCTATCGGCGCACTGTTGGAAGAACAAGGCCTGAAAGTGTTTACTGCATCGGACGGAAAAGAAGCCCTGTCTGTGCTGGATGGTCATCAACAGATAGATCTTGTACTGATGGATATTATGATGCCCGAAATGGATGGGATCGAAGCAATGAAACATATCAGAGGAGATAAACGGTTTATGCAGTTGCCCGTGATCGCCGTTACTGCTAAAGCGATGCCGGGAGACAGGCAGCAATGCCTTGAAGCAGGTGCCTCTGATTATATCGCCAAACCGGTTGATAGCAGCAAACTATTGTCCCTGCTGCACGTATGGCTATCCTGATTATACCTTGACCTAAAATACCTATGATGGAAGATCTTACCAAAGATGAACTGGATACCCTCGTTGGCGTCATCCGTAAGCAGTACGGTTATGATTTTACGGATTATGCGCAGGCCTCCCTCAAACGCCGCTTTCAGCGCTTTATGGGACATTCCAGTATTGAAGAAGTAACGGAACTGACCGAAAGACTGCAGCAGGACCCGGATTTTTTTCTGCGAATGGCACAGTTTATTACCGTCAACGTCACTGAAATGTTTCGCGACCCCGTTTTTTACAAAGTACTGCGTGAACAGGTGCTACCCCGGCTTGCCACCTGGCCCATCATCAAAATATGGCATGCAGGATGTGCTACCGGAGAAGAAGTTTTTTCCATGATCATCCTGTTGCATGAGGCCGGCCTGCTGGACCGCTGCCGCATTTATGCTACCGACCTGAATGCGGCCAACCTGGACAGGGCCAGCAAAGCCATGATCCCGCTGAAATTTATGAAAGACTATACGCAGAATTATTTACAGACCGGCGGAACCGAAGATTTCTCAAACTACTACACGGCAGGCGATGATTATGCGGTGATCCGGCCTCACCTGCGCCGCAACATTATTTTTTCTCAGCACAACCTTGTCACAGACCAGGTGTTTAATGAGTTTCAACTGATCTGTTGCAGGAACGTATTTATTTATTTTAACCGGCAGCTGCAGAACCATGTGCTGCGGTTGTTTTATGACAGCCTTTCCCCGCTGGGCTATCTGGCACTGGGCCTCAAAGAATCCATGATGTTCTCCGAAGAAAAGAACCGGTTTGAAGCTGTCAGTGGACCACACAAGATTTTCAGACGTAAATCATAAACAATTGCAACCTCTAACCCCATTTGATATGATCGCCATTGGTGGTTCCGCCGGCAGCCTGCCCGTATTGGCAGCCCTGTTGGAGCAGCTCCCGCACCCATTGGAATGCACCATGATCATTGTGTTGCACCGCCTCAAAAATGTACCAAGCGACCTGGACCGGTTACTATCCTTCAAGACTCCTATCGTCGAACCGGAAGACAAACAGCCGGTACTGCCCAACAGGATTTATCTTGCTCCGCAGAACTACCACCTGCTGATAGAACAGGACTACACCTTTTCGCTGGACTACTCAGAGCCGTTGCACTACAGCCGTCCATCCATTGATATCAGCTTCGACAGCGTGGCGGAAACCTACGGCTCCAGAGCCCTGGGCATGCTGTTGAGCGGAGCCAGCAAAGATGGTGCTGCGGGCCTTCAGCGCATTGTCTCGGCAGGAGGTACCGGAATCGCACAACATCCTGGTACTGCTCTCTTTGATACGATGCCCCAGGCTGCTATGGACCGCTGCGCGGATATACAACCCCTCACAGTACCCGAAATGGTCCAGTTTTTACAGGAACTCAAAATGAGCCCGGAACATGACCGATGAACCTCAAAATATCTTTACCATTCTCCTGGTAGATGATAAAATGGAGAACCTGATTTCCCTGCAACATATGCTGGAAGAAGATAACCGTGTTTTTCTCCAGGCTACCTCAGGTAATGAAGCGCTGAAGATGGTGCTGAAGAATAATCATATCGGCCTGATACTGCTCGATGTGCAAATGCCTGAAATGGATGGCTTCGAAGTGGCCAGGCTCCTGCAACTGAATCCTAAAACCCGGGATATCTCCATCATCTTCGTAACGGCTATCAACAAGGAAGAACAAAACGTCATACGGGGCTTTTCCGCCGGCGCAGTTGATTATCTCTACAAACCACTCAATGTAAATGTTACCAGGGCTAAGGTGAATGTATTCGAAAAACTATACTTCTCCCAGCAGGACCTCAAACAGCTCATCGCTGATAAAGAAAAAATCAACAAACAGCTGGAGCGTTTCATGTACATCGTGGCGCATGACCTGAAGTCTCCGCTGGCCGGGGCTATCAGCCTGCTCTCTATAATGATTGAAGATGAAAGCGTACAGGCGTCACCGGAGTTAAAGGATTATATGGATACCGTCATGGGGGCTGCCCGGCATCTCTCTGCCATGATTACTTCCATGCTCGACTATGCCCGCCGGAGCGATACGGAAGGCATGGAGGAAACAGTAGATGTAGCACTGCTCATCACGGATGTTACCCGGTTGTTGTTCCCGCCTGCCCATATTAAGATCACTACCCGGGGCACCTTGCCCACAGTGGCTGCAAACCGCCTTAAACTCCAGCAGGTTTTCCAGAACCTGATCTCCAATGCGATCAAATACAATGATAAAACAACGGGACTGATTACGGTGGGTGCTGCTGAGAAAGAGGAGTTCTACGAATTTTATGTGAAAGACAACGGACCGGGTATGGAAAAAAGAGATACAGACCGGGTATTTCGTCTCTTTGAGCGATTGGATGATAACAGGAAGGAAGAAGGTACTGGTATTGGCCTCAACATTTTTAAGATGCTGGTGGAAGAACAGGGAGGTAAAGTATGGGTAGAATCTGAGCCTGGCCTGGGCAGCACTTTTTATTTTCAGTGGCGCAGAAGATAAAGTCTATTCTTCGAAGATCCACAGCCGCCCGTTGATCCGCTGGGATGTGACCGGTAAACAGGACACCCGGTAAGTCCTGGGATCAGCGCCTTCCAGCTTCCATTCCCAGTTGCTGATAGCATTCTCCGGCGAAGCAAAAAGTTCAATTGCAGTATTGTAAATATCATCGGTATTGACAGCTCTGTTGCGCAGCTGCGTCATAGCATCGGAGAGGATGGCCGGCAACTGTTCCCCTGGCCCCGAAAGCTCCAGTATGTCCGCCGCCTTCTGATTCACCCATCCGGAAAAACCATCGTTGTTGATAAAAATGACCGCATGCGGCAAACAATGCAGTATCGCGGCAAAACGCATGGCAATACCCTGAAAATACAGCTGCTGCTGCGTATGTGTCAATATCTCCTTCAGCCGCAGCCGGATTGTTTCTATACAGTCCTGAAAAGCGGTTTCAAATACCTGTTGAGTGGTCCAGCCCAGTATCAGCAGGCTGTTATGCGGTTCTGTATTAATAGGAATGATGACGGCAGATGAAAGGTCTCTCAACAGTTCATGTAACGGATGATCAGGTATCGCCGCTACCTCTGTCCAGTAAATGGTTTTAAAGGCATGACGATGCAACAGCTTGCGGACGGGGTCCGGGCTGATTACGATCTCATTCAGAAAATGAGGAGAGGCATTTTTAACCTTGGCTGTATTTTCATCTTCAAACTCCAGTTGCAGCGCGATGTCTGCTTCCAGGAGATTTTTAACCAGCGAGATACTGAAAGCCAGAAAGGAAGAGATATGTTTCTCCTTATCCCAGCGACTGGTCTGGTTGATAAAATTCAACGCTTTGTTTTCCCAACTGTTCACGGTAGGTAGATTGATAAAGTTAAACAAATGACTGTAGTGCAGCGATCACTTCCCCGGGAGCGCTTATCTGGGGGAAATGTCCTTCTGTATTAACTTTTATTCGTTTGCTGCCGCGGATGTTTTTTTCAAGGTATTCGCTTACCACGGCCGGAACGGCGATATCATTGGCTGTTTCAATGATCAGTGTAGGTTTGTTTACTTTAGATAGCTCATTACGGTGGTCGAGCAGGAAAATAGCTCTGGCCACCGAAATGGCAATATCAGGACGTAACCGTTGCAGGGAGCTGGCAAAGTCTTCGGCGAGTTTAGGTCGTTCGGGATTACGCATGGCCAGCAGTGAAAAGCCAATCGCCCATGCCTGGTAGTTGGTATGCATGGTCTCGAACAAGGCTTCCAGGGCTGCTTCGTCAAAGCCGCCGGTATAGAAGGCTGCCGGATCGTTGAGGTAACGCGGACTGGAACCCATCAGTACCAGCCGGTCAAACAGATGCGGCTTCCGGTTGGCAGCCATCAAACCGATCATCCCGCTTACGGAATGCCCGATAAAAGTGGTATTCTCTGCTCCCACAAACTCCAGAATATCTGTCAGGTCGGTCACATACCCGTTCATGGTGGCGTAACGCAAAGGACTGTACGAAGAAGGATCGGTATTACCACTGCCGGCATTATCATAAAGCACGATTCGATAGTCATGCTCAAAAGCGGGAAGAAGGTCTGAAAAAGAGTGCTGGTCAATGCCAAGACCATGTCCGAAAACGAGTGTCTGGCTGGCTTGTGGGTTACCGGTAATGCGGATGTTGTTCTTCTTCGTAATATCCATATGGTTAATAGTTTTTCTGAAGAGCAGGACAGACGTCTCTGTTCCGCTTGCAACCTGGAAGGAGCAGCTTTCATAACGGTCACTATTATCCAAATATAAGTAAATAGTTCCGTGAAAGGAACTATTTACGAACTGCCAGCACACGGAATGTTCCCGGTGCTATCACAGGTTTGCCGTCGGGTCCGCTATGACGGTCGGCAGCCGGAAGAAACACATTCTGTGTAAGCGGATCATATACCAGCGTCCTGGCGCCTTTGGCGGTAGGAACAGTGCCCAGGGACGTGTATTTGTCCGCACTATCTTCCCGGAATACAGACAGGGTGCCTTCTCCGTTGGACGCAAAAATGATTTTACCGGCAGCATCAAAAGCTACGCCATCACAACCGTCGCCAATAGGCAGCGTGGTCACTACCTGACCGTTGACAGCATTCATCACTACCAGTAACTTGTTGTCGCAACCCGCAAACAGTCGGTGGGTCACGGTATCAATGGCCAGTCCGGTAGGCGCTTCCCCTTTGCCCAGCGGCCATTCCTTTTCCACTTTGAAAGTGGACATACTGATCACAGCGATACTGCTTTTGTCTTCAAGATTTACATACAGGTGTCCGGCTCCGTCGGATACAGCTGTTTCAGGCCTTGCCTTTAAAGGGACAGTAGCCACCACCTTATTGGTGCCCGGATTGATGATGGTAAGATCTTTGCCGGCACCATCGCAGGTAATCACTTTGTCGGAGAACGGCTCAAACAAAATAGCATCCGGATTGCCACCGGTAGCAATTTCTGCCTGTACCTGATGGGTATTGATATCAAACACGGTGACCGTATTGGCTTTGCCGTTGCTCGTAAATCCTTTGCCAAAGCGGGGTGCGAAAGCAATACCATGTACGCCCTCCGTATGAGGAATCGTACCTGCTTCTGTACCGGTGGTTTTGTCAATAATATTTACTTCGGTACCGTGCGCAACATACAACTGTTGGGTAACAGGATTGATAGCAATGTAATCCCATTTACCATCACCTTTTACAGGATAAGTGGCAGCCACATGCCATTTCGGAGATTGTGCAGTAGCCATCAGTGTACCAAACAATAACACCGGAAACAATAGTTTTTTCATGGAAAGATGTTTTAATGTCAAAACTCCGGTTTAATTCTGGAGAGAAACTGTAGGTTGTAATATCTTTGCAGCCATGAAAGCATTTATTTTCGATCTCAACGGAACCATGATCAACGACATGGAATATCATCTGGATGGCTGGTACAATATGCTGAACAAACTAGGGGCCAACATGACCAGAGAAGCAGTCAGAGGACATATGTATGGAAAAAATGAGGAACTGCTGATGCGTATCTTCGGAAAAGAACGCTTCACCCTGCCCCAGATGCTGGAGATCGCACATGAAAAGGAAGTGCTGTATCAGGAGGCTTTCCGGCCTCATCTGGAATTGATTGCGGGTCTTCCGGCTTTCCTCCGCCAGGCCGCCGATGCAGGTATCCCTATGACCATCGGATCTGCAGCCAACCGTTTTAATATCAGTTTTGTACTGGACAACCTGCAACTGCATGATTATTTTAATGCAGTGGTAAGCGCTGAAGATGTGGCTACCAGCAAACCCAACCCGGAAGTGTTTCTGAAATGTGCTGCTGCCATCCATGCTACGCCGGCAGACTGCATCGTGTTTGAAGATGCACCCAAAGGAGTAGAGGCGGCCCTTAATGCCGGGATGCAGGCAGTAGTACTAACCACCATGCATACACGTGATGAGTTTGCGGCTTATCCCAATATCCTTGCATTTGTGGAGGATTACACCGATCCGGTGTTGCAACAACTGTTTGCCTGATAAAAATCAAATCAGACGATAATTTTTTTAATATCATGGGGTAGCCTAAATTGCCGGGCTATTATAAATTCTATCGCTGATATGAAACATAATTCCGGGCAATCCAGGATGCTGGTGGCTGTAGATTGCGTCATCTTTGGTTTTGATGGGCAGGATCTGAAACTTTTGCTGATCAAACAGAATAACGGGCCGCAAAAAAACAAATGGGGTCTGATGAGTGGATGGCTACAGCCCGGGGAGGATTTCGGAGAAGCGGCCTCCCGTATGCTGTATGAGCTGACCGGACTGGAAGATGCTTATCTCGAACAGGTATCTGCTTTTGCCGCAGAACCCAGGCAGCCGAAAGAAAATACGGTAGCAGTTGCCTATCTGTCGTTGCTTAATATCAATGCGTCCCAGTTGCAGCTCAACGATCAGTATCAGGCGCAATGGATATCCCTGCAGGATTTGCCTGGCCTGATTGCCGGACAGGTACGGATGGTGGAAGCTGCGTTGGAGCGTTTACGTTATAAAGCAGCCATTCATCCGCTGTTGTTTGAGTTGTTGCCAGCTAAGTTTACAATTCCGCAACTGCAGATCCTCTATGAAGCCATTTACGACAGTATTTTCGACAAACGAAACTTCAGCCGCAAAATCCTTTCTACCAATTTGTTAGTCAAACAAAAAGACAAGGAAAAACTTAGCTCCAAAAGAGGCGCATTTTATTATAAACTCAATAAACGCCGCTATAGCGCTACTTTCAATGCTTTCCTTCATTTTGTTGCGGATCCTGGCGACCTGAAATAGCCAGGGATCCGCAACAAATATTCATCTTCACAAAAATCTCTCACAAAAAATCTTTCAAAAAAATCTAATCTCCGCTTACATCTCCGCAATCAGGTTCATCAGCAACATCAGATCTATCAGCGGTTACGGTAACATTCCACTATCTTATGAAAGATCTCCTTGTTCTCGTACACACCGCCAAACAGTTGTGAGTTAGGTCCATAGGAGAATACCATCACGGGAATACCGGTATGGTCGTTGGTCGCGAAATGCCCGCGGAGGGTGCCGTTGGAGATGTTGCCGTCCATGAGGGCGAGGCCGCCGGTTTCGTGGTCGGCTGTAACGATAATGGTGGTTTGTTTGTCTTTATCAGCAAAACGGAGCGCTTCTCCGATCGTATCATCGAAGTCCAGCATTTCACGGACAAGATAATCGAGATCGTTGGCATGGCCGCCATGGTCTATGCGGGAGCCTTCTACCATCAGGAAGAAACCTTTACCGGAAGCGTTGAGTTGTTGCAGTGCTTTTTTCAGTGCTTCCTTGAGGTAGTTACCCCGGCCATCACGCATGGAGGTAACCGTTTTATCAGAGAGGATCACGAGAGTACGGCCTTGTGTGGCAGGATTCCAGCTGTTGAAATCTTCCTGAAAACGGATGCCTGCCTGGGACAGGGTTTGTTGGTAGTTGGTGCCCAGTTCGCGAACAAGTTCTTCTTTACCTCCGCCAACGGCCAGCTGCAGTTTGCTGCTGATCAGCTGCTGGTAAAGGATTCGGGTATTGTCGCGGTCAGGTGTATGGCCGTAGAAACCGGCAGGTGTGGCGCCTGTAATCTCTTCGGTGACAATGACGCCGCTCTGGATGCCTTTGGGAGCCAGTATTTCGGGCAGTACGGGAATGGCATGATAGGTATTGTCCATCCCGATAGCGCGGTTGTTGGTTTTGGAACCGGTGCTGAGGGCGGTGGCGCCGGCAGCGGAATCAGTGTGGTAATTATCTGTGGAGGCGGTTTTGGACAGTCCCAGCTGACGCATCTGGAATAAGTTCAGGGCGCCCTTGTTGGCGGTATAACCTGCATACATTTCTGCCAGGCCTGTGCCATCTCCTATAAACAGGATCACGTTTTTGGAACGTACACGGGTGGCGTCGGAAGCATACGTAGGTGCGTATACGTTATGGGTAGGCATGTTACCGGCGGTGGTGCGTGTGGTGTTTTTCAGTACGTCATACAGCTCTTCCGGATAGTCGGTACCGATAACGTCTGCGCCGAGGTCCATCAGTTTATAATAGCAGGATTTGGAAGAAGGGGCGCCCCAGAAACGGAAAGGAAAGCCCTGCTGATGTACTTTGCTGATTATGCCGGTAATCTTTTCCAGTTCCGCAGGCACAAAAGTGCCTTTGCCATTCCATTTGCTGTATTGGTGGAAGTCGGTGCTGACGAGGGCCACTCTTGATTTTACGGCAGCAGGGTAGGTGCTGTCTGGCCTGCCATCGAAGAAAAACAGTTTGTCAAAGTCTGACCAGGCAGCTACTGGCGGAATGTTACCGGAAAGAATAACCTGTACTGCATTAGCATTAACAGCCGGGTCGAAGTATTGCCGGTAGGGCAGCAGTAAGGACTGTAATGCTTTTAAGGTAGGAATGCCATCGGTTTTAATGTCTACCAGGAGGCGGAGCGGAGATCCGTCAGTGTAGGCTTTACCGTTATTCAGGGCAAACTGCCGGAGTACCGGCTGCAGATATAGTTCCCTGAAAGTACATAACGGCTGGATATCTTTACTATCGTGGGCCACATACAGTTCACCGTCTTTCAGGTGGATATCTGCTTCTATGTAGCCAAAGTGCAGGGCTGCAGCCTGATAGAAAGGCATGCTGCGCTCATAGTCGTTGTGGGAATGGGCGTTGGCAACGGTATAATTTTTCGTTTGTGCATAGGTGTTAACCGAAAGCCATACGCTGCAGAAAAGAATCGCTTTTTTCAATTGTCTGGATTTTAACATCTTATCAACAGGTCAAGGGTCAAAGGTAGTCGCTAACCATTATCCTGTTGGTCATCCTGGTTTATGTTTATGTTAATTTATCCTGAATTTTCCCTTTAAAAAATCGATTTAGGTGCGCTTCAAAGGGTAGGCTGGTTCTGTACCAGTTCTTTCAGTAGAAACTGTCCTTCGAGCCATGCGCCCAGGTTTGAGTTGGCATTGATATGACCTTTGGCGCCGGTATTCACAAAGCGGCTACCCCATTGCGATGCCAGAAAGGCCGCTCTGGTAATACTGCAGTATTCATCATTGGTGCTGGCCACTACAATACTCCGGAAAGGAAAGGTTTTAAGAGGAATGGGAGAGAAGCCCATTGCTGCTGCGGGAAAATTAGGCTCCTCGGCATCTGCAGGTGCTACCAGCAGCACGCCGGTGACAGACAACCGGGTATGCTGTGCCCAGTGGGCTATTGCCATACAGGCCAGGCTGTGTGCTGCAATCACTACCTGCGGTCCTGCTGCGGCCACCGCGTCTTCTATGGCAGCTACCCAGTCAGCACATACCGGCGCATCCCAGGACTGTTGTTCAATCCGCCGGGTACCGGGTATCGACTGTTCCCACAGGGTTTGCCAATGAAAAGGACCTGAACTGCCTAGCCCCGGAGCGGTTAAAATTTTAATCTCCATGACAAAATGTTGTGAAAGGTTAAAGTTGGTATTTGAAAGATAATGTTTTTGGAAGGATTTTGAAAGAATAGAAATGCCAGGGCGGAAAATAATATATGGCAGATTCCGCTGCAACAACGTCTGCAGTGGGAGAACGTTGTTCGGATCGTTAGTGCCTCACCGTCTCTTGTTTTATCTGTTCCGGATATAATAATTGTCAATTTGACAATCATTACATCCGGGAAAAAAGAAAGGTCGAAAGAATTCGACCTTTATTGCTAAAATTCCACGTTATGGCACTCAGGTCCATAAAAAGTTAATCAGCTATTTTCCGGTCTGAACCGGTATATATAATAATTGATGTTTCGATAATGGGGGTAGCGGTGAGGCTAGCCTGAATAAATGCAAAAGTAGGGTTTGCTAAACCTATTGTCAAGTATTTAGCATATATTATTTTGTTAAATCACAAATGTTTACTGTTAACAATATATGCATATAATTTAATACGATTCTATCAACATCTGTTGGATATAAGCTGTACTTTATGCCTCAATTCCATGTAGTATGAAACGTTTTTTTCTGTCTGTATTAAGCTGCGTCGCAGCTTTTACCGCCACTGCCCAGCAGGCACATAAAGGGATGACCGTTACCCTCGATTATCATTATAACTATGAGCATAAAAAGGATAAAGAAGGCCAGATGGTCCGCTGGCACTATATCTGGGACGAAGAAGACCAGAGTGGGCTGTCAGTCTGGGGGCATATCTTCGACTCACTCGGCATCAGCAGAGATACCTTGCATGACGAACCTACAGCGGCCAATCTGCGTAACTCAGATATCTATATGATTATCGACCCGGATACAGAGCGGGAATCGCCTAACCCGCATTACATGACACCAGCCGCCGCCCAAACGATTTATAACTGGGTGAAAGCCGGCGGAGTATTGGTATTGCTGGAAAATGATTCCCTGAATGCGGAGTTTGATCATTTTAACCGGCTCAGTGAAAAATTCGGGATTCATTTTAATGGTGACAGCCGCAACCGGGTACAGGGCCGCAACTGGGAACAAGGAGCCTTTGTTTTACCCCAGGACCATGAGATCTTCGCCGGCGTAGGAAAAGTATACATCAAGGAATTGTCAACCATGACCATCAAAGCTCCGGCCAGGGCTGTTTTCAAAGATGGCGATCATGTTATCATGGCCGTGGCTAAAGTAGGCAAGGGTACTGTTTTCGCAGTTGGAGATCCCTG
The DNA here is from genome assembly GCF_003308995.1 of Chitinophaga flava. Taxonomy (NCBI): domain Bacteria; kingdom Pseudomonadati; phylum Bacteroidota; class Chitinophagia; order Chitinophagales; family Chitinophagaceae; genus Chitinophaga; species Chitinophaga flava. The sequence continues at coordinate 847,882 of NZ_QFFJ01000001.1, read as the reverse complement.
GTTCTATAATGAATATGTAGATGGGAAAAGGCTTCCGGCTGAATACCGTAACTATCAGGCGGCCGCAGCCCTGACGGCCTGGCTTAAAAAACAGGTGCCCGCCCGCCGCTAGGATGACGGTGTCTGCAAAAACTGAAGGTTCCGGCGTATACCGGCGTACTTGCTGCGTTTTAAAGGAGAATGCCGGAAAATTTCCCGGAAAGCTTCTTCTGTCATATCCTCCCAGTCACGGGTGCTGAAATTCAGAATGGCCGGTACCGGCGTGAAAGCGGCCTCTGAATGGGCTTTGGAAAAACGGTTCCACGGACAAACATCCTGGCACGTATCACAACCAAACATCCAGTTGTCAAACTGGCCCTTCATAGGGTTGGGGATCAGCTGTTCCTTCAGCTCTATTGTAAAATAGGAAATACATCTGCTGCCGTCTACGACACCGGGAGCTACCAGGGCGCCGGTAGGACAGGCATCCAGGCAGCGGGTACAGGTACCACAGTAGTCACCTACCGGACTGTCGTAGTCCAGTGGTATATCCGTGATCAGCGTAGCAATAAAAAAGAAAGACCCCGCCTGCTTATGTATCAGATTACCATTTTTTCCTATCCAGCCCAAACCGCTACGCCGCGCCCAGCTCCGTTCCAATACCGGCGCCGAATCTACAAAGCCGCGGCCCTGCACCGGACCGATATGCTCCTGCATCCGTAACAGCATGGTTTTCAGGCGTGCCCGTATCACCTCATGATAATCCTGGCCGTAGGCATATTTAGACACCTTCGGTGCATCCGGGCGCTGCTGCTGGGAAGGGAAATAGTTGAACAGCAGCGTGATCACCGATTGAGCACCCTCGACAAGTTTGCGCGGATCTATCCGCTTGTCAAAATGATTCTCCATGTACTGCATGTTGCCATGCATACCCTTATTCAGCCAGCTTTCCAGTCTGCGCGCATCATCATCCAGCTGCTCTGCTCTGGCAATACCGCAGTGGTCAAATCCCAACTCCGCCGCCAGCTGCTTGATATATAAGGTATGGTTCATCCCCGCAAAATTACGGATTACAAAACGTTATCCATAATTTCCAGTATCTTCACGACCTTAATCCCCCTATACCTGTATGAATTGCAAATCTGGTTTATTAACCTTTGTAATCGGCTGTTTGTGCGCCATTACAGCCTGGGCCCAGGATGGTCCAAAAATCAAATATGGCAAAATCACTAAAGAAGACTTTGAACTGAAAGGAGTAACCCTCGACACTGGCGCCCACGCTATTGTCCTCTCCAGCATTGGATCCTCGCGGTTTGAATCCGATGGCAAAGAGCTCCGCCTCGTGTACAAAGTTCATACCCGTATCAAAATCATTGACAAAAATGCGTACGATCTGGCTACGGTAAAAATCCAACTGTACAAGGGAAGCAACGATGAAGAGAAGTTGCAGAACCTGAAAGCTTCTGCCTACAACCTCGAAAACGGGGAAGTGGTGGAAACAAAAATGGAGAGCAAAAACGTCTTCACCGACAAACAAGATAAGAACTGGGTAGCTAGAAAATTTGCTGTGCCTGCCGTAAAAGAAGGGACGATATTTGAATATACCTACACCGTCACTTCTCCTTTTTTTTCATATCTGCGCTCATGGGAATTTCAGGGTGAATATCCCATCCTCTATAGCGAATACAGCGTAGGTATTCCGGAATACTTCGACTATGTCCAGATTCCGCAGGGATATGAAAAATTTATCTCTTCCAAAGAGGTAACCCGCACCACCATGACCTTCCGTTCAGAAAGCGGAGGCGCGGCCGGTCCAACCAACCTCACAACCGTTACCCCGGCAGTGACCATTTATAAGTGGGCGCTGAAAGACGTGCCGGCTATGAAGGAAGAAGATTATATCACCACCACGGATAACTATATCAACAAGGTAGAATTTCAGTTGTCATCCATCAACTGGCCTGATCAGCCTTCCAAACCGATCAGAAGCTCCTGGTCCAAACTCATGGAAGAGTTGATGAAGGATGAAAACTTCGGCTCTGCCTTGAGTAATAACAACGGTTTCCTCGGAGATGTGGTAGACGGACTCGTGAAAAATGCCAAAACAGATGAAGAAAAAGCCACTGCTATCTATCACTGGGTGAGCAGCAACTTTACCTGTACACAGCAATCCGGTGTTTGGATTTCCAGAACGCTTAAAACCATCTTCAACAGTAAAAACGGTACTACTGCTGAGATCAACCTCCTGCTGGTAGCCATGCTGAAAAAGGCCCAGCTCGAAGCTTATCCCATCATCCTCAGTACCCGTGATAACGGTTACACCTATCCGTTTTATCCGCTGTTGTCCCGCTTCAACTATACAGTCGCTGGTGTCAACCTGGGAGATAAATTCGTGAACCTGGACGCTTCCGATCCGATGCTTGGCTTCAATAAACTGTCTCCGCAATGTTATAACGGACATGCACGTATTGTTAATGAAATGGCCACACCGCTCGATTTTCAGGCAGATTCACTGAGAGAGCAGAAGTTTACAAGCGTGATATTTGGTAAAGTTGAAAATGGTATGATGGAAGGCTCCTTCCAGCAAAGACCGACCTACTTTGAGTCTTACAAAGTGCGCAAAATGATCAAGTCCGAAAGTCTGGACGACTTTTTTGACGCCGTTCGTAAGAGTTTTACAGGAGAGGTGGAAATTTCCAATAAGGAAATAGAAGACCTGAAAACACTGGAGTCTTCGGTGATGCTGAAGTTTGATTTTAAAGTCAAACTCGACAACGAGGAGATGATTTATATCAGCCCGCTATTCACCGAAGCCTTCCGCAGCAATAAGTTCAGGGCTGCCGAACGAAAGTTCCCGGTGGAAATGGAATCTGTGTTTGATGAAATCTATTCCTTCAACATGGAAGTGCCGGAAGGTTATGTGGTGGATGAACTACCTAAATCTGCTATGGTTAAATTCAACGAAGACGAAGGAATATTCCAGTACCTGATCCAGCAACAGGATAACCATATTCAGTTGCGTTCCCGCGTAAAGCTCACCAAAGCCAACTTTGCGCCGGAAGAATATCCTTCCCTGCGGGAATTTTTTGATCACATCGTGAAAAAACAAGCTGAACAAATCGTGTTAAAAAAGAAAAAATAACTCATGTATAAATTTTTGTCATCCCTTGTCCTGCTGTTGTTCCTGTACACCAGCAGGCTGATGGCCGGTGATCCGGTATTCCCTGCCGGGGCTATTCCTGATTCCATGAAAAAGGATGCGCATCTGGTAAAAAGGATGGAGGAAGTTACACAGGTCATCGCTCCCAGCCTGAAAGAAGTGACACTAACCACTCGTTATGTGCTCACCGTGTTGGATGAAGCTGGTGCCCGTTCTTCCACACTTATCAAAATGTACAATAAGCACATGGATGTACGGTCCATCAGTGGTGCATTATACGATGCCGATGGTAAGCTGGTACGGCGGCTGAAACAGTCTGATATAAAGGATCTGAGTGAAGATGGCGACGGAAGCCTGATGACGGACAACCGGTATAAAGTACATCGGTTTTATCATAACGTGTTCCCCTATACGGTGGAATATGAAGTGGAAGAACGTGTTAGGGGTTCCTATTGGCTCCAGCCCTGGATACCACAGGATTCGAAAGACTGTACGGTAGAACAGGCCCGGTTCACCATTATGGCCCCGGCCGACTACCAGCTGCGTTATACCAATAATAAAGTAGCTCCCGTTATCACTACACAAAAAGACCAAAAGGTGTATACCTGGGAGGTGAAAAATATCCCCGTGTTCACAGATGAGCCTTTCTCCAAAGAGTTCCTGCAACTGTCTCCCGGTGTAATGGTAGCGCCATCCGTTTTTAAAATTGATGATTACGAAGGGAATGCTTCCACCTGGGAAGGGCTTGGCAAATTTGGCTATGCGCTTAATGCAGGCAGAGATGAGTTACCCGAGAATATCAAACAGAAGGTGCGGGACCTGATAGCAGGGAAAAATACGCAGGCGGAGAAAATCAAGGCACTGTATACCTGGATGCAGCAAAACTACCGCTATATCAGTATACAGCTGGGCATAGGCGGTCTACAGACATTCGACGCCAAAACCGTAGCTGCCAAAGGATATGGAGATTGTAAAGCACTATCCAATTATATGATGTCCCTGCTGAAGGAAACGGGTATCAAATCCTATTGTGCCTGGGTCAGAGCTGGTGCTGGAAAAAACTACATCAATGAAGCGTTTCCACGTGATCCTTTTAATCACGTGATCCTGTGCGTGCCGGGAGAGAAGGATACCACCTGGCTGGAATGTACCAGTAACACTTCTCCGGCAGGCTATTTAGGCAGCTTCACTTCCAACCGCGCTGTCATGCTGCTGACGGAAGAGGGAGGAAAACTGGTGCATACACCGGTTGCCCGTGAAGAGGATAATCAGCAAAACCGTACTATCACCGCCGTGGTAGAAGATAATGGTAACTTAAAACTAACGGCAAAGACTATCCGTAGCGGAGAGTCGCAGGAGGAGTTGCATGCATTGCTGCATGGACTGAGCAAAGAGAAACAGCTGGAATGGCTGCGCAAAAGCTTTGATTTGTCCAGTTATGATGTAGGTAAATTTGAGTGTAAGGAAATCCCTGCTGTGAATCCAGTAATAGAAGAACAGCTGGAACTGAACTGTAAAGCTTATGCTACGGTAACGGGTAAACGTATTTTTATTACGCCCAATGTCCTCGACAGAGATGTGCCCAAGCTGGAAGCCAATGATAAACGGGTTTCAGAGCTGGTGCTGAAATCCCGGTTTATATGTACGGATACGGTAAATATCACGGTGCCGGAAGGATATAAAGCGGAAGCATTGCCAGCCCCTGTTACTTTACAGAATAAGTATGGCGCTTACACTGCCGTGATTACCATGAAAGGCAATACCATCAGTTATATACGGAGGCTTGAACGAAAAGCAGGCGTATATCCGGCGGCAGAATTCAACGAATTCGCCAAATTCTATACCGCTATTTACCGGGCAGATCGCAACCGTATTGTCCTGGTGAAAGAATAACATCATCCTGTAATTTCATTAATTGTAAAGAGGTCGTCTCAAACAGAGCGACCTCTTTTGTATTATATCCTGCCTGTCATTTGCAGTCATAAGTTGTAACTTAACTATACAAGCCTGGAATTTGATATCCCCCGTTATGTAGCACTGATACCTCTTGATATTTATCCCCGAAATTCCCGTACTATGAAAATAATGTACCTGTTATTATTATTTTCCTGTAGTCTGTCTGCCTATGCACAACAATCAGCTCCTCTAAGCGTAGAAGTAGCAAGGGCTGAACTCAGATCAAGACAAATTATCTCTCCTGCGCCGGAAGCTGCCGAACTTGGAAAATATGGTAATGCGCCGGTAAGCCTTTATACAGGAACGCCGGATGTCTCCATTCCGATCTATACGCTGCAGGGTAATAACTTATCCATCGCACTGAGCCTTCACTTTGATGCGGGAGGTTTCAGACCGCAGGATGCACCTACCTGGGTAGGTCAGAACTGGTCTCTTTTTGCTGGCGGCGTGATTACAAGAGTCGTGCGCGGTAATCCGGATGATTATCGTTATACCACGCTGAACTTACCACCCGCTGGTAATTTTTTCTCCTTACAAGACACGCTGCAGCAAATTAAAAAAGGAGAACTAGAAATGGAGCCCGACCATTATTATTACAACTTCGATCAATATACCGGGAAATTCATCGTGACGCCATCCGGCCAGGTAGTCACCAAAACGCGGAATATGATGGACATCAGATTTGATTCCAGCGAAATAACCATCACAGATGATAAGGGCAACCGCTATCGCTTTGCAGATAGGGAATCCACCCGGATGGAACTGGGAGATGATCCCTATCCTGATTCTGCTACTGTTCGCACTTATCATTATATATCAAGCTGGTATCTGACCAGTATTTTTGCAGCCAACGGTCATGAGAAATTATATTTCGACTACGATTCTACCGGCGAATATCCCATCGATTTACAAAATACCAATAACGCAGCTGTTACCCGCAGTTACGCTACCATCCGGCATTATGATAGTACCGGTATGACTATCACTAATGCTGTTGATAGTAACCTCAACGACTATACGGGGCCCTTCACCTACAGCACGCGTAAATTTCTGAAGAAAATATCCCTGGTACGGGATGATAGCCTCATTGCCTTTATATCGCTGAAAGCTACAGCAGACATAGATTCCAGCGGTGGTCGTAAACTGGATACCATTGCTGTATATAATGCCATCGGCGGAAATCCGCAATTAGTGAAACAGTATCAACTGGGATACGGTTATTATGCTAACCCGGAAAACAGTTTCACCAAAACACGATTGAGGCTGGATAGTTTACAGGAACTCGCAGTAAGGCAGGATGTGGCTTCTCCTCCTCCGCATCTGTTCTTTTACAACATGAATGCCACTATGCCGGAAAGGTTCTCCAAAAGCATTGACCATTGGGGATTTTATAATCGCGCCAATAATTTATCATTAGTTCCGAATGTAAAAATAATCTCTCCTGTAAACCCTTCCGATAGTATAATAGGTGGAAATGCAAACAGGGAGCCTGATCTGGCAGGATCATCCTATGCCATGATCAACAAAATTATTTACCCAACAGGAGGCTATACTACTCTGGGATATGAATTACATACCACCTTAAATCAAAATCAGACTATACGGACATTAGGTGGCGTCAGGATCAAATATATTGCTGACTATGCTTTTCCGGGCAAGCCTGCTAAAGTGAAAGTTTATACTTATCTCAACGATTTTAATTATGATTATCTAAGTGGGAGATCGGATGAATCTTTTCCCGCTTATCTGGTGAAGTCTTCTTATAATAATCGTGATCAGGATACACTGTCCGGCGACTATCTTCAAAGCCAGACCAACTATACCGTGACAGCTAACGGATCATTTGGCCTGGGGGCCTTCCAAGGAAAACATGTAGGTTATATAGAGGTATCAGAATATTTGAAGGATAGCAGTAACAACAGTGGCTTCGGCAGAACCTTATATAAGTATCAGCTGGGAAACGTGAATACTGCAGATGAAGACATAGCCAATGGTGCTTTGATCCTCCTGCAGTTGTACAATAGAATCGGGGTGTTAAGATATGAATTGGCAAGCACCTACACTTACAACACGATAAGTACTTTTTCATCTACGCAGGTAAAGCCGGCTTTAAGTCAAACGAACGAAGTGTTATGGTGCAAGACACAGGACTCCGCCGGAAAACCTCTGTACAAAGCCTACACGGTGTTAAACGGACAGCCGCCCGGATGTATTGATTCAAGAAATTATCCTACTGCCCTGAATGCGAATACATATGCTTTTAAGGCTCAGGAAAGATACCTTTCCAAGCAGGTTGAGCGTCGTGCTGACGATCTTTCAAGCGTTATGATAAAAATCACTATCGAATATACTTATGGAAATCCGCTGCATATCTACCCTACGGCTATTGACAGGTATGGTTATCACAAAAGGGTAATCACCCGCAAAAAATACGTCGCGGATTACACAGGGCCGGCAGGCCCCAATGATGCTGGTATTCCGTTGATGCAGGCCAAACATTGCCTGGGTGCGGAGGTAGAGTCTTACGACTACCGTACAGTCGGAGATGGATCTACTAAACGGGTAATTAGCGGTATGATTAACTATTATAGTGTTGATCTGATGCCCGTAAAACAACTGGGTATAGAAGCCATAAAACCATTAACCACTATCCTGGAATCTGCGCTTACGGCAGGAGGTTTAACCTTTGACCCTGCTTACAAACCACAGGTCTATTTTACTTACCAAAATGGCGCGCTTGCGTCCAGACAAAAACATATGGGTGCCATTACCCGATACTTACGGGGATATAACAACAGTTATACCGTGGCGGAAATGATTGTTGGAAATTTAGTGCCGGCGGTATATTATAACTTCGAAGATGACGGACAAGCCTGGTACGGCTCACAGCTAACGGGGTATAAGATAACTGATACTGTTGCATATTCCGGCAACAGGAGCGGAGTACTCTCTGCAGACAGTATGATCCTGATTCCCACTTATAACCGGCGCGCAGCCTTGAAACTCTCCTTTTGGTTACATAGCGGCAGTATTGTTGTGAAACAGGGTGTTGTTACGCTAACGCCGTCTTTTACCGGTCCAACACGGAATGGCTGGACATACTACGAATATCAATTCGATGGAGCAAACGGGAATGTTCAACTGATAGGCGATAGTACTATTATCGATGAGCTACGTTTTACTTCCTACGACGCAACTATTGCCACCTATACCTACGCCCCCCTGGTAGGGACAACGAGCAGCAGTTCATCCAATAATCGCACTATTTTTTATGAATATGATGGATTAAACAGACTGGTAAATATCAGAGATGAAAATAAAAGCATCCTGAAGAATTTTAAATATAACTATGGCCCGGGCATCCCCGTGGATATCCCTCATTAAGTAACCGCTCAATGTGTTCGTATGAAAAACATACTGATCATCATAGGTCTGACTTTATACGCAGCAACCGCTTATAGCCAGTTCAGTACCGGCAACAATTTTATAATAGAGACAACCATTAAAACAACGGGTATTACCGATCAGGCTGGCGTAGATGCCTTACCGGCAGATAAGAAGACCAGTATGGTTACTTACTTTGATGGTCTTGGACGGCCACTGCAAAAAGTGAGCATACAAGGTAGCCCTGAACTAAAAGATATGGTCACACCATTCTATTTTGATAATCAAGGAAACAATACTCAAATCTATTTACCCTATACCGACCTGAATGGCAATAATTTTGGTAGTCTCAGGACCACTGCTTTCCAGGATCAGAAAACATTTTACAACCCGTCCAATGCTTCCGTGGTGGATATTGCTAAAGACAATCTCCCGATTACTGTACTACGGTTTGAAGACTCCCCGCTCAACAATCTGCAGGCACAGGGTGGCCCCGGTGCTACCTGGGACCCTTACGCTTACGGAGGTCGTCCTGCTATCACTTATTTTTCAGTTCCAACCGTGATGTCGTTTGATAGTTTATTTATCCATTGGATGATTACCTCCGACAGTGGTGCTGTTCCCTACGCCGATATACGGGTTCCGGAAGAAACTCGTAAGGTTATCTCTATAGATCCACAGGGAAATCAGACCATTGATATTTTTGATATTGACAATAAGCATACATGGATAAGAAAATATGCCGACACAGTAGCGCTGGATACCCATTACGCGTATGATGATTACAACCGTCTGCGTTATATAATGACACCCAGCGCCTCAAAACCATTAATGAACAAAAGCCCTTTGTGGACGGTTGACAGTATTCCTGGTATAAAAGAGGAGTTCTGTTATTATTATGAATACGATGAAAGAGGAAGGGTAATCAGGGAAAAAAAGCCAGGAGTGGGTCTTGTAGAGATGGTGTATGATGCAAGGGACAGGTTGGTTTACAAAAGAGATGGAAACCTTTTGGCAAAAGGACAATGGCAGTACTATGAATACGACAATTTAGGCAAGGTGATAGGAGGTGCCTTCTGGTTAACGAACGATTCCCGTAATGTTATGCAGGAAAAAGTAAACGGCTATTTCCTGGATTCGGTATATGGAAATCTCTCTATACCATTTTGGGATCGTACGCCACGTGTCGGTTCTGTCGGAGACCTTTATGGTAATTACAGCTACGATCCAAACATTTCGTATCCCTTTGTACCCGGTGAAATGACAAAATTACAAAATGGTAGCAGTACTACTGCCGACATAGTAACCACCTGGTCAAAACATACTAATGGATTAAAATGCACTACGCTGACATGGGTACTGGATAGCAAATTAATCCTTCATACTGCCTACTATTATGACGATAAGGGCAGATTAATCCAGACAATTGCGGAAAACCTGTATGGTGGCAAGGATATTAAAAGTATCCGTTATGATGCCGAAGGAAAGATACTGAGTACCTATGATCACTATAGTAATCCGAAAAGCTACGTCACGCCTGAATTGAGAATCCTTACCGTCAGATATTATGATGCCGTCGGTAACCTCATCCGGATAGATAAACAACTCAATGATGCCGGCCCACTGAAAACGATTGTTCAATTGCGCTACAATAGCGTTGGACAGCTCATTTGTAAAACCTTCGGCAACAACCTGGATAGTATGAAATATACCTACCATATTCAGGGTTGGTTAAAAGGGGTAAACAGGGAATATGTGCGCACCGGTACCGGTAACTATTTTGGCTTCGACCTCGGATATGATAGTGCTGCCTCTGTGATCCCTGGTGTTACTTATTTAAATCCGCGGTACAATGGCAATGTGGCTGGTACTATATGGCGATCTGCTAATGACAACATCTTACGCAAATATGATTTTAAGTATGATAAAATAGATAATTTGTTGCGCGCGGATTTTCTCCAGCAGGATGCCGGTACCACCACCTGGTCTAATAGTCAGGTTGATTATACGGTAAGCGGAATAAAATATGACTTCAATAGCAATATCCTGTCTCTCAATCAGAGAGGGCTTTCTGGCACTTCCTCCATCCTGATAGACAGCCTGAAATATGAATACTTCTACAACAGCAATAAAATACTGTATGTAACCGATAGAGTGAACAACCCGCTAAGCACATTGGGAGATTTTAAAGAAGCGAATACAGATCTTCAACAGGACTATGACTATGATGCCAACGGTAATCAGTACCTCAATATGAATAAACTTACAAGCGTACTACGATATAATTATTTGAACCTGCCGGATTCCATTTATATGTGGGGAAAAGGGTATGTGGTATATACCTACGATGGGAAGGGGAATAAGTTGCAAAAAGTAATTACGGACTATACCGGCGCCGGCAAATATACAACCATTAGTTATTTAGGTGACCTGGAATTCAGGAATGACACGCTACAGTCCATTGCACACGAAGAAGGCCGTATCCGTGTAGTGGTGAAGCCTGGCGAGCCAGTTAAATATATCTATGATTATTTTGAGAAAGATCAGTTGGATAACGTCAGGGTAATACTGACGGAACAAACAGATACCAGTGTTTACAGTGCCACCATGGAAACTGCCAATGCGGCCAGAGAAGAGCTTACGTTCAGTAATCTTGAGGCTACACGCAGTGCCAAACCTGCTGGTTACCCTGCCACAAATACAAAAGAGAAAAATGAATTTGTATCCTTATTATCCGGTCAGCCTGACGGCAAGAAAACAGGTCCATCTCTGGTATTGCGCGTAATGGCCGGAGATACGGTGCAGATTGGTGCAAATGCCTTTTATAAAAGCACTGCTGTAAAGAAAAATAATCCGTTGTTACCGCTGGCCGGTCTGTTAAACCAGACCTTACAAACCGCTTCAATTACGGCTGGAAACGGTTCTGCGCACACAGCTCCCTGGGCTGATCAACCACCGCTGTTCGCAAACAACCTTACTACAGACAGTTATGAACGCCTGAAGTCCGCAAACGATCAAAAAGCTGATCCACTACGTCCCAAAGCCTATCTGAACTACATATACTTCGACGAACACTTTAAGATGGTGGAGGATGGCAGTGGCGTCAAACAAGTGCAACCTATCCCGGATCAAATACAACAACTTGGCACAGATAAGATGGTTGTCTCCAAAAGTGGCTATCTGTATGTATTCCCCAGTAACGAAAGTTCGCAGCAGTTGTATTTTGATAACATCACCGTATCGCTTATCACCGGCCCGTTATTGGAGGTAACGCATTATTATCCTACAGGTCTCGTGATGGAAGGTATTAGCAGCAACGCTTTGAAAGGAACATCCTATCCGGATAATAGAAAAAAATTCAACAGTTATGAATTACAAAGCCGGGAATTTATGGATGGTAGCAGCTTAGAGTGGTATGACTTCAAAACATCGCTCTACGACCAACAGATCGGCCGGTATTTACAGTTCCGCGAGCGGGAAAAATTCCAGGAGTATCTGTCTCCATTTCATTATATGTTCAATAAACCAGCCGGATATGTTGCTCCTGTAAACCCGAATGCAGTACCGGCCGTAGATGTATTAAAAGGAAAGGATATAGGCGCAAACGCAGTGCATAGTGTGAGTCTCTCGCCTACAGAAAAATAGGAGACGGCTGACCAAAAAGTAAAACCTGCTTTTGGGTCAGCTTTCTTTTGTTGAACTGATTATCCTAAAGAGAACAATATTTGCATACTCTTTACCAATAAATGCAAGATAAATTGAATGTTTGTAAATAGATTGTCAGAAAACAGACCAATGCAGCCTGGGTACTGATTTAAGCCCTAATTTACTTGATAGTTTTAGTACTGGTCCGCAACGAATGAAGAGCATGAATTGTCTGTAGAAAATTGAACATTGAAAAAAGCGTTGTTATGCTATCCTTTGATTTCTCAGTCGCGGGCCGCGTGTAGTTAGCTTCTGAATTTTTATGTCAACCAAAATATAACTTGATTTAACCGTTCTTCTCACTTAATACTGATAATATATTGTTTCAATGATCTTTCCCTTGCGGGAATTGAGCTGAGTCTTTTTGCCTAAAGGGAAGGAGCTATTTCAGATTCCAATGCAGAGGATTTAACCGGTGAATAACATGAAAAAAAAGTTGTGCGGGCATCCTGCATAACCGCTTCCCATCAACCAAAAATCAATAACATGTCAACACTCCTTTTCCCAGACCACATTCGTGGCAGTTAAACTGTATCTGCACGGCATGCAGATGTAATTTTTTATGAACGATAGTTTGCTGTACGCTCTCCCTGTCATCACAGGGTGTGGCTGCTTATTGCCTGCTGAGTTCATAAAATCCTCCACCTGAAAGGCTTGTTGTATACAAGCGAAAAGCCCTGCAGCAGCAGGGCCTGGCCGTGCTATGCCTATTGTCAACTACATCAACCAAAAATCACTACAATGTTTAAAAAACTTTTACATGCTTTAAGCTTGTTGTGTCTCGCGCTATCAGTGCAGGCACAGGACCTGAAAGTAACGGGTATCGTCAGGGACGAAACCGGTTCGCCGCTTCCGGGTGTCACCATTATTGAGAAAGGGCTTTCATCCAATGGTACCACCTCAACAAGCAATGGTATTTTTACCATCACATTAAAGGGATCATCAAAAACACTGTTGTTCTCCTTTGTTGGTTATCTGTCACGCGAAGTGAACGTGAGTGGCAGGAACAACGTGAATATTACCATGTCGGCTGATTCCAAATCACTCAAAGACGTAGTGGTGATCGGCTACCAGGAGGTGTCCCGTAAAAAGAATACCGCTGCCATCGCCAGCGTAAAAGGCGATGTGATCAAAGACATCCCGGCACCTAGCTTCGATATGTTGTTGCAGGGCCGTGTGGCCGGCGTGAACGTGCAGAACTTTTCCGGTGAGCCGGGTGTACGCAACAGCTTCGTAGTAAGGGGTAATACCTCGGTGCTCAGAGGTTATGATGCTGCCAGGGCCGTCAGTTCGCCACTCTTCGTGATCGATGGTATCCCTACCACCACCGATGATATCAGCCAGATGAGTTACGGACAAGGCACCAATACCAATCTGCTGGCCGGTTTGAACCCGAACGATATCGAATCCATTGACGTACTGAAAGATGCTTCTGCCGCTGCGATCTATGGCTCCAGAGGCTCCAACGGTGTGATTATCATCAAAACAAGAAAAGCACATGCCGGAAAAGCGCAGTTCAATTTCAGCACCTACCATGGTATGTCTGAACAACGCAAGCTCACTGAACTTGTGACCGGTGCTGAAGAACGCAGAATGAAACTGGATGTGCTCAACCAGTACAATCAATGGGAAGATAATTACAAATTGCCGCAGATGCTTACCGACAGCCTCAACCCAACATTCAATAATAACACTGACTGGCAAGGGCTTTTCTATCAGCGGGGTATGATCCACAACTATGACATGTCTATTTCCGGAGGTACGGAACTGGTGAACTACCGTGTGAGCCTCGGTCACTATAACGAAGAAGGTATCCTGAAAAATACAGGTTTCAAAAGATACAGCATGATCTCCAATGTGAGCATACAGATCACGCCGAAACTAAGTAACCGTACTATCTTCAGGTTGTACCGGACAGACCGTCCGCGCTCTGTGAATGAACGTACCGGTGGCAACTTCTCTTTTAAAAGTGATGAGCTGCCCTCTTCCTTTTACAGACTCACCCCTGCCGGTGAAGAGTTCCTGGTGGGCAACAGCCGTAAGATGGACAAGAACATTAACAACAGCATGCAGCTAAGCACCGTGTTCAACTACGTAGTCCTGCCATCACTGTTGTTTAATACCACTGTTTCATATGAGACGTCCAATTCCAACCGCGACTACTATTCACCAGCCGTCGTCAGGGACAACGGTTTCGGCTTTGCTTCTTCCTTCGCAGATAAATCCGAACACCTGACCATCTATAACACCCTCGAATACACGAAAAAGCTGGGGCAGCATACCCTGAACCTGATCGGTGGCCAGAATATGGAATACAACGCTTACCGCAATACCTATGCAGATGCCGACTTCATTGCGAGCGACTATGTAAATACGGTAAACACTGCCAACAAGAACTTCAGCACTGCCAGTTCAGCCTTCCAGGAGTATGGCCTCCAGAGCCTGTTCGCAAGGGTAAACTATGACTTCAAAGCAAAATACCTGCTGTCAGCTGTATTCAATGCTGATGCTTCTTCCAAGTTCGGTAAGAACAACCGCTGGGGCTATTTCCCTTCCGTATCAGCAGGCTGGATCATCAGTGATGAATCCTTCATGAAAGGCACCAGTAACTGGCTCAGTTACCTGAAGATCCGCGGCAGCTACGGTATTACAGGAAGCCAGCCACAGGAGAATTATCTAGGTTACAACACCTACACGGTAAATGCCGCCAAGTTCGGAGATAAGGACAACTCACCGGCTACCACCTATAATGGCGGCTCTGTGATCATCCCCAACTATTCAAGCGGTATTGCACAACGCAACCTTTCGTGGGAACAATCCATACAAAGCAACATCGGACTGGAAGCCACCTTCCTCAAAGACCGCATCCGCCTGACGGTAGACGCTTACTCCCGTGGTACCAGCCGTGGCTTCTTTGACTACAGGCTGCCGATATATAGTGGTTATGATCTGGCAAAAACGAATGCCATCGGTATCCGCAATGCAGGGGTGGAGCTGATGATCAACAGCAAAAACCTGCCGGATAAAAGCGCCGTACAATGGTTCACAGACTTCAACATTTCCTATAACCAGAACGTCATCACCAGTCTCCCTAACGGTGGCAGAAGCCTGATCGTATCTTACGACGGCGGCGCCTATGGCTTCGACTATCTGCTGGATGTAGGAAAACCTGTCAACCAGATGTTCGTATTTGAAAACAGGGGCGTTTACTCCAGAGACTCCGACGTGCCTTTCAACTACATTACAGGCCAGCCGCTGAAAAATGTGGTGGGCGTGCCTTACAAAGCGGGCGACCCGATCATCGTAGACCAGGTAGGGAACTTTAATATCAAAGAACCAATGGACCAGATCGTAGGTGGTGACCCCAATCCAAAGTATACCGGTGGTATTAACAACACAATCTCTTACAAAGGATTTTCTTTTTCATTCTTTCTCACCTTCACCATGGGGCGCCAGATATTGAATTCATATAAGATCCGCCGCTATGTGAAACTGTTCGACGGTAGCGGAGACAATGGCGAAACCAACCTGGCAAGAGGTGCACTCTTCGATCTGAGCAAAGTGAACTACTGGAAGAAACCGGGTGATATCGCCGATATCCCTTCGCTCTCCCTGCGTTCGGCAGACCGTGATTATCATTATGCCTGGCTGGATGGTTCCACCATGTATATCGAGAATGGCTCCTATTGCCGCCTGAAGAACATCAGTCTTAACTACTCCTTTAATCCGCGGGTGCTGAAAACACTGCGCCTCAATCGCCTGCGTGTGTATGGCATTATGGATAATGTATTCACGTTGCAGCGATCCACTGTTCCGGACGCAGAAGCCGTGAATGCCTATGGTATTTATGATGGCGACGGGTATCCCATACCAACGAAATTTACACTGGGAATTGATCTGGGCTTTTAACGTTTAAAATGAAAAAGATATGAAACGAATCCATATAATCGCCTGCCTGTTATGCATGATCAGCATACTGGGGATGTCCTGTAAAAAAGTGTTGGAGCTGAATCCCCGGGAAACGCCGTCCAGCGGTGTTTACTGGCAGAATGAAAATGATGCGCTTGCAGGTCTGCTCGGCAGCTACTCGCTGTTGCGCGATGCCCTCACCGACCAAAACCGCTACTACGTATACGGTGATGCGCCCTGTAATACATTCCTGATCACTTATGGCAGTGACTATGATATACATCAGCTGCGTGACGGTTCTTTTGATGGGGTATATTACGGAGGTCTCGATAATCTCCAGAACTGGACACCATTCTATAAAGCGATTGCACAGGCTAACCTGTTGATCAAAAAAATACCCGCCATTCCTGCCAGTGCGTTTAAAGTACAGGAAAGGAAAAACTATTTTCTCGGTGAAGCTTACTATCTCCGCGCGTTCAACTATTTCTTTATTTCAAAGGTATGGGGAGATGTGCCACTGGTGACAGATGCGGTGGAAGATGTGTCAGAAGCGAGGAACTATGGCCGCGAGACACAACAGAAAGTGCTTGAACAGGCTATCGCCGATCTGGAACAGGCAAAAAAACTGCTGCCGGTAACAACGGAAAATACCGGCGACCGCGGCATCAGGGCCAGCCTCGCCACTGCATTGGCACTGGAAGCACATATCTACGCCTGGATGGGCAACTATGCCAAATGTGAAGAGAATACCCGCGATATCGTGAATAATCCCGGCAAGTTCAACCTCACGTTCATCACCGACTCTGCAGAATATGTGAAGATGACCGTCGGACATTCTACCGAAAGTATTTTCGAAATCAATATCAACTACAATCAGAACGAAGGCTCCAAAAAAGGCATCGGTGAAAGAACGCTATACGACCCGTTCCTGGCTACCCGCAAACCGGTAAACACCGACGATGTCCCCTGGCTCGTGAACATGGAGACCATCGGCAAAATCTACAATCGTTTCGGCAGCGACACCACCGATCTCCGGTTCAAAGTATGGTATTACGCGCTGGATGGAAGATGGCCAATGCTAAGGAAGTATGCCAGCGTCATCTATAAAGATGGCGATATCAAACGTGATCCCTGGTTCTCCAATAATATCCTCATCTCCCGCTTGTCAGATATCATACTGCTCCGCGCCGAAGCGCTCTTCAAACTTGGTGATGAAGCCGGCGCACGCACACTGGTGAACAAGATCCGCCAACGTGCCGGTGTGGCCCCTACCAATCCCTCTCTCTCCGGTGATGACCTCTTTACTTTCATTGTGTATGAAAGAGTGAGGGAATTATATGCCGAAGGACAGACCTACTGGGACCTCTGCCGCACTAAAAAGCTGGGAGATTTCAACGACAAATTCTCAGGCGCATTCACTCAGGGCAACGCCAACTACGGCAGAACATACTGGCCTATCAACAGGAACATCTTCAAAGACAATCCATTGATGAAACAAACACCTTACTGGAACGGAAGACTATAACCATCAAAAAAAAAGATCATGAAAAAGATCCGTAACTATATCCTTTTTGGCTGCATCATACTGGTGGCATTCCAGTCCTGCAAAAAGGACCATATCATCGGTGGAAGCCTGCATTCCGCCAAATTCAAAGGTACCACTTACGAATACCTGCATACCAACCGGCTCTTCGATACGCTCATCCTCCTGATCGATAAAACAGGATTAAAAGACGAAGTGAATGCCAGTAATACCACTTTCTTTGCACCTACCAACTATTGCATCTATAATTATGTGAAGAAGGTAGTGCAGACAAGACTGCAATTGCAGACAGGCAATGAGAATCTGGTGTTCAACTTTGACCAGCTGGATTTTCCCAGTCTGAAAGATTCATTGAGGGCCTATATCTTCCAGGGAAATATCATCCGTGATTCATTGAACAAGAACGGTACCTTATATACTGCCAAAGACGGAGAACAACGCCTCATCACACTGGAAGAAGACCCAAGCAACACTTATGTGAATGCCGGCTTCACTGACCGCCCCAAATACATCTATATCACCAAAATATTCGGCGCCCGGGACCCGGTAGATCCTGACTCGCTGGCGGCTTTGCCGGAATCACAGAGAGATGTAAAAGATATTATCCAGTCCTCGGGTATTATCACCAACAATGGGGTAGTACATGTAATAGGCAACTCACATATTTTCACTTTTGCCAAACAACCTAAATAAGTCAGGCTATGAAATCACTTCATCACATATACGAAAAAGGACTGCTGGTGCTGCTTGTCATCGCGGCGTTCATGTCCTGCAAAAAGGTTATACCAGGCTATATCAGCGACCAGATCAGATACGTGGATGATACCTTCCGGGTACCTAAAGGCACCTACTATACAGCAGATTCCCGCTCTTTCCAGGGGGATGGCACCAGCTATCCGCTTAATGTGAAGCTGGTGGATATCCGCGACCTTGCTACCGGCCAATCGGTAAAGGCCTTTACCGACTCGCAGGAAATACTTGTATTCACTAAGCTGTTTGATCCCAACAAAGACACCACTGTGGAGCAATTGAATGCTATCCGCACCAAACAGCGCGTCCCTCCTTTGCAGATCGTGGAGAAATCAGGACAACTAATCGTGAATAACGGATCTATCAATATCCCTAATGGCAATTATACTTTTGATATCAGCGTATCCAATGAAAGAGGTTCGAAGGTATTCAGGAATATATCCGTGCTTCAGTTATACCTGGTGGAGTTCCAGGACATCAGCAAAGGCTGCGCGTGGTTTAAGAACAATACCACCACCAGCGGTGATATCGGCTCTCCGGGCGTAACATATAGGAAACTGTCCAACGATGGCTTCCGTGTGATCCTGAAGATCACGGACAAAAACGGCACACCGTTCAACCCGAAAACAGGAGAGCTCATCAGACGTGGCGACAGACCGGTGTTTGAGAGCTATTCCCGCTTCCATCCAGTACAATACACCGACACTACCATGATCTGTGATTTTGAGGTAACACCTTTCCCTCTGATGGAAGTCCCGGGATATGGTTATCTTATGTATTACAGGATACCCAGCGACTTTGTGCAGATAGATCCCGGTGTAGCACCTACACCCGATCCTATCTATAGTGTGAACCCGAGATTTTCATTCAGACTATTGGTGCCGGGTACTTATGAAGTGACTGTCCAGGTGCCGAAAGTCACCAGAAAAGGCAGTTGATAATAAAAAAACGAGGGCTGACCAAAAAGTAGTTTTTTACTTTTGGGTCAGCCCTTTATAATCTGTACTGCTCCTTCATCTCCTCACATCATCTCCGCACATCAGGAGCATCAGCAAAATCACACATCACCGTTATTTTTCCCGGACGCTTACAGAAATATGTCTGTCTTTTTTCCTTTCTTCATCGGGAGCGTCAGCGGCGGCTTTAGCGAATTGGGAACCGTAGCCTTCGGCGCCAAGCAGTTGTGCAGGGTCTGTTTTAGCGTTTTTGAGGGCTGTTTCCACTGACATCGCACGTTCCTGGGAGAGTTTGAGGTTTTGGGTACTGTCGCCGGTGCGATCGGTATAGCCACCGATTTTAATTTTTGTTTTCGGGAAGGCTTTGAGGATGGCGGCGATGTTACCTACCTGTTTCATACTTTCTTCGGTGATTTGTGCGCTACCGGTTTTGAAGTTGAGGTCGTCGAAATCGAACCATACATCTTTGCCGGCGGGGCGGGTATTATCTTTCAGGAAGGTAACCAGCTGATCTTCGATACCGCCTTTATAGGCCTGGAGAACGGTGCCGTCGGGCAGTGATACCTTGATGCTTTCACGATTTACGGCACCACCTTCTGTAACATGGGAAGCAGAAGAATCGGCCAGCTGACTGGTGGTGATGCTATCGGTGACTACGGTGTTTTCGTGTTTGCCGCCACCACAGCCTTTCATCAGGTACCACAGCAATGCGATGGCTACGAGAATCAGGACGAGGGACAATAACCAGCGGCTGCCACCGCCTTGTTTTGCGCTGCTCAGAGCATGGGTTGCGGCGCCTATGCCGGCACCACCTATACCGGCAGCGATGCCACCGAGTTTCTTGCCTAGGTCGCCCAGACTGGAGAGGCCCAACAGGCTCGCGATATTCAGGCCGCCAGGAACGGCATTAAGGATACTGTCTTTTTGTGTATTGAGGAAAGAAAGAAATGAGTTGGGGGTGAGGTTGTTCTGTGCAGCATATTGACCGGCAACGCCCAGGGTGGCGGGTGCTGCTGACTGCAACAGCGTGCTCGCAGATGATTCCTTGATACCGGCAAAAGAAGATAACATGCCAGTGATGGAGCTGATCTTGTCTCCGAAAAGACTGCGCAGAAGGTCTGAGCCCTTGGCCAGCAGGCCACCACTACCGCCTTGAAGCGCTCCGCTTACGGCAGATGGGTTCGCATCACCTGCTACTCCTTTTATCATATTCAGCAGGCCGCCGGCATCAGCTCCTGAACCAGCTTTATTCAATAGCCCTGTTAACACCATCGGTACAATCCCACTTAATGCTTTTTGTATGCCGCCTTCACTTTCTCCTAATTGTGAGGAAGCCTGACTGACAACATTACTGTTAAAAATACTTTTTGCACTTTCAAGTAAGTCAAATGACATAATTGTAGGGTTTAATGATGAAGAAAATAAGCACGGACAAGATTGGAACACAACCAACCCTAATAACATTCCCTGCTTCAAGGTTGTTTGATTTTCTACCATAAGAAGAAAAGAAAATGCGATAATTAGATGTTGTGCCATCTGTTGTATTATGGATTTTGTTCTATAATTATATGATTTTTAATGGGATAGAAATTAAATTTTGAGAGAAAGTTGGCAGCTCTACCATTTTTTTGTACCTTTGCTCTGCTTAACGCAAAACCCGACTGTTTAAACGTGCCTTCCGAGCACACCGCATTACGCTATAACAGTCAATATTTATTGGTAATTGATCATTTGTCGGGCCATTTCGCGCCCGGTTTTCCTTTCCCGCTTGCTGTCTACAGTACAGTAGCATGCCCATAGGTCCCCTATGTCGCCCGGAAAAAGATCAGCTTAAACATATTAAATAATTAATGGCTATGATTAAATCATCGCATTGGTTGTTGCTATGCTTACTGCTCCTCTTGCCTAGTTTGGTTATTGTTGCACAGGATAGTACGGAAACCAGCAAAACGGATAAACCCACCTTCCATGTAGGAGGTGCACTACGCTTCAACTATAACCTGTCGTCCTGGAAAAAGGAACAGGTGAAACGAGGTGGTGACTTCGGTTTCGACATGTTCCGCATCAATGCTGATGCCGCCTGGAAAAAGCTTTCTCTCCACGCAGAATACCGCTTTTATTCGAAAGACTTCGGCGGCAGCTTCCTCAAGGAAGGTTATGTACGCTATCAATTCAATGATAGTACACAAATAGACATCGGCCTTACCCAGGTACCCTTCGGTAACATCACCTACAACTCACACAGCTGGTTTTTTAATCTGCCCTATTATGTGGGTAAGGAAGATGATTATGATATGGGAATAAAATTCCAACGCCGCAGCAATCGCTGGTTATATCAACTGGCTTTCTTTAAAAATGCGGAAGAGCTCAACTTCGGCGATAAGTCTGAAACAGACCCTGGCCGCTATTCCTACGATGTGGCCGGCCGCAATAAGGAAGTCAACCAGGGAAATGCCCGCGTGGAATATTTTCTGAATAAAAACAATAGTATAGGCGCTTCTGTTATGCTGGGGGGACTCTACAACATCCCCTCCGGAAACATGGGCAGCCACTGGGCTGCTGCCTTACACAGCAACCTCAACATGGACCGATGGAATCTTAAACTCCAGTCTATGTACTACCGCTACAACGTGGCCGATTCAGCACAGCTGGCTAACTATGTAGACATGGCCGCCTATGGCGCTGCCTACCGCGTGGCTGCAGAAGCTTTTCTACACACCGTATCACTTTCATACACGCAGCCTGTACACTGGGGCCCCATCAGCAAACTTACTTTTTATAACGACTACTCCTATATGCAGAAGCCGGCCAGCGGATTCCAAAATTCACAGATGAACGTACTCGGCTGTATGATCACTGCTGGTCATGTATTCTCTTATCTCGACTGGGCCGCCGGAAAAAATCATCCCTGGCTTGGGCCGGTATGGAATGAAGCGCTCGCCACCGGTACCCCGGATGCCCGCTGGCACAGCCGTCTTAACCTGAACATCGGGTACTATTTCTGATATACGCACCATGCGTCTTTCGTAAACCAAAAAACAAGATGATGCCTAAACTGAAAATAGAAAACCTCACCCTTATCTTCGGTCGTGAACAGCACGAAGCGCTGCAGCTGCTGGAGCAGGGGAAGTCCAAAGCAGAAATATTGGACCGCACCGGCAGCACCGTGGCGGTCAAAAACGCCTCCTTCGACATCGAAGCTGGTGAGTTCTTTGTGATCATGGGCCTCTCCGGCAGCGGTAAGTCCAGCCTCCTCCGCTGCCTCAACCGCCTGATTGAGCCCAGTGCCGGCAATGTCCTGCTCAACGGTGTAGATATCACCGCACTGCCCGATGCTGACCTGCAGGATGTACGCCGCAAGGAAATATCCATGGTATTCCAGAAGTTCGGACTCCTGCCACATCGTACCGTTTTGGAAAACGTGGCTTTCGGACTGGAGCTGCAAGGCATACCTACAGCCGAACGCCTCGAAAAGGCACGCAATGTGACCAGCCTCGTAGGTCTGAAAGGTTATGAAAACATGCTGCCTTCCGAATTGTCCGGTGGTATGCAACAGCGGGTGGGCCTGGCACGTGCTCTCGCCAACGACCCCGAAGTACTCCTCATGGACGAAGCCTTCTCCGCCCTCGATCCCCTCATCCGCACGCAAATGCAGGATGAACTGCTCGATCTCCAGGAGAAAATGCATAAGACGATCGTCTTCATCACCCATGATCTCGATGAGGCCATCCGCCTCGGCGACCGCATCGCCATTATGAAAGATGGAGAAGTTATTCAGATCGGTACACCGGAAGAAATACTCACGGCGCCGGCTAACGATTATGTCAGCTCTTTCGTGGAAAAGGTAGACCGCAAGGCTATCATCACCGCTTCCTCCCTCATGGACACCAAGCCCACTATGGCTGTATTCCGTAAAGACGGTCCCGAAGGTAGCCTTCGTAAAATGAGAGCCACCGGCCTCGATATTCTCCCGGCTGTCACCATCGATAAACATTTCCTCGGTTTTGTTTACCTGCGTGAAGTGCTCGAAGTAAAAAAACGTGGCGATAAAACCATCGAAGCCGCCATCCATCGTGATGTGCCCGTGGCAAACCCCGATATGACCGTAGAACAAATGCTGCCCTTTATCGCAGAAACCGATAAACCCGTGGCAGTAGTGAACCCCGACAATAACAAGCTCCTGGGGCTTATTTCCCAGACTTCCCTGATTATCGAAACAACCGGTAGTCAGACTAACACACAAGCATAAACGAAAAATTGTATGATTAAAATCGGAAAATATATTGAACAGTTCATCAATTGGCTCACACTCAATTTCGGCCCCTTTTTCAAGGTGGTGAAATCAGGTGTGGAATCAATGGTGGATGGTGTTTTATGGCTGTTCTCCTTTCTGCCCTTTTATGTGGTCATCGCCCTGCTGGCTATACTGGCCTGGAGAAGGGCAGGGTGGGGCGTAGGAATAGTCACCGCGCTGGGACTGTCCCTCATCTATGCAATGGGATACTGGGTGCCTACAATGGAAACCCTCTCCCTGATACTGGTATCTGCCTTTATCGCCCTCCTGATAGGCATTCCCCTGGGTATATGGGCAGCCAGAAGCAAAACAGCCGGTAAGGTGATGCGTCCGCTGATGGACTTTATGCAAACGATGCCGGCCTTCGTTTACCTGATACCGGCGGTACTTTTCTTCGGACTGGGGAAAGTACCGGGCGTGTTTGCCACTATCATCTTTGCGATGCCTCCTGCTGTAAGGCTTACCACCCTGGGCATCAGCCAGGTGCCGGAAGATATTGTGGAGGCCACCCGCTCTTTTGGGGCCACGCCCCGGCAGCTGTTGTTTAAAGTAGAGCTGCCACTGGCGCTGCCTACCATTCTGGCCGGTGTCAACCAAACCATTATGATGTCCTTGTCAATGGTGGTTATCTCTGCTATGATCGCCGCCGGCGGCCTGGGAGAAATAGTGCTTAAAGGCATCACACAGCTGAAAATCGGCCTGGGCTTTGAAGGTGGTATCGCGGTGGTAATACTGGCCATCATCCTGGATCGTATCACACAGTCATTCGGTAAAAGGAAACAAAAAGAAAAACGCTAAAAACAGACATATGAAAAAAATATTCATCTTCGGACTGGCAGCAGTCATGCTTGTCTTGGCCGCCTGCCAGCAGAACGGGAACCAGAGCGAAAAAAAAATAACTATTGGATACGTTAACTGGGCAGAAGGTGTGGCCATGACTCAGCTGGCCAAACACCTGCTGCAGGAGAAAGGTTATACGGTTACGCTTAAAAATGCAGACGTAGCACCCATCTTCGCTGCCGTAGCCGGCGGTGATGCAGACGTGTTCCTCGATGCATGGATGCCCGTTACCCATAAAACCTACATGCAAACATTCGGTGATAAAATCACCGTGCTCAATACCAACTACGACAGCGCCAGAATAGGACTGGTAGTGCCTGATTATGTGAAAGCCCGCACTATCGAAGATCTGGTCAAAGAAAAAGCCTCTTTCGGTGGTAAAGTAGTAGGCATCGATGCCGGCGCCGGTATCATGACCAAAGCTGAAGATGCTATCCGCGAATATAACCTGGGCTACCAGCTGCAATCATCCAGCGAAGCAGCCATGATGGCCACGCTGAAAAAAAGCATCGACGAAAAGCTGCCGATAGTGGTTACAGGATGGGAACCTCATCAAATGTTTGCAAGATTTAAACTCCGTTTCCTGGAGGACCCCAAAAAAGTATTCGGCGAAACTGAAAAGATTCAAACCATCGCAAACAGTGAGTTTACGGTGAAGGACACTACTGCGGTCAACTTCTTCCGAAAATTTAAACTGAACAGTGAAGAACTGAGCTCACTGATGAACGTGATGGCAGAAGCAGACGGGAAAGAAGATGCTGTCATCAAAAAATGGATCAGCGAGCACAAAGCACTCGTGAAAGAATGGATGTAATGAGGTGTTTTGAAACAACATAGCCCAGGGCTTTAGCCCTGGGATTTTTTTTAAATAACAAGTTGCTGCTGATTTCTGAAGATGGTCAGATGCACCGGCCAGCTGTTACCACGGGTTGTGATTTCCAGCAGCGCCGCTACGTTATGTACAGGTGTAGTACCCGCTTTTAAGATCACATCTCCTGCCTGCAGGCGATACCTGAAGCCGGCTGGCACACTCACTACATACACGCCATTGTTGTCGGGTAAACCGGCTGCAGAACGCTCTCCCAGAGTTTCAATGTTTTTGATTCCGGCGCCGCTCCAGTTGGTGGTGGCTGATGATAGCAGGTGTTGCTGTGCCAGCACTGGCAGCGGAGCCTTTTTAGCAAGCCGCCGAAGTTGCGGCGATACAACACCAAAATTGTCCATGGGAAAATTACGGAAACCTGTCCGTAAAGCAGGAGAGGACGGTATTACGCGATAATCGCCGCCCAATGGATTTACAAAACCAGGGCTGCCTGCCAGAGAATGTTTGTCGGTGAGGGGAGGCATGGCTGCACTGTCGGGAAAGCAGTTGTAATCTATCTCATCGCCCCAGTACTTGATACCAATAGGTTTATAGGCCGCCGTTACAAGGTTATGGCGGAAAACATCATGACTGTTGGCAAACCACACATGCGGATGAAAGGAATTGTTGAGGATTACATTGTTTTCTACTGTTCTGTAAAAACCTTCCCGCAGTTTTAATCCGCCGTTAAGACATACGTTGTTGTAAATATGATAGTTGGAGGAACCATCATCCAGGTCTATATCCCAGCCATGATCACATCGGAATCGGTTGTCGTGCAGCCGGATGGTATGAATGGCATCCAGTCTGATCAGCCAGGGATGGGCTGCCACAAGGCTGTCCATGGTCTGGCGGTTGGGGTGCCAGTATCTGTCCCGGCCCCAGGAGTTAAAAGCACCGTGGTCGCCGGTTTCCAGTACCGTATTAAATACATCATTGTACGCAATCTCATGCCCGCCCCAGGTACCTTCACTCACGTTGATGCCTGCACGTGGTACATCATATATAGTATTGTGGGATACTGTGATGTTCATAGCCATCGATAACTGTACACCGGCAGTTTGTTTTTCAATGGTACCGGTGCGGTAGATCAGATTATCGTATGCGGTGCAGGAGTCAGGATAATGGCTTGTTTTAGGCCCTGGAACGGTATCAATGGATGCCAGTGGTTGTGACTGGTTGTACTCAAACAGTGGTGAACGCACTGCATCGGGGTTCCCTACAAAGCAGATACCGCTGCCGCCTGCATCATGAATATGGCATCCGGAGATCTGGGCATGCCGGTTATAATTACTCACAAATACGGCGTTACCGCCATTGTGGTCAAACTCACAAGCCTTAATACTACAGTTTTCCGTGCCGTCCAGCAGAACGGTGCCGCCGCGATAGATCGTCCAGTCGCTGCGTAGCAGCGGTTCCCGTGTATCCATAAACGTGGGGGCGGTATGTGCAAACCGAAGTCCTGTTATCTCCACATTTCTTACCGGGGACTCTGCAGTACCTTTCAGTGCAATCACTGTGGGCAGCCGGGAAATCACTACCCTGGCGGAAGACAGCCGGGTACCGGGAGCCGGTTTATAATACAGTGTTTTATGCGGCTGGTCGTAATACCATTCGCGGACTGTATCCAGCTCTTCAAAAATATTCTCTACAAACCGGTGCTGGGCGTGCATGCCCATCTGCCGGTTATTCTGATAACCTCCTTCCAGCTGAAGTGTATAGTCGGAGTTGACACCTTTGATACGGTAATGATAACCGCCCCATTCTCCTTTATGTAAGGCATGCACATAACCTCCCTCCGGGTGCCGCCATGTTTTAATCCTTTCTGGGCTGAGAGCGTCTGCAGCGCTGCCATTATAATGACGGGCACTGCTGTCGTAGTTGGGATAGCGGGCACGTATCTGCAGCTCATCATTGATATATAATTGATCGAAGGTATAGGGCAGGTCCAGTGTGGCCTTATAAATACCATTCTTCCAAAGACTCCATTTTACCTGTATGGGCCGGCCTCCGCTTAAAGTGACCTTGTCTTCAGGATGAAGTTTGCTGAATAAAATATGTCCCTCTCCGTTAGCCAGCGTTGACGTAATGACCAGCGTCGTATCAAAATAATAGGTGCCCGGTTCTGTAAACACCACGGAGAGGTTTTTATCAGGATGTTGGGCCCGTTGTTGGACCAGCGCCTGTTGCAAATTGGTTGACGTATATACATTACCGTGGTTTTTAGTACCTACCTGCACCAGTATAGTGTTTTTCAGGACCTGTTCCTGTGCACTGGTGACCCGGCTACTCAGCAATGCCGCCAGCAGCAGCATATAGCTTGAAAATGTTTTCATTCACACAATATACGCTCTTGGGGCAACGGGATTAATGCAATTTTAGCAGTTAATGGACTTATCTTCTGCTAAAAATGCAGAAAGCTTATGCGTAATATGTCATAATTTCCGGAAAACAACATTGGTTCAGGGTTTGTTAATAAGAAAGCACGTTTGTAAATCACTAAAAAGGAGAAAAATAATAACATATGAATCTGAATAATTTCACTATAAAATCACAGGAAATAATACAACAGGCCCAGCAACTGGCGTTCAACAACCAGAACCAGGCCATTGAAACGGGGCATCTGCTGAAAGCGCTGTTGGAAGATAATGACAGCCCCGTAGAGTACCTGCTGAAAAAAAATGCGGTAAACACCTCGCTGCTCAATACCAAAGTAAATGAGCTGCTGCAGAAATATCCTAAAGTAAGTGGTGAAGCCGGACAGGTACTGAGCCGTGATGCTAATAACGCATTGCTGCGCGCCGGTGCAGGCATTAAAGAGTTTAAAGATGAATTTGTAAGTGTAGAACACCTGCTGCTGGCCATTTTAGGAGGTAGCGATGATACAGCTAAACTGCTGAAAGATGCAGGACTTACTGAAAAAGGCCTCAAAGCCGCCATCAAGGAATTACGTAAGGGCGAAACCGTTAGTTCACAATCCGGTGGAACCCAGTTTAATACATTACAGAAATACGCCAAAAACCTTAACGAACTGGCCCGCGAAGGTAAGCTCGACCCGGTGATAGGCCGCGATGAAGAAATACGCAGAACACTGCATATCCTCTCCCGCAGATCCAAAAATAATCCCATTCTCGTGGGTGAACCCGGTGTAGGTAAAACCGCTATCGTAGAAGGTCTGGCACATCGTATCCTCAATGGAGACGTGCCGGAAAACCTGAAATCAAAAACCATTTACGGCCTCGATATGGGCGCGCTCATGGCTGGCGCCAAATACCGTGGTGAATTTGAAGAAAGACTGAAAGCAGTCGTGAAGGAAGTGACCGATAGTGATGGAGATATCATCCTCTTTATTGATGAGATCCACACCCTGATCGGTGCCGGCGCCATGGAAGGTGCTATGGATGCGGCTAACATCCTCAAACCGGCGCTGGCCCGTGGAGAGCTCCGTGCAATTGGTGCCACCACACTCAACGAATACCAGAAATACTTCGAAAAAGATAAAGCCCTGGAACGCCGTTTCCAGAAAGTAATAGTAGATGAGCCCAGTGTGGAAGATGCTATCTCTATCCTGCGTGGCCTGAAAGAAAGATACGAAAGTCACCACCACGTGCTCATCAAAGACGAAGCTATTATCGCTGCGGTGGAATTATCCCATCGTTATATCACCGATCGTTTCCTGCCAGACAAAGCCATCGATCTGATCGATGAAAGTGCTGCCAAACTGAGACTGGAAATGAATTCCATGCCGGAAGAACTGGATGAACTGGAAAGAAGAATCCGTCAGCTCGAAATTGAAAAAGAAGCGATCAAGAGAGAAAATGATGAAGATAAACTGCGTGAACTGAGTGAAGAAATAGCCCGCCTCAGCGAAGAAAGAAACACTTTCAAAGCCAAATGGCAGGCCGAAAAAGAAGTAGTAGACAAAATCCAGGCTGCTAAATCAGCTATCGAAAACCTGAAGCTGGAAGCCGAACAGGCCGAACGTAACGGTGATTTCGGACGCGTAGCTGAAATTCGCTATGGTAAGGTGAAAGAACAGGAAAAACTGGTACACGATCTTTCTGAAGAGCTAAGTAAAATATCCGAGCATAATAAACGTCTTCTTAAAGAGGAAGTTGATGCGGAAGATATCGCGGAAAATGTGGCCAAGGCAACCGGTATCCCTGTATCTAAAATGATGCAGAGTGAAAAAGATAAACTGCTGCATCTCGAAGAAGAGCTGCACAACCGTGTAGTAGGGCAGGAAGAAGCGATCATCGCCGTGTCTGATGCGATCCGCCGCAGCCGTGCCGGTCTGCAGGACCCGCGCCGTCCGATAGGTTCTTTTATCTTCCTCGGTACTACCGGTGTAGGTAAAACAGAGCTGGCCAAAGCACTGGCAGAGTACCTCTTTGATGATGATCAGATGATGACACGCATCGATATGAGCGAATACCAGGAAAAACATTCCGTGAGCCGTCTGGTGGGCGCTCCTCCGGGATATGTAGGTTACGATGAAGGTGGTCAGCTGACAGAAGCCGTTCGCCGCAAACCCTACTCTGTAGTATTGCTCGACGAAATTGAAAAAGCGCACCCGGATACCTTTAACATTTTGTTACAGGTGCTGGATGATGGCCGTCTGACAGACAACAAAGGCCGTGTGGTGAACTTCAAAAACACCATCATCATCATGACCAGCAATATGGGAAGCCATATCATCCAGGAAAACTTTGAAAATATCGACGACTCCAACCGTGAGGAAATAGTAGACAAAACCAAAGAAGAGGTGATGTCACTGCTGAAAACAACCATACGGCCAGAGTTCCTGAACAGGGTAGATGAAGTGATCATGTTCCAGCCATTGATGAGAGAGGAGATTAAAGGAATAATTAACATTCAATTACAACAGCTCAAGGACATGGTGGCTAAAAATGGCATGATATTGGAATTTTCTGATTATGCTTTGGAATATCTTTCTGTTCAGGGTTACGATCCGCAGTTTGGTGCAAGGCCACTGAAAAGACTGATCCAGAAAGAGATCATCAACCTGCTGAGCAAAAAGATCCTGGCAGGAGATATCGATAAATCAAAGCCCGTACTGATCGATGTGTTCGACGGTGTGGTAGTAATAAGAAACAAATAATTCAAGTAATTCTAAATACGACGATACATAGTTAACGATAAACTCCGCGATTCTTCGCGGGGTTTTTTTATGCCTTCTTTTCGGTAAATTTGAATGAATTAATATTTAAATCCTATGATTGGTGAAAGGGAAAAAAAATTCATGCAACATGCAATTGCATTGTCCCGCAGGGGAATAGAGCAGGGAGATGGCGGTCCGTTTGGTTCTATCGTAGTAAAGGGCGATGAAATTATCGGGGAAGGGTGGAATCAGGTACTGTGTGAGAATGATCCCACTGCGCATGCTGAAGTAATGGCTATCCGGGATGCCTGTAGGAAACTGGGGACTTTTCAGTTGACAGACTGCGAAATCTATACATCCTGCGAGCCATGCCCCATGTGTCTGGGCGCTATTTACTGGGCCAGGCCATCCAGGGTGTACTATGCCAACACCAAGGAAGATGCCGCAGCCATCAACTTCGACGATTCATTTATTTACCGTGAGATCGCAGTGCCGCATGAAGAAAAAAAAATCCCGCTGATCGAACTGCGGGACGAAGAAGCGTTGAAAGTATTTCAGCAATGGGTGGGGATGAATAATAACACACTGCATTGAATTACGAATTACGAATGGTGAATTACGATTTCTTAAATTAACCCCTTGCTCCAAATTCATAATTCGTAATTCTTAATTTCCTTAATGTCTGATAGCAAAATGATACGCCCAGAACATGGCCAGAAGCAGGAACAGAATGCTGAGGATGATAACGGCCAGGGATATATAACTTTCCGTTTTCCTCCTGCTGCGGTAGCGCTTCCGTAATTTCTTCAGCACTTCCCATTTCATTTCGCGTATCCATCCTGGAATTTTCTCCTTATCTTTTATAGTGGCAAGACCTTCCAGGGCTTCACTGCAAAACGCACAATCGGTCAGGTGCATTTCCACCTCATGTTGTTCTTCAGCAGACAGCTTGCCCTGCACATAGTCCAGTAGCTGCTGTTGTGTCGGACAGCCGGTCGTTACAAATATATCGTTGAAATGCTCGTTCATATCACTATTGATGCAAATTAACGCTTGTTTGCGCGTTGTTGTTTTTCCAGTATTAATTTGAGATTACGTTTGCCGTTCTGGATATAACTCTTTACCTGTAACAGGCTAAAGCCCGTTTGGTCGGCTATTTCCTGGTAGGACTTTTTTTGCAGGTAGAAAAGGTCTACACAGATTTTCTGTTCCGGATTCAGCAGATTAAGGGCTTGCTCCATATTGGTGAGCAGGAGGTCTTTTTCCTGATATGTCCCTTTTTCTTCCTGCTCGGCTGCCAGTTCGCCATGTCTGTCGGTAATCTCCTCCTTGTATTTCATATGGTGTTGCCGCAACTGCATGAGGCAATAGTTTTTGCTTACCTGGTATATCCAGGCCCGGAAAAATTGTATCTCATGTTTGTTGATATCGGACAATACTTTGAGAAAAATCTGCTGCACGGCGTCGCGTGCATCTTCTTCATTTTTCAGGTATTTCATACACATACCCAGCAATAGCAGGGCATAGCGGTCAAAAAGCACACCTATCCATTCACTGTTATTATCAGCTTTGAACCGTTGTAGTAATTCCTGGTCTGTCAGTTGTTGTATATCTGGATTGTTCACAGGCTAAGTTGAATGCTGCATGTAAGATGCAGACATCGGGAAATTCCATAAAGATAAAGGAATAACAAATTATAAATACTAATTAAGAATGCCCGGGCCTTCTTAATAGTATTTCGCAATTGATAATTCGCAATTGATTTACATGCTGTCCAAAGCCTGCTGTGCAGTATTTTTGAGGGAGCCTTCCATACGGATCACTTCCTTAAACATGCGGCGGGCTTTAGCCATCTGGCCTTTGCTGCGGTAGCAGATAGCGAGCTGATAGCTGGCCATTTCCACGTATTTACCGGTGCTGTTGGCAGCAATTCGTCGGTATCTGTCGATGGCTTCGCCGAGATTGCCCTGTTGTTGGTACACCATAGCAGCCTTATAGAGATATTCGTCGCTGTTGATGGGTTCCTGTTTTCTTTCGGTATCTTTTTTAGGTTCAGTTTCTTTGGTATCGCGTTTTAGTTCGGGCTTGATCTCCGGAACGGGTACCTGCGATTTGTTCTCTGTATCTTTTACATTTTCCTTTGCTTTTTTGAGAGAATCCTGCTGCTGTCTCTGGATGAGGATTGTTTTACGGATGCTATCGGCCACGTGTTTTCTGTGCTGGGCTTTCAGGGCAGCAGCTTTGGCTTTGGCAATAGAATCTGCTTTCGTGACGGCGTTGGGCAGTGTGGGTACGGTGGCCGGGGCCTGAGGTGCTGCGGTGGCAGGTGTAGTATTGGAGCCGCCGGTTTTACCCGCTGATGTTGTGCCGGCATTCTTTGTAGTTGCCGGTGTATTGGGATGTCCTCCGGTCACGATAGGCTGTTCGGTTACTTCTTCCGCAGGGGGAGGGGCCGGAGTGGTATCTTTGGCTGCCGGTTGGGTAGAAAGCATACGGGGTGGTGCCGGTGGCTGGTTGCGCAGGTGTCCGCGCAATACATATACACTGGCTACACCGATAGCGATGAAGGCGATCAGCCAGAAATACACCAGCATGCTTTCTTTATTTTTCTCTTTTTTGGTGTATTGAGCTACCTTATGGACATGGGAAACCGGTTGTATACTGTCGTGTATATAACGCTGGAGTTTTCCGGTAAGTTCCTGGTATTGTTCCGGAGCGCCTTCCTGTTCCAATGCCTGGAGGGCGCCAAAACAGAGGTCGCAGTCGGCGAGGTGTTGTTCTACCAGGTGCTTTTCAACGTCTGTCAGCCTTCCATCCATATAGCGTGGCAGCTGGTCTTTGCTGAGGCAACGGATACTGGAAAATACCTTTAGGATTTTTTCATTGTTTGGTTTACTACTAAACATATCCCTGATTCATATATAGCTTGGCTAGTTTCCCCTTGGCTGCTTTCAGCTGGTTTCTGAGTTTTTCACGCGTTAATCCTTTGGCAGCGGTCAGATCGGCAAAGCTTTTATTGTCAATATAGAACTGTGTTATTAGATCGCGGTCATCTGCATTCATCCGTTGCAGCGCCTGTTCCAGCCTTACGGCCAGGTCCTGGCGGTCGATGATGTTGGTGCCTGCTTTCTCTACTTTGTTCTCAATATGCAGCAGGTCCCTGCCATCCCGTGACGGGTAGAATGGAATATTTTTGTCTGGATTACTGAAATATCCTTTCTGTACATGTAAAATCCATTCGTTGGCCTTGTAGATAGTCTGCGTTTTAAGACTGGCGCTGAGCCGTTGTAAAAGAGTGGGGAATACTACGTTGGGGTCCGGATTCGGAGATTTTTTCAGATAAGGCAGGGTAATGGCCACCAGTAAATGACTGTATCTGTCCATTAGTACGCCTTCTGCTTCCCTGTCTGCTTTACGGGCACGGGATATTAGCTCTTTATCTGATAAATTGGTTAACTGTTGATGCATAAACTTATTACTCTATATTTACGTATAAAAGCAGAAAAAGTTCATTCAGACGCGAGATTATTGGATTAAAAAACGGAATTATACAATTTATATGCCATACGCTATTGTTGTGGTGCCTGTGGCGCCACTGAGAGCCGCCCCTGCACACAGAAGTGAAATGATCTCTCAGCTGCTCTGGGGAGAAGGAGTGGAGATCGTCAACACAGCCCCCGACGGATGGGTGGAAGTGATCAACCAATATGACGGATATTCCGGCTGGGCCTCCCTTTCCCATCTGGAAGAAGTGCCAGAAGATGTTTACCACCATCCCGCTACCCATTATCTCTCCGACTGGATCAATGAAGTATATGTCAATGGTCGTCCGATGATGGTACCTTTTGGTTGTCTGCTGAAAGGATATACCAACAACCTCACCGCTAAATGGGGTAATGTGACGGTTTCCTTACAGGAAAAGCCGCATATATTGTTACCCACGGGTAGCCCGGTTGATCCTAAACGGTTGCTCGCTGATGCCATGAAATTCCTGAATACGGCTTATCTCTGGGGTGGTAGGAATGTCTTTGGGGTCGACTGTTCCGGTTTTGTGCAGAACGTATTCAAGTTGTCTGGTGTACCGCTGCTGCGGGATGCTTCTCAGCAGGCCACTCAAGGCACTACGGTTGACTTTTTACAGGAAGCCAGGCTGGGGGACCTTGCATTTTTCGATAATCCGGAAGGAAAAATCACCCATGTCGGACTTTTACTCGATGATCACGAAATAATGCATGCTTCTGGTAAGGTACGCATCGATCCTATCGATAACCAGGGCATCATTAATGCAGATACCCAGGTCAGAACGCACCAGCTGCGGATTATCAAACGACTGTTTTAGCAGTCAAGCGAATTGCGGATACCGCAATTCGCTTGACCATTGAAATTAGCTCTGTTTAAAGATCTTACGATAATCTTCAAAACTCTTAATGATAATCTGCTCAGCTTTTTCCTTATTCTGGAATTCTTCTACCGTTACAGATTTCTTTTCGAGTCTTTTGTATTCTTCAAAGAAGTGTCTCATCTCATCAATAAAGTGAGGAGGCAGTTCAGAGATATCATTGATGTGGTTTACGCTCATATCGTTGGCAGCCACAGCAATGATTTTATCATCAGCTTCTCCGCCGTCCACCATCTGCATCACACCGATTACTTTCGCTTCGATGATACACATAGGAACACATTCTACCTGTGAAAGTACCAGGATATCCAGTGGATCGTGGTCATCGCAGTAGGACTGAGGAATAAAACCATAATTGGCAGGATAATATACAGAAGAATATAATACGCGGTCCAGCTTCAGCAAACCACTTTCTTTATCCAGTTCATATTTGGCACGGCATCCCTTTGGAATCTCAATAATTGCGTTTACAATATGCGGCACCTCAGAACCAGGGCTCACACTATGCCAGGGATTTGTCATCATAATAATCTACTTTTCTACTTTATGGTTTATTGTTCAAATTGATTAATGTTTGAAAAGTGAATACAACATTCTCTTCACTTTTCATGAAGAATGGTTACGGTTTCCGGTCGTTGGCTACTGGAAATCAGTTACACATGCCATCCATTAATGCACGGCAAAATTAAGGGAACTCGCGGTTAATAGCTAAAAATTATCCTTTTCTTACCTATAAAAGTGTAAAAAGAGGCAAAAATTATTTAACTGCAGGAACCGCCATACCACTGGTAGTGGTATCTGGTGTCAGCACGGTGGTGGAATCCAGCCCCTGGTTGGCTGGTGGAATATAGTTAGGTATAATACTTTCAAATGTCAGTGAAATCTTCCATTGACCGCCTTCTTTTACCAGCTGAAGTACTTCCTCCTGGTGGGCGGATGAGTTAAGGATGGTAACAGAAGCCTTGTTTCCCTTTTCTTCTATGCCTACTACTTCAATTTTGGCTTTCCTGATTTTTTCGCGTTCCGCATCACTGCGGCGTCCGTCAAAAATGGAATAGATCTGTATTACCTGTTGGGATTCTTTGGTGGCATAATCCCTTGCCTGGTCGAAGTTCGAATCCTGTATAGCGTGCATAAACGCCAGTGCTACCTCTTGTGGGGTGGCCCGTTTCTTACAGCTGCTCAGCAGCAGTATTCCCATCACTGCCAGTGTCAGAATTCGACGATAATTGGTCATGCGGTCGATAATTATAATATCACAACAAAAATAGGGTTAAACATTCAAATCTGCAAAGTTGCTATCACCGCAATGCTGTATCACAGGCTTCCGAACTGAATTATCCCTTTGAAAAAACAGGTGAACTTACTGCAAAGACCGTTAAAAAAGCGTTAATATTAGAAAATTTTTGATTTTTGATTTAGAGATTCAATGATCATCTTTCAAATCAAAAAATCTCCAAATCAAAAAATCAAAAAATTCTTAATCTTTTTCCTTGTCCGCTTCGTATGCCCGTATAATGGCTTTTACCAGCCTGTGCCGCACTACGTCTTCCTCATCCAGTAGTACTGACCCGATACCATCGATATTACGCAGGATACGGGAGGCTTTTTCAAGGCCCGATTTCTGGTTCTTTGGCAGGTCAATCTGGGTAAGGTCGCCGGTGATAATGGCTTTGGCAGATGCACCGATACGGGTGAGGAACATCTTGAGTTGCAGGTCGGTGGCGTTTTGCGCTTCGTCCAGGATAATAAAGGAATTATCCAGCGTACGACCACGCATATAAGCCAGCGGCGCTATTTCAATGATACGGTTGGTCATGTAGTAGCTCAGCTTCTCTGCAGGGATCATATCGTCAAGCGCATCATACAATGGCCGCAGATATGGATCGATCTTCTCTTTCAGGTCCCCCGGCAGAAATCCCAGGCTTTCACCTGCTTCCACCGCCGGACGGGTAAGGATGATTTTCTTAACAGCTTTGTTTTTTAATGCACGCACCGCCAGGGCTACCGCTGTATAGGTTTTACCTGTACCGGCAGGACCAATAGCAAATACAATGTCATTCTTGTCCGCCAGCGCTACCATTTTTTTCTGGTTGGCAGTGCGGGCCCGTACTGTACGGGCATTAGGACCGAAAACCAGTACCTCATTGGGATTGCGGTCACTGAAATGATCCACCCGTGTACCTTCTTCATCACCCAGGATCTGCTCAAAGTAGTTCTCCGTCAGATTCCCGTTGCGCTCCAGGTACTTTACGATTTGACTGATTTTTTCCTCCGCTGTGGCCACTTCTTCCGGTGACCCACTTAATTTTAACTGGGTACCCCTGGACAGGATCTTCAGCAGCGGGAATTTTTTCTTCAGCAAATCCAGTTTTCCGTTGTTTACTCCGAAAAACTCAATGGGATTAATACTATCTAAATTAATAATGGATTCAGTCAACGATTCAATGATTTAAAGTCCAGGAAATAGTCGGAATTTCTTACTCCGAATATATGAATTTACGCCCAACCTGGAGAGCAGTATTGTTAAGCAATTACTAAATTCTGTAACCGTTTTGTTTGAATGCTTCTACTTTCGCGGCAACATCTTTATTGCCCAGACCCAGTATACGTGCACACAGAACAGCAGCATTGCGTGCTCCGGCTTTACCTACGGCCAAAGTGCCTACTGGTAAGCCTGCTGGCATCTGAACAATAGAATACAGCGCGTCTACGCCTCCAGGTAAACCTCCTTCCAAAGGTACGCCCAATACAGGTAATGATGTATATGCAGATACAACGCCAGGCAGCGCTGCAGCCATACCAGCCGCGGCAATTACCACTCCAAAGCCTTTCTCCTGTGCAGTGATACACAGTTCTCTTACTTTGTCAGGATTACGATGTGCAGAGGCTACAACCATTTCACTCTCAATGCCAAAGTATTGCAGATACTTCTGTGACTCTTCCATTACCGGTTTGTCACTCTCAGAACCCATGATAATCAAAACTCTCATTAATTTGTGTTTTATTTATGTGAAAATTAGTTTATTTGTAGTGGTCAGTCCTGCCGGAAATGAATGCGAAGATATTGATCAATTGACAAAAACAGAAAACTGAAAATCCACAACAGGTGGATAATTCACTGTATAACAGGCCGTACTGGATACCCCAGGCACCCTGGAAATGCGGAAAATACTGTGAAATTGGACCTTTTATCACTGCAATACCGCTTTTTACTATAATAATGTCTATTTTGGAGCAACAAAAACACAACGGTCTTAGAATCCCGCTATTAATTAAATGATGGATGTTATGCTGGAACAGCATTACCGGCGCCTGCAGCAACTCGAAGCTGCTGTCAATGCATGTGCATTGTCTGTGAATATAGATGCCGCTGAGTGCATTACTACCCTGAATACGAGGATGGCAAATGCTTTGCAACGATCGCCGGAAAATATCACCGGTCAGAACTTCAGGGAATTTTTAGCACCTGCCGATGAGGCACAATGGACACAGATATGGCAGCAACTCCTTGCCGGCAAACCCGTGCAGGAACAAGTCTGCTTTCTGTTGAACGGCCATACCGCCTGCTGGCTGGAACTGGCCATCAACCCCGTTATGGACTCCGGCGGATCCATGATGGAATGCCTCCTCATTGGCCTCGATATCACCGACCGCAAACTACCCGAACTCCAGTTAATGGAGGACGAACAATACTTCCGCCAGATACTCGAAAATCTGCCCATCGGCCTGCAACAGTTCACTCCCGATGGTGTATGCGTGGAAATGAACAGCCGCCAGCGCGAGATATGGGGTGCGCAACATGCCTTCCTCACTATCCCCGGCTATAAATGGCTGGAGGATCGTTTCTACCGGCTCAACGGCCTCGCCAGAATGTTTGAAGAAGCCAGAGATACCGGCAAAACACTCAAACGCGAAATACTGCTCAACTACACCGAAAAGACATACGGCAACGTCACCCGCCTCTCTCCGCTGTATTACGAAGCTACCATCTTTGCGGTCACTGACCGGCATAGCAGGATGTCCAACTACTTCCTCATCCTCGACGACATCACTGAAAAAAAAGTGGCCGAAATAAGCCTCCAGAAAAGCGAAAGACTGCTCGACAATATCATCGAAAACCTTCCCATCGGTTATATACAGTTTGATAATTTCGGCTTTATACGCCGGATCAATCAAACCCAGCGCTTTTTCTTCAACTCGCCACATCCCGCTGCCCGCCGCAATTTCAACGTGATGAACGATGAACTGGCCACCCGCTTCGAACTGGACAAACTTTTCCTCCAGGCGCTCGAAGAAGGAAAGCCCCTACGTGTAGAAAAACAAATCGATTTCAGCGAAGACGAACGCTGGACCACCGTCGGTCGTGAAGTATATCTCGACCTCACCGTCTTTCCGGTCATAGAACCGGTTGACAAGGAAATGATTGTCGTTGCCCTCGTGAATGATATCACCGATAAAAAAATGCAGGAGCTGGAAAATATCAAAAACCAGCAGTTCCTCCTGCAAACCGGCGAAATAGGCAGAATAGGCGGTTGGGAACTCGATGTGGAAACCAGAAAAGTACGCTGGTCTTACGAGTCGTACAAGATCCACGACTGTGACCCCAATACGCCCATCACCTTCGAATCAGCCATGGACTTCTATACACCGGAAGCCCGCCATATGCTGGATAGCCTGGTGAAACAGTGTCTGGAATCAGGTAAACCTTTCGATGCTCAACTGACCATCGTTACCGCCGGCGAACAAACCAAGAGAGTGCGCTCCATTGGACAGCCTGGCTACAGCAACGGTAAACTGGTACGTGTCTTCGGCGTGGTACAGGATGTTACCGAACAATCCGAGATCAAAGAGGCATTGACCCGGAACACAGAGCTGATGCGGCTTTTCTTCGATACCATCGATATGGGCTATGCGGCCATGGAAAAAGATGGCAAGCTAAACTTCCTCAATCAGAAAGCAGAAAAAATGATCGGACAGAAAGTAGAGATGGGCAGCAATATCTTTGAGGTGTTCCCCAGACTGTCCGGCACTGTGTTTTACGCCCGCTTGCAGGAGTGTATACATCTTCAGCTGTCACAGTCTTTCGGCATCTACTTCCCTAAACCCGACAAGTGGTATGACTTCCTGCTCACACCAATGCAGGACGGCGGTATCTCTGTGTTTATGCGGGATATCACTGAGAGCAGGAAAATGCA
The DNA here is from genome assembly GCF_003308995.1 of Chitinophaga flava. Lineage (NCBI taxonomy): Bacteria > Pseudomonadati > Bacteroidota > Chitinophagia > Chitinophagales > Chitinophagaceae > Chitinophaga > Chitinophaga flava. The sequence goes on along the minus strand of NZ_QFFJ01000001.1, from coordinate 807,825 downwards.
GAAAGACTTGCGCAAGGCCAACGATCAGCTGTCTAACCTGAATAAGAACCTGGTCAACCAGAACAAGCAGTTGGAAGACTTCGCCCATATTACATCACATAACCTGCGTGCACCTATTGCCAACCTGCGTGCGTTGATGCAGATGCATAATGAAGCTACCTCCCACCAGGAGCGGGAGTTGTATCTGGGCATGTTGCATGAGGTGATAAAGAAAATTGATGAAACACTCAATGATCTGGTGGAGGTGGTGCAGATACGGAAGGATGTGAATGTGGAAAAAGAAAGGCTGTCGTTTACCGATCGCTTACAGAAAGTAAAAGATATATTGCTGGTAGATATTGAAACCAGCAATATCCGGATCACAGATGACTTTGATCAGGCGCCGGTGATAGAGTATCCACGCGTATATCTCGACAGTATCCTGCAGAACTTTATTACTAACGCTATCCGTTACCGTTCACCAGAACGTTCGCCGGAGCTGCACATACAAACCAGGAAGGAAAGTGAAAACATTGTGCTGACAGTGCAGGACAATGGTGTTGGTATCGATATGGAGCGTTTTGGTAATAAATTATTTGGTTTCAGAAAAACATTTCACCGTAACAAAGATGCCAAGGGAATAGGCCTGTTTATTACTAAAACACAGGTAGAAGCGATGGGTGGAAGTATTAAGGCAGAAAGCAGCCTGGGCCATGGAACAAAATTTATTATTACATTTAGGCCGGAATAATCCCTTTTATGAAGCTGATCAATATGATTTTTATAGTAGACGACGATCCAATTCACCAGCAAATAGCTAAAATCATGATAGAGCGGCAGGGGATAAGCACCAATATCCGGGTGTTTTCCGATGCGCAGGACGTCCTTGATCATATCCGTTTACATGCGGATAACGAGGACGACCTGCCGGACCTTATTCTGCTTGATCTGAACATGCCTATTATGGATGGCTGGGAATTTCTGGACGAATACAGCCTTTTTCACGGGCAGCTGCCCAAAGAAATCCGCATTTTTGTTTTGACCTCTTCTATTGATGAGAAAGACAAAGAGCGGGTACGTCATTATGCTGTGGTAAATGGTTATCTTACCAAACCCTTGTCCAAAGAGATTATAGCGCACCTCTCTTAAGTGCTGCAATTGCTTTTTCCGGATCCGGTGAAGCAAAGATGGCGCTGCCAGCCACCAGTACGTTGGCACCTGCTGCTACCAGTTGTCCTGCATTTTCGGTGCCGATACCACCGTCTACTTCTATCAGGGCAGAAGCGTGATGGTCTTTTATCAGCTGGCGTACCTGTTTTATTTTCTGATAGGTTTGTTCAATAAAGGTTTGTCCACCAAACCCCGGGTTTACGCTCATTACCAGCACTACATCAATGTCACGGATTATGTTTTCCAGCATCACCACGGGTGTGTGTGGGTTGAGGGCTACGCCGGCTTTCATGCCCAGGCTTTTGATCTGCTGAATATTGCGATGGAGATGTACGCAGGCTTCTGCATGTACAGTCAGTATATCAGCGCCGGCCTTTTTGAATTCGGCGGCATATTTCTCCGGTTCTTCTATCATCAGGTGAACATCACAGGGCTTGCGGGCCAGTTTTTTGATCTGTGCGATTACAGGCAGGCCGTAGCTGATGTTTGGCACAAAGCGGCCGTCCATCACGTCCAGGTGAAACCAATCCGCCTCACTACGGTTGACCATTTCCACTTCTTTTCCCAGTTCAAGGAAATTGGCTGCCAGTAAGGATGGCGCTACCAAAACAGGAGAGTCTTTCAATAGTATTAATTTTTATGGTATAAATGTAAATAATGCATGGGATATTATGTACCCATGTGTCTGCCCTACTTTTTCGTGTTCACACGTTGCAGGGCATCTTTTGCCTCCGTGAAGTCTTTCTTAAAAGAAGAGGCTTTGGCATAATCAACAGCCGCTTCCTGTTTATTGCCCAGTTGTTCATGGCATATGCCACGGTGATAGTAGGCCAAGGCGTCTGTGGGAGCAACTTTGGCGGCCATGGAGTAGAAGTTGAGTGCTTCCTTCCATTGTTTTCTATCGCTGTGAATTTTACCGATAGCAAGATAGGCGGCTTCAAATCCCGGGTCTGCCACAATGCATTTGCGGTAGGTGGCAAGGGCAGCTTCTGTGTTGCTCATTATTTCTTCCTGTACCTGAGCGATATCATACAACGGGGCTGCGTTAAGGGAGTCCTGATGCCAGGCCTGGTCATAATACCGGATGGCTTCCGGTGTTTTGCGGGCACGGAGCAGGTCGGCCAGCTCCATCACAGCTTCAAACTCGGCATTGGGGCCGGCGGCAGCGATGGCGCTTTTCAAATGTTCTATTGCGGCGGTGGTATCGTGGCGGTCTTCTGCCAGGCGGGCTTTCAGATAAAAGGCTTTGTCCTTTCCGTCGGTAGTACTTGCCAGTACGTTGGCCAGACTGTCTGCCTGTGAGATACGTTTGTTCTCGATCATGGCGGTGGCCAGTTTGTACTGCAGGTACGTATAGGCAGGTGCGTGAGCCAACGCTTTATTGAAAAGAAGTTCTGCCTTATCGTAGCGATTTTCCAGCAGAGCGGCTTCACCGGCGCCGGCCCAATAGTCCGGCTGGTCCGGCTTGAGGCTGGCGGCCTTTTCAAAATCGGCCTGGGCCAGGCTGGGATTGGTATTAAAAAGCAGCAGGGCACGGCGGTAATAGAGTGCATCGTTGCCTGGATACTGTTGTATAGAGTCTGTCACCGGCCGGATAATATCGCTGTATAGCACGGAGTCTGCAGCTGTCAGCTGATGGTGCTGCTGAGGATTGTTGTTGCAGGCCATGGCTGCTGCCATGGCCGCCAGGATAGGTAAATATTTCATACGCCGTCAAAGCTAAGAAATCCTCAGCGCATTAACCAGTTTTTGAGAGCTGTATAGTCTGCTGGTAACAGGGTTGCTGTTTTTTCCTTGCCATACAACGACATTACACGCGGTGGCGTATAGATCTCATCTCTTACAGCCCGGGGGGCGGTATCCTCAAATTTCACCGGATGTGCTGTCTCCAAAAACACACCTGTGAGCTCCGGTGCGGAAGCCAGATATTGCTGCAGGCCCAGGTAGCCCACTGCGCCGTGCGGGTCGAGCATATAGTGGTTTTCTTTCCATACCTGCTCGATGGTGCGGATGGTGTCTTTGTCGGTAAAGGAAAACGCGGTGAATTTTTCCCGTAGCGATGGCAGGTTGTTACCGAATAACTGTAATATCCGTACGAAATTGCTCGGGTCTGCTACGTCCATGGCGTTAGACAGGGTGGGGACAGCCTTGCCTGGCTCATATTTGCCATTATGCATAAAACGGGGCACGGTATCATTGATATTGGTGGCGGCCACAAAATGTGATACCGGCAACCCGATAGCTGCGGCCATCATGCCCGCGCAGATATTGCCGAAATTACCGCTGGGCACGGCAAATACCAGCCGGGGATGGGCTGCTTTCATCTGTTTGTATGCAAGGAAATAATAGAACATCTGAGGCAGCCACCGTGCTACGTTGATAGAGTTGGCGGAGGTGAGCCGGCGGTAACGTTGTATATCGGCATCCAGGAAAGCGGTTTTTACCATCTGCTGGCAGTCGTCGAAGGTGCCCTGTATCTCCAGGGCCCGGATGTTGCCGCCAAGGGTGGTCAGCTGCTTTTCCTGCAGGGTACTTACTTTTCCGGAAGGGTAGAGGATTACCACGTCTACGCCCGGAACATTATAAAAGCCGCTGGCCACAGCACCGCCGGTATCGCCGGAAGTGGCTACCAGCACAGTTACTGGCTGGCTGCTGTTGCGCCTGAAGTGGCCCAGGCAACCGGCCATAAAGCGGGCGCCTACGTCTTTAAAAGCCAGTGTAGGTCCATGGAAAAGCTCCAGTGCGTACAGGTGCCCAGTTACCTTCTGTACAGGAAAGGGGAAATGCAGGGTGTCCTGCACGATCTTACGCAGCGTTTCTTCCGGTATCTCGTCACCAACAAAAGGCCGGATTACTTCGTAGCCTATCTCATGGTCCGTATAGGCATGCAGGTTAGTAATGAAGTCCGGGTCCAGGGATGGTATCTGCTCGGGGAAATAAAGCCCTTTGTCGGGGGCAATTCCTTGTACAACGGCCGTTTCGAATGATGCTTTGTGTTGCGGATCCTGTAAACTGAAATACTGCATGCTGAATAAATTGGAAAATTAGTCAATGATTTTAACGCCGGCGGTGTTGATACGGGACACGTATATCTTGTAGTCTACACCCAGTGGGGCATATACGATGTTCATAGTATCGGCTACTTTGCGGGCGTTTTCTTCGCCTTTGCTAAGCATAAACACAGAAGGGCCGGAGCCGGAGATACCGCCACCAAGGGCGCCGGCTTCCTTGCATTTGAGTTTAAGTTCCTGGAAGGCGGGAATAAGGATAGAGCGTACCGGCTCCACGATCACGTCTTCAAGTGAGCGGCTGATGAGGTCATAATCTTCCTGGTAAAGTGCTGCTACCATGGCGCCTACATTGCCCCACTGGCGGATGGCATCTGTCATCAGTACTTTTTGTTTCAATATTTCACGGGCATCAGAAGTTTTGACTTCTATCTGCGGGTGGATAACGGTTACCCACAATTCGCCGGGGGTATGCAAACTGGTGATATCCAGCGGGCGATAGCTGCGTACCAGTGTGAAACCACCCAGGATGGCGGGAGCCACGTTGTCGGCATGGGCTGAACCACAGGCGAGCCTTTCGCCTTCCATCGCAAAACGGACCAGCTGTTTTTTAGTGAAAGGCTCACCCAGCAGATGGTTGACACCTACTACGGCGCCGGCACTGCTGGCAGCGCTGGAGCCAATACCACTGCCTGGATGAATATGTTTGAAGATCTCTATTTCAATACCTACATCGGGGTTATCGTATTTCTGCAGCAGGGCCTGAACCGCTACGCTGGCCACATTTTTGGCCGGGTCCAGCGGCAGGTCGGCGCCATGAACGGCTTTGATCCGTATACCGGGTTCGCTGGTTCTGCGAAGGATCATTTCGTCGCCAGGGGCGTCCATGGCCAGGCCGATGACATCAAAACCGCAGGCTACATTGGCTACGGTGCCGGGGGCAAATACTTTTATACATTCCATATAAGGCTATTGCGTTAATTAATTTAATCATTCCTTTTGGGGCCGGCAACCTGATCACACAGATTTAACATCGTGGAGAGGGCCGTTGGTAATATTATAACCGGGCCGACCGGATAATGTCTGCAAATATGCCGGAGGCGGTGACATCTGCGCCGGCGCCAGCGCCTTTTACGATCAGCGGTTGTTCCTGATATCGGTTGGTTGTGTACAACACGATGTTGTCTTTTCCTTCCAGCTGATAAAAAGGATGGTCGGGGGCTATGCATTGCAGCCCTACGGAAGCCTGGCCATCTTCATAACGGGCCACAAACTTCAAACGCTTGCCGGCGCTGGCGGCATTGGCATACAACTGCTGGAAATGTTCGGCATGTTCATCAAGCGTTTCGTAGAAATCCGCTACAGAAGGAGCTTGCAGACAGGCATCCGGCAGGAAGGAATGATTAGTGATGTCATCCATTTCAATGGCGGCACCGCTCTCCCTGGCCAGTATCAGTATTTTACGCATCACATCCTTACCACTCAGATCTATGCGTGGATCTGGTTCTGTATAACCCTCGTCCTGTGCGGCTTTTACTACTTTACGGAAACTGTTGCCGTTCACAAAATGATTAAATACATAATTGAGGCTGCCGGATAACACGGCCTCAATACGTTGTACTTTATCACCGCTTCTGACCAGGTCGTTGAGGGTATTGATCACCGGCAGTCCGGCGCCCACATTGGTTTCGAAGAGGAAGGAGGCATTGTATTTACGGGCAAGGTCTTTCAGTTGTTTGTAATACTGATAGTCTGATGAACAGGCTATTTTATTGCAGGTGACCACAGAGATACCATGCTGCAGAAATTCGTGGTAGATGGCCGCAACTTCAGCGCTGGCGGTGTTGTCTACAAATACGCTGTTGCGGAGGTTCATCGATTTCACCCGCTCTATAAAAGCATAGAGGTCCATGTTGTCGCCCTGTGCCAGCTGGTTTTTCCAGTCATATAGTCCGATGCCGTATTCGCTGAACAGGGTGTTTTTGCTGTTGGCCATACCAGCCACACGGATCTGGAGGCCCAGCTCTTCCTGCAGGTAGAGCTGTTGCTGCTGCAGCTGTTCCAGTAGTTTGCTGCCTACGTTGCCCACACCGGCCACGAAGAGGTTCACCTGTTTGAGCGGTGCTTCAAAGAAGGCTTCGTGGATAAGGTTGAGCGCTTTTTTTAAGTTGGCTTTGCTGATTACAGCGGAGATGTTTTTCTCTGTAGAACCTTGTGCAATGGCCCTTACATTGACACCATTGCGGCCAAGGGTGCCAAACAGTTTGCCACTGGTGCCGTGATGGTTTTTCATTTGATCACCTACTACAGCTACGATGCAAAGGTCTTTCTCTACCAGTAGCGGGTCGATGCGTTTCTCCTGTATCTCCTGCGCAAACTCACTGTCCACTGCAGTTTTGGCTTTCAGTATGTCTGCCTCGTGTATGCCTACTGTGATAGAATGTTCCGAAGAACTCTGGGTGATGAAAATTACGTTTATGCGTTCCCGTAATAATGCTTCAAACAGTCTTTTGGAGAAGCCGGGGATCCCTACCATGCCACTTCCTTCGAGGGTAAGCAGGGATATATGTTGTATACCGGAGATGCCAGTCACCGGGAAACTGCGTTCCACGCTGCTTTGTATGAGGGTGCCGTAATCTTCCGGAGCGAAAGTGTTTTTGATTCGGATAGGGATACGTTTGTCCATCACGGGCTGGATGGTGGGCGGGTATATTACTTTGGCGCCGAAGTGTGACAGCTCCATTGCTTCTTCATAAGAGATGTGGGCAATAGGAATAGCTTGTGATACCAGGCGCGGGTCGGCGGTCATCATGCCGCTGACGTCTGTCCAGATGTCCAGTACTTCGGCCTGTACGGCTGCTGCGATGATGGCGGCGGTATAGTCGGAGCCACCGCGGCCGAGGGTGGTGGTGTCGCCATCAGGGGAGGAGGCGATAAAGCCGGGCAGCACTACATAATCAGCAGGCTGCTGGGCGAAATATTCTGCGATATTATGGTTGGTAAGCTGGAAGTTAACAGCAGCATGGCCAAAGTTACTGTCGGTGATAATCAGTTCCCGGCTGTCTTTACAGGTGGCAGAGAAACCCAGTTGTTTCAGCTTTTCTGCCACGATTACACAGGAGATCAGTTCACCGTAGCTCATGATTTTATCGAGGGAGCGGGCACTGAGTTCACCTACCTGGAAGACACCGTCACAGAGGTTTTCCAGGGTATTGAGTTTCTTTTTAAGCTGACTGATGATGCCGCTTTGGGCGGTGATGGGAAACAATTCACGGATAGTGTCGAGGTGCCGGGTTTCTATTTCCTGTAATACGGATTTATACTGTTCCTGGCTTTGGCCGGCGAGTTGTCCGCAACGTATAAGCTTGTCCGTAGTGCCGCCGAGTGCAGATACAACGATGGCGAAACGGCCTGCCGGTTTATGTTTTTTCAGGATGTCACAAACTTGATCTATGGCTTTGGCGCTTCCGACCGAAGTGCCGCCAAATTTTAATACTTGCATAAGGAATAAAATTTATACGAAAAGATGTTCCGGGTTCTTCCCTGTAGTTACCACATCTGTGGTCGTTGGATGATATGTGTATATTAACCCCGCAGTGGGGTTGTAATGGTGGTCGTAATAATAGTGCTCATGCATTCCCCGCGGGAGGAGGGAGTGGAGGAGAGGTGATATGTAGCGATTGTTTGCACTATTTTATGACGATTGTGTAACAAAAGTCTAAAATTCTACCGGTAAATAAAAGTGCAGTGGCGATATTTTTAAATAATTCAAATTTATGCCTGTTTTTTGGATAATATTCTGTTTTTGTGCTGTATTTGTGCGTTTTTGTGTTTATTTATTGTCTTTTTGTTGGGTTTTTTGTTTTGGTGAGATGATTGATGGAAGATTTCTTTGTTTGTTTTTAAGACAATTTAATGACAAATAAAGCCCAAAATGTTCTTTTATGATGGGCTTTATTTGTCATGAAGTGTATGACAATGTTTAAGCTTCTTCCAGGGCTGGAGTGTCTGATTGTTTTTGCTCAGCCGGCTGTTGGTGGTGAGCAAAGGAATACCCGGAAATACCAGCCAGTGCCGGCAACAGGTAGGCCATCACCAGTAATGAAAGCGTGTTGTTAAACAGGTAGGGAGCCAGACTGGCCTTCACCAGCAAAGTGAATGGGTAATATACATACCAGTTGTAACCTTCCAGTTTGGAGAAAAAAGCCCAGGCGATGATAGAAAGAAGTAATACCGCCCCTTTTGCTGGTTTGTACCGGCGTGAATTAAACTCACCGGCCTTCTCACTATGATGGTGTGTTACAATGAAAAATGCCAGTACACAGGAAAGAAGCCAGAAGCCTTCCTGAAACACCGTATCGACATATTGCCGCCACTTGCTGGCTTCCGGGGCCAACTGATGATCAAAATTGTAAAGTGGGGCAAATATCCCATTGAAGGTGACTGTCATCAACACACAGTAACCCATCACACATAAAAAGAAAAAATTCAGGCTTCGTGTGGAGACCGATTGTATAAAATCAGCTATGGTGGGCGGTGTCTCCAACTTTTCCAGTTGTGGCAGATACAAAGCGTACAAACCCGTACCGATCGTTATTACACCGCGGACCACTATTGCCAGTTTGAAGTGAACGAGACTACGGGAAGATGTAAATGCATCTGACAAAGACTCGGTGTAAGGCCAGATACTGGTGGCTACTATAATAACACCGCAGCCCAATAGCGTGCCCAGAGCAAAAAGAATCACCAGTAAGGTGAGGTTGAAATTAAACAGGCGTATTGCCTTTTGCGGATACCAGCGCAGGATGCACTGTACCGCCGCTGTAAAAATGCTGTACATGATGATAGATTATAGGGATTTTGGTAACCAATCTAATAATTTACTTGGAAGAAAGTAAAATATCCTTAACTTTAGCTGTCTAAACTTTTTGCCTCTTGTCCGTTTCGTTGAAATATACAAGCAACAGTCAACTCAACTACTACTTTCTCATGGCCACCCTCGCCATGGATTCGGCTCTGGCATAACTCTTCCGAAACAGCCCCTTCCGGCTGCTTTTCCTGTTTATATCGCGTAACTTTGTAATAGTAGATTTCTTCATTCGCTATTGCTGCATTTGCGCACATCGTTTTACCGGCAATTTGTCTTAAACATCAGCCTTTCGTGCTGCATGATAGTTTTCAATACAATTAAGTTTTAGCTTAATCATACACCAAAACAATTTCATACACCAAAGCAATCATTTCAATAACTACCCGTTATGCCACATTATCATAAACTTGGACAAATACCTCATAAACGCCATACCCAGTTTCGCAAGCCGGACGGGGGACTGTATTCGGAACAGCTGTTTTCAACGGAAGGTTTTTCTTCCCATTCCAGCCTCTTATACCACTGCCATCCGCCTACAGAAATCGTAAAGGTAGATGAGCCTTATTCAGTAGCTCCCAAGGTGGCGGAAGAAAAAATGCTGAAACACCGCAGTTTCCAGGGCTTCAACATACAGCCGGAAAATGATTTCCTGCAAAGCCGCAAAGCCGTGCTGGTCAACAACGACCTGCATATTGTACTGGCAGCACCCCGCAAAAGCATGGAAGATTACTTCTATAAAAATGCCGATGCGGATGAAATGATATTTGTACATGAAGGCAAGGGCGTGCTTCGTACACAGTACGGCCAGCTGGAGTTTGGTTACGGTGATTACCTCGTGATTCCACGCGGTACTATCTACCAGATTTCTTTTGCAACAGAAAATAACCGTCTGTTTATTGTAGAATCGTTTAGCCCTCTCCGTTATCCCAAAAGATATCTGAGCAAATACGGTCAGCTGCTGGAACATGCCCCCTTCTGCGAAAGAGATATCAGGCAGCCGCAAAACCTGGAAACAATCGACCAGGAAGGCGATTTCCTGATCCGTATAAAAAAGAAAGGCGTGATCTATCCAATCCACTACAAACATCATCCTTTTGATGTGGTGGGATGGGATGGTTGCGAATATCCGTTTGCCTTTTCCATCCACGACTTTGAGCCTATTACCGGGCGTGTACACCAGCCACCGCCGGTACATCAGACATTTGAAGGCAACAATTTTGTGGTTTGCTCTTTCTGTCCGCGTCTGTTCGATTACCACCCGCAGGCCATCCCGGCGCCTTATAACCACAGCAATATCGACAGTGATGAAGTATTGTATTATGTAGACGGTGATTTTATGAGCCGTAAACATGTTACCCGCGGAATGATCACCCTGCACCCCGCAGGAATTCCGCATGGACCTCATCCTGGAGCCGTGGAAAAAAGCATTGGTGCCAGAGAAACCAAAGAGCTGGCCGTAATGGTAGATACCTTTCATCCGTTACAGATCACAGAAGCAGCGCTGGGCATAGAAGACGGAGGTTATGTCATGAGCTGGGCAGAATAGGAAGAATAACAACACATTAAAATACACAGACAAACACCAAAACAAACAACACCAAAACAACTAACAACAAAAATCTAAAAAACTGAATTTATGGAAACCGCAGTAGCAAACGCTTCCAATGTAACCGGTCAGCAGGATTTCTTACCACTGAACGGTACCGATTATGTTGAATTTTACGTAGGAAACGCCAAACAGGCAGCCCATTATTACAAGACCGCCTTCGGTTTTCAGTCTGTGGCTTATGCAGGCCCGGAAACAGGCGTAAAAGACAGGGCTTCCTATGTGCTGGTGCAGAACAAACTGCGCTTTGTGTTAACTACTTCTTTAGTGCCTGATAGTGAAGTCGCCCGGCACGTAGCCAAACACGGCGATGGTGTGAAAGTACTGGCGCTTTGGGTAGATGACGCCCGTTCTGCATTTGAAGAAACTGTAAAAAGAGGAGCAGAGCCTTTCCTGGAGCCGGTAGTGGAAAAAGACGAGTTCGGCGAAGTGGTGCGCAGCGGTATCCGTACCTATGGTGATACCGTACACCTGTTCATCGAACGTAAAAACTACAATGGTCCGTTCCTGCCAGGTTACAAGGAGTGGAAAACAGTATACAATCCTACTGAAACAGGCCTGCAGTACGTAGACCACTGCGTAGGTAACGTAGGATGGAATGAAATGAATACCTGGGTATCTTTCTACGAACGTACCATGGGCTTCAAAAACCTGATCTCCTTCGACGACAGCGATATCTCTACCGAATACTCGGCACTCATGAGTAAGGTGATGAGCAATGGCAACGGCCGTGTGAAATTCCCGATTAATGAGCCCGCTGAAGGTAAAAAGAAATCACAGATCGAAGAGTATCTGGACTTCTACGGTGGCCCTGGTGTACAACACGTAGCCATCGCTACCAACAATATTATAGAAACCGTGTCTGAGCTCCAGGCCCGCGGCGTGGAATTCCTCACTGTTCCTGGCAGCTACTATGATACCGTGCTGGACAGAGTAGGTAAGATCGATGAAGATATTGCTCCGCTGCGTAAACTGGGCATCCTGATAGACCGTGATGATGAAGGATATCTGCTGCAGATCTTCACCAAACCTATTCAGGACAGACCAACTGTATTTTTTGAGATTATCCAGCGCAAAGGCGCCCAGTCTTTCGGTAAAGGCAACTTTAAAGCTTTGTTTGAAGCCATCGAAAGAGAACAAGCGCTGCGCGGTAACTTATAAATTATCGTCGGCCAAGGCCTTACGACCACTGTTTGTTACAATTTCTATTGAATTCCCTCAAAGTCGCCGGAAGGCTACAACAATTCAACGCGTGACCCGCACCATTTGGTGCGGGTTTTTTATGATCCACTTTCCACCGGTTTTTCTATCCGGATGAGTCTGTTAGTCTGAAATATCTTTGTAAGGCTGTGCTTGCTTTATTAATATGTATAATAAATAAATATATTTTATTAAAACCTTTTCATGTTTTTTTCCGTAGATATGATTGATTAATGCCGACTTTATTTTAACCTGGGTCCACTGACCATTTCTTTAGCATTTTAATTTAAAAAATATCATACCTATGCTCAGCCACAATTACACCCATTGGGTTTCCCGTGCCATGTTGGTAGCCACCCTGGCATGTACTACAGCCTTCCGTGCAGACAAAGGCACTCCCGGAGGCACTTATCTGTATAAAATCTCTTCTCCTGCAGGCCATACCACGCTGGAGTATAATGCAGACAAATCCCTCCGTAAGCTTATCCGGGTACATCAGTCAGAGGATGCTGCTTACCAGGATATATTACTGCCGATGTATGAAAACGGCCACCTCTTGAAAACCTTTTCCACTGAAGACGGGACAGCTCTCACCGGCGACCTGAATACCACCCTGGAATATGCCCCATCAGGTAACCAGGTCCGTAAAATCAGCTACTATCGCAATAATGCAGTGTACACCATCGACTCCCTGGCATTTAATGCCGATGGAAAAATCAGCACCCGCTACCATCTGGCCCTTAATCCTGCCACCAGTGCCTGGGAAATCAGTGGCTATCAGCTGTATTCCTGGGATCAGCATGGCGACGTAACTCGTATGGACAACTTCGGTAAACAACCGGGAAGAGAAGACTTTCAGATGACATCTTCTGTTACTTATAACTACGACAACGGACAAAACCCGCAACAGTTGCGTCCCGAACTGGCCTATGTACTGGATGCGACCGCCGCCAACCTGTCTGTCCACAATATTTTATCTGAAAAAATCAGCATCGAGGGCGCTTCCAGTGCGGTCATCCATAATTATTCCTATACTTATAATGCAGATAAATACCCTGTGAGCGCCACTTTCAGCGGCGGAGTCAACGGAGAAACTGTTAAACTGGAATGGGTGAGGCTCTGAAAAAAACAATTATCGTGTAACTTTACGGTACAATATTACTGCTAACCGTTCCGTTTTTTTTATGAGCTTACAAACGCTGTTTGGAATACTGTTTTTATTAGGAGGGATTTTTCAGGCATTTACCGCGATTCTTATCTATCAGGGGCATCAACATTACATTTTGAAGATAGCTAGCAGAAAGGTAAGTCTGGTAATATATTTTATTTTTGCGCTCTTATTGTTTTATCTTGCCTACATAAACCTGGTGTGAGAATCTTAAAATTTTGTGAAAATCAGATATGAAGCGACTTGTAGTTTTGGTCATGATGCTGTTGGGCGTGGGTACCCTCTCGGCACAACAATCATTCCTGGAGAACCAGAAAATGTTCCCTAAAGTAGGGGAGGCCTACCGGGAAAAAGAAGAAATGCTGAAAAGGGAATTCGCCAAAAAAGGATTGACGTACCCCGCCAAATATATATTTGTCCGCTCTTTCAAGCTGGACAGTGAAATGGAAATCTGGGTAAAAAACAGTGCTACAGATACTTTCCGCCTGTTTAAATCTTACCGGGTGTGTACGCTCTCCGGTAAAATGGGCCCCAAAAGAAAAGAGGGCGACCGTCAGGTGCCGGAAGGCTTCTATTATATCAATGATTTCAATCCCAACAGTAGTTATCACCTGTCACTGGGTATCAACTATCCCAACTTCTCCGACCGCATCCTGAGCGATCAGAAAAAACCAGGTGGTGAAATCTATATCCACGGCAACTGCATCACAGTGGGTTGTATCCCGCTGACAGATGAGTTTATTGATGAAGTGTATATCCTGGCTGTCAACGCTAAAAATGCTGGTCAGGACTTTATCCCCGTGCATGTGTTCCCGGTGAAGTTTGGAAATCCCCGTTCTGTCGACTATCTGAGCAACTTCGCCCTGACTGATAACACCTCCACCGCATTATGGGCAGAGCTGAGAACAGCGTACGACTATTTCGAAAAACACCACCGTCTGCCGGTTGTCCTGGTAGACGATAAAGGCAAGTATATTATGTAGTTACGGGCCAATCACCTGACTGACTGCAACCAAACGAAGATCCGGGCATATAATAATTTGCCCGGATCTTCGTTTTTTTCTACTGTTCGGCATCCATAGCCGGCGTTTCATCAATATTCTATTTGTTTTTTAGATTTTTTTTTTGAAACTTGTCCGAAGGTCAAATCAATTTTACTATTTTATGCACAGAAGAGACGCAATCAGGAATGTGGCGATTTTGTTGGGGACTGCCATTTCCGCTTCCACGTTATCAGCTTTAGAGAGCTGCACAGGTTCCGCTCCGAAAAACTATGATCTGAACAAGCCTGAAACCAAAGTGTTGCTGGCCGAAATCGCGGAAACCATCATACCCACCACCAGTACTCCTGGTGCCAAAGCTGCAAAAGTAGATGAGTTCATTGTGGTAATGATGAATGACTGCTACAAAAAAGCGGACCAGGACATCTTCCTCGATGGCCTGAAAAAAATTGATACTGCCAGCCAGCAGAAGTTCAAAAAGAACTTCATGGACATCACGCCGGAGCAACGTACTGAACTGCTCACCCAGATTGATAAAGAGCGTGTGGAGTACAACAAACGTAAAGACAAGAAAGAAGGAGATCCTACCCATTACTTCCAGTATCTGAAAGAACTCACATTGCTGGGTTATTTCACCTCTAAGGAAGGTGCTACACAGGCATTGCGATATGTACCGGTACCGGGCAAATATGAAGGCTGTATCCCTTATAAAAAAGGAGATAAAGCCTGGGCTGTTTAATCATAACACCCTCATTTGCCGTTGGCCGACAACCGTCGGCCCCTGATTTCTATCTTTCAAATCAAAACGACTTCACATGAACTTAAACATAAAAGCACAGGAGCAGAATACCTACGATGCTATCGTTATCGGCTCCGGTGTGAGCGGCGGCTGGGCTGCTAAAGAACTGACCGAAAAAGGGCTGAAGGTGTTGATGCTGGACCGTGGTAAACAACTGGAACACGTGAAAGATTACGACACGGCCACCAAAGATCCCTGGGAATTCAAACACCGTGGCCGCCTGACAGTAGACCAGCGCGAAACCCATCCCAAACTGAGCCGCGACTACCCTTATAGTGAACACAACGAAAAATTCTGGATCAACGATTCAGAAAGCCCATATAACGAAGTAAAAAGATTCGACTGGTACCGCCCCGATATCGTAGGCGGTAAATCCATTATGTGGGGCCGTCAGTCTTATCGCTGGAGTGACCTGGATTTTGAAGCCAACCTGAAAGATGGTATCGCCGTAGACTGGCCTATCCGTTATAAAGAAATTGCGCCCTGGTACGACTATGTAGAGAAATTTGCTGGTATCAGCGGTACCCGCGAAGGGCTGCCACAGCTGCCTGATGGCCAGTTCATGCCTGCCATGGAAATGAACTGTGTGGAGAAAGACGTGAAAAAAGCTGTAGAAGGCAAGTTTAAAGGCCGTATCATCACCATGGGCCGTGTGGCTAACATTACCCAGCCACTGCCTGGCCGAACCAGCTGCCAGTTCCGTAATCTGTGCAGCCGCGGATGTCCGTTTGGCGCTTATTTCAGCACCCAGTCTTCTACCTTGCCGGCAGCCATGGCTACCGGTAATCTCACCCTGCGTCCGGATTCCATTGTGAATTCCGTGATTTATGACGAAAAACAGGGCAAAGCCACCGGTGTGCGCGTGATCGACAAACACACCAAGGAAATGGTGGAATACTATGCTAAAATCATCTTCATCAATGGTTCTACCCTCGGTTCCACCTTCGTGATGCTCAACTCTACCTCTTCCCGTTTCCCGAATGGTTTGGGCAACGACAGCGGTGTACTAGGCAAATACCTGATGGACCACCACTTCCGCACCGGCGCCTCCGGTACTGCAGAAGGGTATGATGATAAATATTTCTTCGGACGTCGTGCCAACGGTATCTACGTTCCCCGTTATCAGAATATCGGTAACGATAAACGTGATTACTTACGTGGCTTCGGTTATCAGGGTGGTGCAGGCCGTGGCGGATGGAGCCGTGGTATCGCCGAAATGGGTGTGGGTAAAGACTTCAAGGAAATGCTGACAGAACCAGGCAAATGGAGCATGGGACTGGGTGGCTTCGGAGAATGTCTGCCTTACGAAGATAACATGGTAACGCTCGACAAATCTGTTAAAGACGCCTGGGGCCAGCCGGTACTGAAATTCGACTGCGAGTTCAAAGAGAACGAAAAGAAAATGAGGGTAGACATGATGAACGATGCTGCCGAAATGCTCGAAGCTGCAGGCCTCAAAAACGTTAAAACATATGATAACGGTTCCTTCCCCGGTATGGCTATCCACGAAATGGGTACCGCACGTATGGGTCGTGATCCTAAAACGTCTGTGCTCAATGGCTTTAACCAGATGCACGCTGTGAAAAACGTATTCGTAACAGATGGTTCCTGCATGACTTCTGCTGCCTGCGTAAATCCTTCTCTCACTTACATGGCGCTCACTGCCCGCGCAGCTGATTATGCCGTGAAAGAACTGAAGAAAGGTAACATTTAATGATGTAGTTTTGGAAGACTTTAATATGAATACGATTATCTTGATTTAGTAAAATTTAGGAACAGAAATGCAGCGGGTCGCTCCGCTGCATTTCAAATTTTAAATCAGATAAATCTATCATCAGCCTTCCTTCCTGTAACCCAATCTCAAAAGTGAACGTATGAATCTTAATATAAAAGCTGATCAACAAAATACATACGATGCCATCGTAGTCGGCTCCGGCATCAGCGGTGGCTGGGCTGCCAAAGAACTGACCGAAAAAGGATTAAAGACACTGGTGCTGGAAAGAGGTCGCAACGTAGAGCATATCAAAGACTATACTACCGCTACCATGGACCCCTGGGAGTTTAAACATCATCTGAACACCAGCAACGAAATGCGGGAGAATCACCCGATACAAAGCCGTTGTTATGCTTTTGATGAAGCTACCCAACAGTTTTGGGTAAACGATAAAGAGAACCCTTATAACGAAGTAAAGCCGTTTAACTGGCTGCGTGGTTATCACGTAGGCGGCCGCTCGCTGATGTGGGGCCGCCAAGTGTATCGCTGGAGTGATCTGGATTTTGAAGCCAATGCAAAAGACGGACATGGCGTAGACTGGCCCATCCGCTATAAAGACATTGCACCCTGGTATGCCTACGTGGAAAAATATATCGGTGTGAGCGGACAGGCCGAAGGTCTGCCACAGTTGCCCGACGGCGTTTTTCTGCCACCCATGGAAATGAACTGCCTGGAAAAACACGTGGCTGCCCGCATTAAGGAAAGGTATAACGATCGTATCATGACGATCGGTCGTGCTGCCCACCTGACCAAAGGACTTAACGGCCGTGGCCCCTGCCAGTATCGTAGCATGTGTGCCCGTGGTTGTCCTTTTACAGGGTATTTCAGCAGCAACGGTGTAACATTGCCTGCTGCCGCAGCTACCGGCAATCTCACCTTGCGCCCTGATTCCATCGTACTCGAAGTACTGTATGATAAAGATAAAAGTAAAGCTACCGGTGTGAGGGTGATGGACTCCCATACCCTGCAAACGGTGGAATACTATGCCAATATCATCTTCCTGAATGCGTCCACACTGGGCACTTCCTGGATCATGCTCAATTCTGTGTCCGACAGATTCCCCAATGGCTTTGGCAACGACAGTGGCCAGCTGGGTCATAACCTGATGGACCATCACTTTGGCGTAGGTGCCGGTGGTGAATTCGACGGTTTTGAAGACCAGTATTACAGCAGCGGCCGTCGTCCGAATGGTATCTATATTCCGCGTTTCCGTAACGTCAATGACCAAACGAAACAGAAGGATTATGTACGTGGCTTTGGTTACCAGGGTGGTGCCGGCAGAGACAGGGGTGAAAGCTTCGACGGCATCGGAGTGGCATTGAAGGAAGCACAGACCGGCCTCGGCAAATGGGGCATGGGCATTGGCTCCTGGGGCGAACACCTGCCATACTTTGAAAACAAGGTATCACTCAACAAAGAGAAAAAAGATAAGTACGGACTGGCTACCCTCGACATCGATTGTGAGTTCAAGGAAAATGAAAAGGCAATGCGTAAGGATATGCAGGAGAGCGCGAAAGAAATGCTGGAAGCTGCCGGATTGAAAAACGTTCATGGATATGATGCTGCTCCGCCTCCGGGACACTGTATTCATGAAATGGGTACTGCACGTATGGGTAAAGATCCCAAAACCTCTGTACTCAATGGTTTCAATCAGGTGCATGCTGCCAAAAATGTGTTCATTTCCGATGGTTCCTGCATGGCTTCTTCTTCCTGTGTAAACCCGTCTATCACCTACATGGCATTAACAGCGAGAGCATGCGATCATGCTGTAAGTGAACTGAAAAAAGGAAATATTTAAGATAATTACGAATTATCAATTACGAATTAAAGCGAAGACCTTAGCGTATGTACTATTCAACAGCTAAAGTCTTCGCTTTAATTCGTAATTGACAGTTCGTAATTGATAAAAGTGGACTATGAAAAAAATAATTCTCAGCCTGGCATTGTCCTGTTGGATGGGGCATGCCGTACAGGCACAACAAAAACATTCCTTTGCACTCAGTCAGTCTGACTTTATGCTGGACGGTAAACCGTTTCAGATGATCAGTGGTGAGATGCACCCGGCGCGTATCCCGCATGAATACTGGCGCCATCGTATACAGATGGCTAAAGCGATGGGCTGTAATACAATTGCTGCCTACGTGTTCTGGAACTATCAGGAACCGGTGAAAGGACAGTTTGATTTCAGCAATGGCAATCATAATATCGCGGAGTTTATCAAAATAGCGCAGCAGGAAGGGATGTGGGTGATATTACGCCCGGGCCCTTATGTATGTGCTGAATGGGAGTTTGGTGGTTTGCCGCCTTATCTGTTGCAGACACCGGATATCAAAGTGAGATGTATGGACCCGCGTTATATGGAAGCGGTAACCCGTTATGTGCAGCACCTGGCTGCTGAAGTGAAACCCTTGCTGGTGACTAATGGAGGTCCGGTGGTAATGATGCAGATAGAGAATGAATATGGAAGTTATGGGAATGATAAAAACTATCTGAATGCGCTGAAAGACCTGTGGGTAAAGAATGGTATTGATATTCCCTTCTATACAGCAGATGGTCCTACCGCGTACATGCTGGAAGCTGGCACTGTAGCAGGCGCCGCTATTGGCCTGGATTCCGGTGGTTCGGAGGCTGACTTTGCTGCAGCAAAAAAACAAAATCCTAACGTACCAGCTTTTAGTAGTGAGTCTTATCCTGGCTGGTTAACACATTGGGGTGAACAGTGGCAGCGTCCGGGTGCAGAAGGCATCGTAAAGGAGGTGAAGTTTCTGATGGACACCAAACGATCTTTTAATTTATACGTGATCCATGGTGGTACCAACTTCGGATATACGGCGGGTGCCAACTCCGGCGGTAAAGGCTATGAACCGGATGTGACCAGTTACGATTATGATGCACCTATCAGTGAGCAGGGCAGGGTAACGCCCAAATATCAGGCATTGCGTGCATTGCTGGCTTCTTATCTGCCCAAAGGGAAGAAATTGCCACCTGTTCCTGCACCGGTACCTGTTATCAGTTTTCCGGAAGTAAGCTTAATGCCTTTCACCAGCATATGGGATCATTTGCCGAAGGCGGTGCATGATGTACAACCCAGGCCGTTTGAGGCTTACGGCCAGGACTATGGGTTTATGGTGTATAAGACAACGTTGATAGGTCATAAGAGCGGTAAGCTGGTGATAAAAGATTTGCATGACTATGCTACGGTGTTTTTAAACGGGAAATATGTTGGTAAGATAGACAGAAGGCTGGGAGAGAAGTCGGTAGACCTGCCCAAGAGCGATGTAGCTGATCCGGTGCTGGAGATACTGGTGGAAGGAATGGGACGCATCAATTTTGCTGATGGTATCATTGACCGTAAAGGGATCACAGACCGTGTTACGCTGAATGGTATGACGCTGATGAACT
Source organism: Chitinophaga flava (assembly GCF_003308995.1). Taxonomy (NCBI): domain Bacteria; kingdom Pseudomonadati; phylum Bacteroidota; class Chitinophagia; order Chitinophagales; family Chitinophagaceae; genus Chitinophaga; species Chitinophaga flava. The sequence continues at coordinate 787,848 of NZ_QFFJ01000001.1, read as the reverse complement.
GGGATGTTTATGGCTTGCCGATGGCAGAGAAGGATATTGCAGAACTGACTGCTTCCGGAACTGAAGGTGATAAGCCTGGTCGTTTCTTTAAAGGAACTTTTACGCTTTCCAAAACCGGTGATACCTATATTGATCTGTCGGCCTGGAAAAAAGGTGTGGTGTGGGTAAACGGACATAACCTTGGCCGTTATTGGGAGATAGGTCCGCAGCATCGGTTATATTGTCCTGCGCCTTGGTTGAAGCAGGGTGAAAATGAAATTGTTGTATTTGATTTGCATCAGGATAAATCCGCTGCTGTAAGGGGTTTGGAGACTTTAGAATGATGACTTTATTTCCAGGGCTCCGGCCCTGGAAATGTGTATATAATACACATTATACTGCTATTGCTTTTACAGGGTAAAATGCTTAACTTAGGTAAGTTGGTTTTTCATATTTTCTAACTTTCTAAAACAGGCTTGCCATGGGAAAAGTACGCAACATCCTGCAGGCTAAGGGTCGTGCCGTTTACTCTATACGCCCGGATAATACCGTTTTTGAAGCGCTGCAAATGCTGGTAGACCGTAACGTAGGGGCGCTCACAGTAGTAGATGAAAACGACAGGTTCCTTGGAATTTTTTCGGAACGAGATTATGCCCGCAGAGTAATTTTAAAAGGTCGTGCCTCCAAAGAAACACTCATCCGTGAAATTATGACCGAAAGGCCTATTACGGTCACAGAAGATGACTCTATTGAAGACTGTATGGTGAAGATGACAGATAAACGTATTCGTCACCTGCCGGTTACAGATGAGCAGGGTAGATTGATAGGACTCATATCTATCGGTGACGTGGTGAAATTTATTATAGACGATCAGCGCCATATCATCACCAGTCTTGAATGTTACATCACCGGAACGCACACCTGATTCAGTGGAAATCATTTTTGTTTTTTTGCTGGATTGTTTGTAATTTCAGTTAGCATATAGCCTATACCGTTATGAGGTTTCTGACGTTATGATATGACTACGAAACAATATTTCTTCCTACCCCAAAACGGTTTGATCAAAGACACAATTCCTAATTAAGCAGACTCATAAGATTGGTAATAACGGAACTTTAAAGTAAATCGCTCGGGAGGGCGAACACCTTGCAAAGCGCTGTTGAAAATACCATCCCCGTTTGGCCGTTTGTAGCATATAGCGGCATCGTATTGATACTGGTTGGTCTCATCCTCGGACTGTCCTATGTACTTGGGCAGCGTCATAAAGACAGAGCCACCGGTGAAGCTTACGAATCCGGTATCGTTTCCACCGGCTCTGCACGATTGCGATTCCCTTCTCAGTTTTATCTCATCGCCATGCTGTTTGTGATCTTCGATATCGAAACAGTCATGATCATCTCCTGGGCCATCGCCTACCAGGAAACAGGATGGATCGGATTTGCAGGCGTATCCGTTTTTATTGTTATTCTCCTGGCCGTGCTGATTTATGAGTGGCGGAATGGTGCATTGGACTTCGGTCCGGATGGCGGGAAAATATTACGGGCATACAAAAAGCAACAAAAGAAAAGACTGGCTCACAACGATAACAGTACCCATCTCCAACAGCAACAGGTCGTTACCTGACAATGTATGCTTCTGCTCATTTTTCAGCATTAAGATCAGCATTCATATGAAATGGTGGTTAAACAAAGCCGGGGAACCCTCAGGTAAAATAGCCGGAAATACTTCCATAGAAGAAGTAATCCAGCAGAGCGTTATGCTCACCAGCGTAGAACGGCTGCTGGGATGGGGACGCAAGAACTCCATGTGGCCCTTTCACTTTGGGCTGTCCTGCTGTTTTGTAGAGATGGCTACCGCCATGACCCCCAAATACGACCTCGCCCGCTTCGGCGCGGAAGTAATCCGCGGCACACCCCGTGAAGCAGATGTAATGATCATCGCCGGTACTGTATTCATTAAAATGGCACCGGTCATCAAACGCCTCCATGATCAGATGATGGAACCCCGATGGGTGATATCTATGGGCTCCTGCGCCAATTCCGGCGGTATGTACGATATCTACAGCGTTGTACAGGGAGTAGACAAATTCCTGCCGGTAGATGTGTACGTACCCGGCTGCCCGCCACGCCCCGACGCCTTCATGCAGGGACTGCTCCTGCTGCAGGACAGTGTTGGAAAAGAGCTGAGGCCGCTCAGCTGGGTCATCGGTGATCATGGCGTTATCCGCCCCGACAAACCTTCTCAGCGGGACTTGTTGCACGACAAACGGCAACAAATGACACAATTCAAAACACCTGATGAAATATAGGCATTAACTAACAGTTACGGTTATATGAAAATGTAGACGGCAAACGCATCAACATTCCCTTTACTCAGTCTAAACTTAATACGCTATGCCAGAGAGCATTGCAGCGGAATTAAGCTCCCGTTTTGGTGAAGATACCATCAAGCCATTGGTTACACGGGATGAGACGCCCACCTTCAGGACGCCACAGGAGAAGATTGTGGCTATACTCCAATACCTTAAGTCTGAAATAAAAATGCCTTATCGTATGCTCTATGACCTCACGGCCATTGATGAGCGTGCGTACAAAAAAGAGCAGAACGGGCACAAACCCTTCGACTTCACCCTGGTATATACCCTCTTCTCCTTCGACAGAAATCAATTCCTGCGCCTCAAAGTAGGCCTCCACGGCGAATACCCTTCCCACAACACCATCACCCACCTATGGCCCGCTGCCAACTGGTACGAAAGGGAAGTGTTTGACATGTTCGGCATCCGGTTCAATGGTCATCCTCATCTGCAGCGTATCCTCATGCCCCGTACCTGGCAGGGACATCCCCTCCGCAAAGAACATCCTGCCCGTGCCACTGAAATGGGCCCTTTTAAGCTCTTCGATGAAAAGGTAGATATGGAGCAGGGCGCCCTGAAGTTTGAGCCCGAAGAATGGGGCTTAAAACGCCATAGCGAGGATTCAGACTTTATGTTCCTCAACATCGGCCCACAACACCCCGGTACACACGGTGTGTTACGTATCATCCTTCAGCTGGATGGGGAAAATATCGTGGACGCTGTGCCCGACATCGGTTTCCACCACCGTGGGGCCGAAAAAATGGCCGAACGCCAGTCATGGCATACCTACATTCCCTACACCGACCGCATCGATTATCTCGGTGGCGTCAACAACAACCTGGCTTATCTCCTCGCTGTTGAACAACTCGCCGGTATCGATGTACCCCTGCGCGCACAAGTGATCCGCATCATGTTGTGTGAACTGTTCCGCATTGCCAGCCACCTGGTTTGGTATGGCACTTTCGCTCAGGACCTGGGCCAGCTATCCCCGGTGTTCTATATGTTCACCGACAGGGAAAAGGTATTCGAAATCATTGAGGCCATTTGTGGTGGCCGCATGCATCCCAACTGGTTCCGCATCGGCGGCGTGGCACAGGATCTGCCCCGCGGCTGGGATACACTGGTTAAAAACTTCGTAGACTATTTCCCGCGCAAACTGCGCGAATACGATAAAATGGTAATGAAAAATTACCTCTTTAAAATACGCACCAAAGGTATTGGTATCTATACGCTGGAAGAAGCTATCGAATGGGGGGTGACCGGCCCGGGCCTGCGCGCCTGCGGCCTGGAATGGGACATGCGTAAAAAGAGACCCTACAGTGGCTACGAAAACTTTGCTTTCGAGATCCCGGTCGCCCACAATGGTGATTGTTACGACCGCGCGGTAGTGCGGGTGGAAGAAATGCGGCAGAGCCTCCGCATTGTACAGCAATGCCTGGAATACATGCCTGCCGGCGATTTTAAATCGCACCACCCGTTGGCTACCCCGCCTGTAAAACAACATACCATGCAGGACATCGAAACACTCATACACCATTTTCTCAATGTCAGCTGGGGACCGGTAATACCCGCCGGCGAAGCAATGGTTTGCACGGAAGCTACCAAAGGATGGAACAGCTACTACCTGGTAAGCGACGGCAATACCGCTTCATACCGTACCCGAATCCGTACCCCGTCATTCCCGCATATGCAGATGATCCCCCTGATCAGTAAAGGTTACACCGTAGCAGACCTGTTATCTATACTGGGAGGAATGGATTATGTGCTGGCAGACATCGACCGGTAAAATAACCAAATCAGACAAACATGCTTACAGCTATCGAAATAGAAAAAATTACCCATGAGCTGCAACAGGTGCCCGTTAAAAAGGCTGCCTGTATCGAGGCACTCAAAATTGTGCAGCAGCAGCGCCGCTGGATCTCCGATGAGAGTGTGGAAGATATTGCGGCCATGCTGGAAATGAGCACTGCAGAAGTCGATAGCGTAGCCACTTTTTACAACCTCATCTTCCGCCAGCCGGTAGGTCGGCATATCATCCTGTTATGCGACAGCATCAGCTGCTATGTGATGGGCTTCACCGCTCTCCGGCAGCAATTGCAAAATCTCTTGCATATCAACTACGGCCAGACCACTACCGACGAACGTTTTACGCTCCTGCCCAACGCCTGCCTGGGCACCTGTGATCATGCGCCCGCGCTGATGATAGATGAAGACCTGTACAGAGATGTAAAAGCGGAAGACCTGGAAAAAATACTGGAAAAATACAGCTGAACCCAAATCATGAGATACTATGGAACGACCACTCACACAACATATTCCTGACTCCGGTGCCACCCTGCATATAAGGGAGTACGAAGCCGTGGGTGGTTACACTGCCCTGAAAAAAGTTTTACGGGAGATGGAGCCTGCGCAGGTGACCACACTGGTGAAGGATAGTAAGTTGAAAGGTCGTGGGGGTGCGGGTTTTGACACAGGTATGAAGTGGAGCTTTGTACCGATGAACATGCCCGGTCCCAAATACCTGATCGCCAATGCCGACGAAATGGAGCCCGGCACTTTTAAAGACCGTTGGCTATTGGAAGGTAATCCGCATCAGCTGCTGGAAGGTATGATCATCGCTGCCTACGCTATACAGGCTACCGATGCGTTTGTATTCCTGCGCTGGGCCTATAAGGATGCGGCCCGTGAAATGCGCCGGGCTATCGCCGACGCCTATACGGCCGGCTACCTCGGGAAAAATATTCTGGGCAGCAGCTTCAGTCTGGAGATGCAGCTACATACCGGTGTAGGTCGCTATATGTGTGGTGAAGAAACGGCCCTGCTCAATTCTCTGGAAGGCAAACGCGCCACTCCACGGGCCAAACCGCCCTTCCCCCAGGTAAGCGGACTGTTTGGAAAACCCACCATTGTCAACAATGTGGAGACATTAAGCTGGATCTCTCATATTGTCAATAAAGGAGAAGCCTGGTTTAAGTCATTAAGTTATACCGCCGATGGAGGTACGAAAATATACGGCGTCAGTGGCAGGGTTAACAAACCCGGTGCGTGGGAGTTGCCGATGGGGATTACTATGCGCGAATTACTGGAAGAACATGCGGGTGGCATGCGGAACGGTTATCGTTTCCGCGGAGCCCTGCCTGGTGGCGCTTCTACCGATTTTCTCACCGAAGTCCATCTGGACGTAAAGATGGACTTCGCAGGAGTGACTGCTGCCGGCAGCAGATTAGGTACCGGCACCATGGTCGTTTTAGACGACCATACGTGTCCCGTCGGTTTCGTACACAACCTGGAACATTTTTTTGCACAGGAATCATGTGGTTTCTGCACGCCCTGCCGGGAAGGATTGCCCTGGGCGGAGAAAATATTATGGTCGCTGGAGAATGGTACCGGAGTGCCCGCAGATCTGGATTTGCTGGAGATGCATACCCAAATGCTGGGGCCAGGCAATACCTTCTGTGCCCTCGCCCCGGGAGCTATGGAACCCCTGCAGAGTGCCCTGAAATATTTCAGGGAGGATTTTGAACAACATATCAAAGAAAAAAAATGCCCTTATGCCCATCATCAACATTGATAATATTCCATATGAGGTAAAGGAAGGTAAAAACCTGCTGGAGGCTTGTTTGTCGCTGGGCCTCAACCTGCCTTATTTCTGCTGGCATCCAGCCCTCGGGTCTGTTGGCGCCTGTCGCCAGTGTGCGGTGAAGATCTTTAAAGATGCAGAAGATACCCGCGGAAAACTGATGATGGCCTGTATGGAGCCTGTAAAGGATGGAATGCGTATATCCATTAACGATAGTGCAGCTGTCGCTTTCCGGAGTAACATCATTGGATTGCTGATGACCAACCATCCGCATGACTGCGCGGTATGTGATGAGGGCGGGTCCTGCCATCTGCAGGATATGACCGTCATGACAGGCCATGCGTACCGCGACTACCACTTCAGTAAAAGGACCTACCGGAATCAATACCTGGGACCTTTTATCAACCATGAAATGAACCGCTGCATTCAGTGTTACCGCTGCGTGCGTTTTTATAAAGACTTTGCCGGCGGAAAAGACCTGGATGTATTTGCCGCCCACAACCATGTGTACTTCGGCCGCCAGAAAGACGGCATCCTGGAAAATGAATTCAGTGGTAATCTGGTAGAAGTATGTCCTACCGGCGTGTTTACAGATAAAACACTCAAACAACATTATACCCGCAAATGGGACCTGACGACCGCGCCTTCTGTCTGTCAGGGCTGTGGCCTGGGTTGCAATATTATCGCCGGCGAACGTTATGGTTCCCTGCGCCAGATCACCAACCGCTTCAACGGTGCTGTCAACGGCTACTTCCTCTGCGACCGCGGTCGTTACGGATATGAGTTTGTTAACAGCAAAGACCGTATCCGCGAGCCACAGGTAAGGCATGCCCCCGGCGATAATGCTAATGGCCTTCCGGTATTGCAGCATGTACGTAACCGTATGAAGCCGGGAAAAGTAATCGGCATCGGCTCTCCCAGAGCTTCCATAGAATCCAACTATGTACTGAAAGAATTGGTGGGGCCTGATAATTTTTATTTAGGCATCGGGCAAACGGAACATGAACTGATCCACTTAATGTTGAAACTCCTGCAACAGGGGCCGGTTAGGGCTGCCTCTATGCAGGAGGCAGCTACAGCCGACGCTGTGATCATCCTCGGGGAGGATCTTACCAATACTGCACCTATGCTGGCGCTCTCTGTGAGGCAAGCAGTACGCCGCATGCCGGTGGAAAATGTTATCAATACCATCCATATGCCCGCCTGGCAGGATGCTGCCGTGCGGGAAGCTGTACAGGAATCCAAAGGTCCGCTGTTTATCCTCAATGTACTGGAAACAAAACTCGATGAACTCGCAACAGGAGCCTATCATACAGCTCCTGATAATATTGCGCGTATAGCCTTTGCTGTTAGCCACCTGTTGGATGGTACCTTACCGGAAGTGACCGGTATGTCGGAGGAAGGAAAACAGGCTGCTGCCACTATCGCCGCAGCACTGAAAAGCGCCAAAAAACCGCTGATCATAGCGGGTTACGGCGGAGGTAGCGAGCAGGTGATCAGGGCTGCGGCCAACCTGGCCTGGGCCCTGAAACAGCAAGGCGCCGATGCTATGCTGTCATTTACGGTGCCCGAATGTAATAGTATGGGGCTGGAGATGCTGGGCGGCTGTCGCCTGGAATCCGCGGTAGACGTGGTGCTCAATGGAAGTGCTGATACAGTGCTCATCCTCGAAAATGATTTGTATCGCCGCCTCGATCATCATACCGCCCACCAGTTTTTTGAGCATTGCAAAGATGTGATACTCATCGATCATCTCTACAATGCTACTGCTGAAAAAGCGAGTATCCTGTTGCCTGCAGGAACTTTCGCGGAAGCTGATGGTACCCTCGTCAACAACGAAGGACGGGCCCAGCGTTTTCTGCAGGTATTTAATCCCGGCGGCAGCATTCAGGAAAGCTGGCGCTGGCTGTTGCAGCTGGCTGATATTATGGGACATGAACTACGATCCCTGCTGCATTTTGATGATCTTCTCAAAACAATCGTTGCCAAATATCCGGTTTTTGCCGGTATCGAAACGCTGACACCGCCAGCAGATTTCAGGATTGCAGGACAGAAGATCCCACGTGAATCTCATCGCTATAGCGGCCGTACAGCCATGCTCGCCAACCTTAATGTCAGCGAGCCCAAACCCGCTGAAGACCCTGATACGCCATTGTCTTTTACCATGGAAGGATACCGGGGCGAACCACCTTCTTCTGTGATCCCTTTCTTCTGGGCGCCGGGATGGAACTCCGTACAGTCGGTTAATAAATATCAGGTAGAAACAGGCGGCCCCCTGCATGATGGTAACCCCGGAAAAAGACTGCTGGAGCCTAACGTAAACGGGCAAACGAAGTTTTATACCAATATACCGGATCCGTTTATCCCGGTAGGTGGCCATCTGTTGCTGGTGCCTGTTTATCATATTTTCGGATCGGAAGAACTGAGCGTTTATACACCAGGCATTGCCGAACGCATGCCTGCACCATATATCATGCTGCACAGCGAAGATGCACGCCGTTTTCAGGTGACAGCAGGAAGTCTGCTTTATTTCATGAACAAAGGACACCAGTATGCGTTGCCGGTAGTCATCAATGATACTCTCCAGAAAGGGGCTGCAGGTATCCCTGTGGGCCTGCCGAGTATGCAGGTGTCAGAGGCGCCACAACTGGTTAAAATATAATATTATGACAAACGCGTGGTGGATCATAGGTGGAGTACTCTTTGTACTCTTAAATACAGCCGCTGGGCTGATATGGCTGGAACGCAGGATGCTGGCTCTCTGGCAAGACCGCTATGGGCCTAATAGAGCAGGTCCCTTCGGACTGTTCATCGTTTTGGCGGATACCCTGAAACTGTTTTTTAAGGAAGACTGGATTCCTCCGTTTGCAGACAAGGTAGTGTTTGTGTTTGCACCGGCCGTAGTGGTGGCCAGTGTATTGATGAGTTTTGTGATCGTCCCTTTTGCGCCGGGCATTGTGGTGGCTGATATGAATATCGGTATCCTGTTTTTTCTGGCGATGTCCTCGCTGGGTGTATACAGTATTGTACTGGGTGGCTGGGCTTCCAATAACAAATATGCGCTGTTGGGCGCCATGAGAGGGGCTTCGCAGATGATCAGCTATGAAGTGTTTATGGGACTGGCCCTGATGGGCGTAGTCGTGCTCAGCGGAACTTTTAATCTTCAACAGATTGTGGAAGCACAACGAGGCCTGTGGTTTTTTATTCCTCAACTATTAGGGTTCATGATATTTATGGTAGCCGGTATCGCCGAAACACACCGCCTTCCATTTGATATACCGGAAGCGGAGAGCGAACTGGTAGCCGGTTTTCACTCGGAGTATTCCGGTATGAAGTTCGGTATGTTCTTCATTGGTGAATACCTGGGCATAACCCTCATCTCTGCCATGGTGGTGACCTTGTATTTCGGTGGCTGGTTGGGCCCTGCCTTTCTTCCGCCAGTCATATGGTTTGTGATCAAAACATTTGTTTTCATTTCGCTGTTCATCCTGTTGCGGGCATCGCTGCCAAGGCCGCGTTATGATCAGTTGATGGAATATGGCTGGAAGCTGTTGTTCCCATTGTCGCTGTTGAATTTGCTGATAACAGCTGCAATCAAATTATGGTTAAATACTTAAATGTAATGTTATGCTGAGTCTATTGCGTAGTATGTGGCTGGTGTTTCTGCATATGTTCCATAAGCGGGATACTTACCAGTACCCCGAACAGAAAGCACCACTGCCGGCACGCTGGAGGGGACGTATTGCATTAACGCGCGACCCCGACGGAGATGAACGCTGTGTGGGCTGTTATCTCTGTGCTGCAGCCTGTCCGGTAGACTGTATTTCGCTGCAGGCCACGGAAGATGAACATGGCCGCCGCTACCCGGAGTTCTTCCGGATCAATTTCTCCCGTTGCATCTTCTGCGGTTTTTGTGAAGAAGCGTGTCCTACCTATGCGATACAGCTGTTGCCTGATTTTGAAATGGCAGAATACAACCGCCAGAACCTGGTGTATGAAAAACAGGATCTGCTGATTCCCAGTCAGGGCAAATATCCGGGCTACAACTATTACAAAGTGGCTGGTCTGGCTATCAAAAACAAAGACAAAGGAGAAGCGCAAGACGAAGAACCACCGGTAGATATCAAAAGTCTGTTACCATAAATCACATCGTATGGACATCACCTTCCTCATCGCCGCGATCATCGCTGTGTTGGCTACGGTAAGGGTCATCACCTGTTACCATATCATGCATGCCCTTTTATACCTGGTAGTGTCGCTGCTGGCGGTGGCGGTGGTGCTGTATACTTTCGGCGCTCCTTTTATGGCTATCCTGGAAATCATCATATATGCCGGTGCGATCATGGTACTGATCATATTTTTTGTGATGATGCTCAACCTGGGACTGGAAACAGTAGAACATGAAAAGGCATGGCTAAGGCCCAGGATCTGGATTGTACCAGGGCTGTTTTGTCTGGTACTGCTGGGTGAACTGTTGTTCCTGATCCTGCAAAACAGACAGCCCGCTGCTGGTATACAGGTCGTCAGTCCCAAACAGGTGGGCATGGCCATGTTCGGCCCCTACCTGATAGCGGTGGAACTTGTCGGTATCCTGCTGATGGCCGGTATCGTAGGTGCCTATCACCTGGGACGACAACAGGGTAAAACATTACATCGTTTTCTTGAAAATAATCTCGACACATGAACATACATCCCACTACAGCCGGTTTGTTGCTGGCAGGAATCCTGTTTGTGCTGGGCCTTATCAGCGTATTGATCAGACGCAACATCATCTTTATGCTGCTGTCTGTAGAAATCATGCTGAACGCTGCAGGACTCGCATTTGTGGTGGCTGCTTCCCACTGGGGACAACCAGATGGACAGGTAATGTTTATGTTTATCCTGGCAATGGCTGCCGCAGAGGTTTCGGTAGGGCTGGCATTGATACTGCAGCTCTATCACCAGCTGCGTACGCTCGACAGCGACGAAGCCAGCAGGATGAAAGGATAAAAATATCTGCATAACCCGATAAAAAATATGATCAGATGCTGCCTGCGCTAATCCCTGCTATTCCTTTCTTCAGTGCATGTATACTCATGCTCTGGTGGAAACGTATTAATCATACAGCCGTTACCGTTATAGCCTGCGGCAGTATCGCCTTGTCATCGCTCGTTGCGCTGATAGTGGCAGCTACGGTGGCTGGACACGACCGGCTTCCGCTTGTGCAGCATGTATGGCAATGGCTGCAGGTGCCAGGTTTTACTGCAGGGATCGACTTTCGCATGGATGCATTGTCGGTAGTGTTCACCCTGGTGATTACGATAGTAGGATTGCTGATACATGTGTATGCTACAGGTTATATGCAGGAAGATGAAGACTATGGCCGCTTTTTTGCCTGTATGAACTTGTTTGTAGGCTCCATGCTGGTACTGGTAATGGCCGACAATCTGTTGTTGTTATACCTGGGTTGGGAAGGCGTCGGACTATGCAGTTATCTGTTGATCGGCTTCTGGTATAAAGATCCGGCCAATGGTTATGCGGCTCGCAAAGCCTTTATCGTGACAAGGGTAGGGGATACTGCAATGGCAATCGCTTTGTTTATGTTGTATCAGTATACTGGTACGCTCAATATTCCTGAAATACTGCAGCAGGTAGGTGGATTATGGACCCGTGGAGATGGAGTGATCACACTGATCGCGTTGCTGTTGCTGGGTGGTGCAGTGGGCAAATCAGCACAACTGCCACTGCAAACATGGTTGCCCGATGCCATGGCTGGTCCTACACCAGTCAGTGCGCTGATACATGCTGCCACCATGGTAACAGCTGGTGTATACCTGATTGCCCGGATGCACAGCGTTTTTGAACTGGCACCTGCCGCGCAAACAACTACCGCTGTAATAGGTGCTGCCACATTAGTCATAGCAGGTTTCAGCGCACTGGTGCAGACAGATATAAAAAGAGTGCTGGCTTATTCTACTATCAGTCAGATAGGGTATATGTTTCTGGCGTTGGGATGTGGAGCCTGGTCGGCAGCAATCTTCCATTTTGTGACACATGCTTTTTTTAAAGCCCTGTTGTTTATGGGAGCTGGTGCCGTGATTGTTGCATTACATCATGAGCAGGACATGTTTAAAATGGGAGGGCTGAGGAAACTGCTACCTGGCGTGTTCTGGGTGTTCCTGATCGGTTCTGCTTCGCTGACGGCCATCCCGTTTGTTACAGCCGGCTTTTACAGCAAGGACCAGATCATTTGGTTGTCCTGGTCTGCAGCTGGCGGCCACACCGGCTACTGGCTGGCTGGACTCCTGGGAGCCTTGCTCACAGGTATGTATACTTTCCGTATGGTTTTTCTGGTTTTTTATGGAGAAGTGAAAACGAAGGTACATCGTATACCCGGCTCCGTTATGATGATGCCGTTATATATACTGGCCTTTCTGTCTACAGTAGCTGGTTTTATAGAGCTACCGCATACGCTGGGACATGTAACGCTTTTCAGTAACTGGCTGCAGCCGGTATTACCGGCGGTAGAGATATTACATGAGTCGCTGGCCATGGAATGGCTGTCACAGCTGATATCAGCGGTGCTTGCCCTGGGCGGCATCTGGCTGGCCTGGTGCTGGGTGATACAAAAGCCTCGTGGTATGACCGAGTTTCTGTCAATGCCCGGCCAGCTATGGTTGCAGGGTTTCTGGAGAAGAGGCTGGGATATGGATGCGCTGTATGATGCGCTGATGGTGAAACCTTTTGTATATCTCTCTGATATTAATAGTAAAGACCTGATCGATAAAATCTATACCGGTTTGGCGCAACTGATGGAATGGTGTCATAACATGATGGCCCGTACGCAGAGCGGTGTGCTTCGCTGGTATATCATGGGCGTGGTGTTGGGCGCTGTGGCCGTGCTGTCGGTATTGATATGGCGGCTATACGAAGTTTAATAACGTTAACGGTTAAATGTTTTCACAATGATCCTGCTATTGCTGATATTAATACCCCTGGTTGGCGGGCTGTTATCCTGGATAGCAGCGTCCAGGAGCGCATTGTGGTCCCGGTGTATTGCGCTGGGATGCCTGTTGATCAATCTGGTGATTGTGTTTCAGATATGGGCCACGAAGCCCGCTGCCGGCGGAAAATGGCTGTACCAGTTTAAAGCTGCATGGGTACCGCATTTCGGGATCAGTCTGAATCTGGCAATGGATGGGTTATCGTTGCTGATGCTGGTGTTGACTTTTTTCCTTGGAGCATTGTCGGTATTAATATCCTGGAAGGAAATCAACTATCGGGTTGGTTTTTTCCATTTTAACCTGTTGTTTGCGCTGACGGGCATTACGGGTGTTTTTCTGACGATGGACCTTTTTCTGTTTTATTTTTTCTGGGAGATGATGTTGATACCGATGTATTTTCTGATTGGTATCTGGGGGCATGCCAACCGGGAATATGCAGCCAATAAGTTTTTCATTTTCACACAGGCGGGCGGATTGCTGATGTTGCTGGCCATCCTGGCGTTGTATTTTATTCATGGTGCCAATACCGGGGTATACACCTACGATTATTTTGCATTGCTGCATACGCCAATGCAGCAGGAAACGGCCCGCTGGCTGATGTTGGGATTTCTCACCGCTTTTCTGGTGAAACTGCCGGCGGTGCCGTTTCATACCTGGTTGCCGGATGCGCACACAGAAGCGCCTACTGCCGGTAGTGTAGTACTGGCAGGCCTCCTCCTGAAAACAGGGGCTTATGGTATTCTCCGTTTGGTACTGCCGCTTTTCCCGGAAGCTTCATTGCATTTTGCACCCTGGATCATGCTGCTGGGAGTGCTGGGTATCATTTATGGTGGTATGCTGGCCTATGCACAAACGGATTTGAAAAGACTGATTGCCTATACGAGTGTCAGTCATATGGGGTTTGTGCTGGTAGGTGCCTTTTCTTTTAATCCCCTGGCCTATGAAGGTGTGGTGATGCAGATGATCGCGCATGGCATCAGCACAGGGGCGTTGTTTATCATTGCCGGGGCGCTGTATGAACGGATTCATACGCGCAACATACAGGAGATGGGCGGCTTATGGTCTAAGGTGCCGGTGATGGGCAGTGCGGCCATGATCTTTGTGATGGGCTCTCTGGGGCTGCCCGGGTTGGGTAATTTCGTGGCAGAATTTCTTATCCTGCTGGGTAGCTGGCAGGCCAACCGCTGGATCACAGTTTTTGCAGCCATAGGACTGGTGGTGGCAACTGCTTATTCACTTCGTATTATGCAAAAAGTTTTTTTCGGTCCCAGCCATGGCCAGCATGTATTGCCCGATCTGAACAAGCGGGAACTGGTGATTATTGTGGCGTTAGTGATGGCCATCCTTTTATTGGGACTTTATCCACAACCGGTATTAAACACCACCCAAAAAACTGATTATGTCGTTCGCTGATTTTATAAGCCTCGGCCCGTTGATCACGCTGTTTACAGCAGTAGTGATTTCCATGCTGCTGATTGCCATCAAACGTAATCACCGCATAACCTATGCTTTTTCCCTGCTGGCTTACCTGATGGCACTCACTGCCATCATTCCGGCCATGTTGTATATCCCGCATACTGTGCCGCCTTTGCTGGTGGTAGACGAATTTTCGCTTTTTAATACAGGACTGGTACTCGCCGCCGGCTTCATCATCTTATTGTTATCCTACAACTATTTCGAAGAAAGAGAAGAGCGGAAAGAAGAGTATTATCTGTTGTTACCGTTGGCTACTACAGGTGCATTGGTGCTGGTAGTGAGCCGCCATTTTATGTCGCTTTTCCTGGGACTGGAAATTCTGAGTATCAGCCTGTATGGGCTGATCGCCTACCTCAGGGCCCGGGAGCGCTCTGATGAAGCCGGTATTAAATACCTGATCCTGGCTGCTTTGTCTTCTGCCTTTTTATTGTTCGGGATGGCGCTGGTATATGCTTTTACCGGGCATATGGATTTTCCTGGTATCGGCGCCGCACTGCGTCAGGCGGGTTATATTCCGGTTACAGTATTGGCAGGTTTTGGTATGATGCTGATCGGTATTGGTTTTAAACTGGGTATTGTACCGTTTCATATGTGGGCGCCGGATATCTATGAAGGCGCGCCTTTACCGGTGGCAGCGTTTATAGCCACTATCTCCAAAGGAGGTATGCTGGTGGTGCTGATTCGTTTTTATCTGGATATTCACGGTAATGACTATACGATGATATGGTGGATGCTGGCCATTATAGCAGTGGCTTCCATGTTTGTGGGCAACTGGCTGGCACTCATGCAGCAGAACATCAAAAGAATACTGGCTTATTCTTCCATTGCACACATGGGTTACATTCTGGTTGCTTTTTTATCAGGTGTGCAAACGGGGCTGGAGGCTATATCCTTTTACCTGGTAGCTTATTTCATCACGAGTATTGGTGCTTTCGGTGTATTGATTGTAATGAGCAGTAGTATCCAGGATGCAGAAACGTTACACGATTACAGTGGTATGTTCTGGCGTTATCCCTGGGTGGCCACGGTGTTTACGGCTATGTTGCTGTCTTTGGCCGGTATTCCGCTGACGGCAGGGTTCATCGGTAAGTTCTATATTGTAATGGCCGGTGTGAACGGACATATGTGGTTCCTGTTGTTTATGCTGGTGATCAATAGTGTGATAGGGTTGTACTATTATATACGAATTATTGCCATGATGTTTAAAACACCGGCTACAGGGGAGGAATTGACGTATATCAAACCCTCGCTGCCTGTAGCCGGTAATATCACACTGATGTTGCTGACTTTGGTGCTGATAGGACTGGGAGTATATCCCACTGCTATGATGCAACTGATACAGCAGATGATGAAAATAATTGTTTAACCCGCTCTTTTCTGTTCATCAGAAGTGCCGGTTTTTCTTTCGCGGGCAGCTTTGATGCTGCTATTACCGAAGCGGTAGCTGAAGTAGATGCTGGCGGTCCTGAACTGCCAGGTGTTGAAGATATGCAGTGCCATATTGCTGGTTTCTGCAATGCCGCGATAGGCTTCATTCCGCAGGATGTTGTTATAATTCAGTTTGATAGTGGCAGCTTTGTTCCAGAACGTTTTTTGTATGCCCAGATTCAGGTTGTATTCTCTATAACCTCTGAAGATGGCATATACAAACGGAGAGTTATAGTAACCTGCTACTTCCAGCTTAAAATCATGTGGCAACGTGATGGTATTGGTGCTGTTAAAGTTGTAGGTGAAACTGTTCGTCGTCTCTGGCTTGTTAAGTGTCGGATGAGTGAAATAATAATCGTTGTATGCGGTGTTGATGTTGTTATCGCTGCTCCACCATTTGGTTACCTGGAAAGGCAGTGTGATGGCGAGACTGTATATCTGACTTCTTTTGTAGTTGATCAGCGTACTGATAGATGATTTGGTATTGTCATCCTGCATAAGGAATTCATTAATGACGTCGGTGGTGCGGTTGTATCCCAGGGTGGCAATATACTTATCTCTGAAGGTATAGGCCAGTTCTACGTTGTTAGTGTACTGCGGCTGCAGGTAAGGGTTTCCTTTGAAGTAAGTATATCTGTCAAGATAAAACATGAATGGATTCAGCTGAGCATATTCCGGACGTTCAATGCGGCGGGAGTAAGCGAGACTAAGTTTATTTTTGTCATTGAGCTTCTGATCGATCGTCAGGTTGGGAAAGAAGTCGGTATAAGAACGTTTTACCTGACTTTTAAGCGTAATGGAATAACCATCTGACTGGGTGTTTTCTATACGCAGGCCCATCTGGATACCTGTTTTCGGTGTAAGCTGTTTTCTATAGCTGGCATAGGCTGCGTAAACATCTTCCTGATAATTGAATTCATTGCTCTGGCTTGGGGCATTGATGTATTGTCCGCTTTTCAGGGAGTCGTAGTACAGTTTATTGGTAGTTGTTACCAGGCTGGCTTTTAGTCCGGCTTCTATTTTACCGTTTTTACCGAGCGGCCAGGAGAAATCACCTTTCAGACTTTTAATGGTGATCTCTGTGCCGCCCATATTGCGGATACCATTCGGGTTGCGTGTTAGTTGCTTGGCAACATCAAAAAGGCTGTCGTTCAGCATCAACGTACGATCGCTTCTAAAGCGGGCATAATCTGCGTCGATGCTGTACTCACGGCCAGCCGTGTCCAGTACAGCCTTATAGTTGACGTTGACGGCAATATTATTGAAATGGTTGTTGTTGGTGGTGTAGGAATTGACAATAGAATCGGCGGGCATATCAGGAAGACCCATAGAGGTCGTGCTGTAAATCTGGTTGCTGAAGCGGTTTTTAAAGCCGTTGACCAGTACGCCTACGGTATGTTTGTCATTGATGGAATAATCCAAACCGATTTTGGCAGCATTGCGCTGAAAACGGTTGCGCTGAAAAATGTCCTGTGATTGCGCAGTAACGATGTTGTTATCATGGAAGGTCCTGCTGTATTCACGGGTCACCTGAAAAGGACGGTCGGCTATACCGAGGTCACCGAAAAGGTTGAACCGGGTAGTGCGCCAGTTAAAGGTACCGTTTGCATTGTAGGTGCCATAACGGGCCTGTGACAGCGTAGCATTCACCGTACCATTGATACCGGTGAGTTTTCCTTTTTTTGTTTTTATGTTGATAATACCGCCATTACCGGAGGCATCATATTTGGCAGATGGACTGGTAAGGATTTCTATCTGCGCGATAGACTCTCCTGGTGTGTTTTTCAGGAGATTGGTAAGATCTTCCCCGCTGAGGTAGGTGAGTTTACCATCTATCATAACAGTTACGCTCTGGCCTTTCATCTTCACGTTTTCACTGTTGTCTATCTGCACTCCGGGAGCCCTTTTCAGAATATCGAGGGCGCTGTTGCCCACGGCTGTGACGCTGTTTTCTACGTTGAGTACAGTCTTGCCGGCACTTTTTTCAATGAAAGGTTTTACCGCAGTAACATTAACAGCCTGAAGGTTTTGGGATAACGTTTGCAAAGCTATAGCAGGCAGTGTGAGGGAGGTATGTCCCGCATCTACTGTAAAGCCGGGCACATAGTAGGTGGTATAACCCATCTGGCTGGCCTGGATAAAATATTGTCCGAAAGGAATTTTTTCGAAACGGCAGTCGCCGGCTTCGGTACTTAGTTCTCCTTTTACCATGGTGGAGTCCTTCACCTTGCGTAAAAGCACGTTGGCAAAGGGCAACGGCTTGCCTGCTGCATCAGTTATTTTTAAAGAGATATTACCGGTGGGGTTGTTTTTTTGTGCGAAAGAACACATGACATAGGACATGAGTATCCCCAGCACGATGATGAACTTTTTCATACTATCGTTTAGATTTTCTCAGAAGCGTTTCCAATAAGTTGATTAGGAAGACAGTGTGTTATTTACTGCTTATCTGGTTTCGGTATATATTGAATATAGTTTTTACTACATCATTGAATTGTTGGGTCCGTAGTTGTGTATCATCCGGGTTAACTGCTGTACAGGCCTGTGAAGCGGGTGGAATTCCAGGGCAAGTCACATGGGTAATCACGAATAAAGGCAACACATCCGGCGGACTGGTCTGCATCGGCGCTGTATCTTTTAATAGTCCCTTGCATGCCAGGACCAGCACGAAACAGGAGGTAATTATCAGTAACAGGGCGACTTTTCTCATAGCGCTTTTTTCTTAAAGACGCTCGTCCTGAAAAAAGGTTGCACGCCCGTAAAAAAAATTTGCAGCAATATAAAATTAAGGATGTCTTTAATTAAAAGCAGGAGATTGGTATGGTTGTCTGAATACGGGGATAAACGGTAGCGGCACGATGATTTTCAAAAAAAATCAGGGGAGCAAACTATTATTGCACCCCTGATTTATTACAAGATAAATATACGCTTATTTCTTCAGCAGTCGCTGTACTGTCACTCTGGAACGTTGTTCCAGCAATACCGTATGATGGTTGCTCAGTTCTTCCAGCAGTCCGTCCTGGTAATACCGTACGGTAAGCAGCTCAAGGCCTTCATTATAGGCGATTTTAAATCCGCTGTGAAGGGCTTTGATCAGCAGCTCTATCTTTTCCGGGTTATGGTCTATACAGCAGGAAAAACTGATGGCGCCGTTCTGCATCAGATTGATTTTCACTTTTAAACGGTGAAAGGTTTCATAGATATCGCTGATCTTGTCTTCTGTGATAAAAGCATAGTCTTTAGATGTGATAGTCAGCAATACCTGGTTTCGTTTCAGCACAATAATAGGGGGCAACTGCCTGGTGTCTGCCTGTTCTTTGATGATGGTGCCAGGCAGGTTTTTATCAAAGAAACATTTTACCAGCAGCGGTATCTGTTTGTTCTGTAAAGGTTTGATGGTTTTAGGGTGGATCACCTGTGCACCATAGTAGGCCATTTCGATCACTTCCCCGTAACTGATCTCAGGAATATTGATAGTGTTGGGGAAAAGTTTGGGGTCAGCATTTTTGAGGCCTTCCACGTCTTTCCAGATAGTCTGGCTTTCAGCATCGAGCATATTGGCAAATACAGCGGCGGAATAGTCACTGCCTTCCCTGCCCAGCGTCACGCTTTCGTTCTGGTCGGTACTTCCGATAAAGCCCTGAGCGATCACGATACTGGTTTCGTTGAAAAGCGGAGCCACTTTATCGGTCACCTGTTTCTGGGTATAGGCCCAGTCAATATTGGCATCCCTGAAGTTATCATCGGTACGGAAGATATCTCTGACATCGAGCCAGGTGTTATGAAGGCCTACGGTGTTAAAGAATGCGCTCACAATAGCAGTGCTGAGGAGTTCTCCCATGCCTACCAGCTGATCGTAGTAGTAGTCATAGGAACGTACGGGTTTTTCACCCAGGGTCCATTCGGCTTCTGTAAAGAATTGTTGCAACTGCTGAAAAAGAGGATGCTGGCGGGTACCCAGCAGGGCTTCTGCCACCTGTATATGATGTTGCTCCACATTATACAGCAACTGGGCCGATATTTCCCTTTTGCGCATGTAAAAGTTCTGGGCCACCTTTTCCAGTTCATTGGTGGTTTTGCCCATCGCGGAAATAACGATCAGGAGTTTGTCGTCCGGAAACGACTGAACTATTTGTGCTACCTGCTTAATGCGTTCAACACTTTCTAAACTTGCGCCGCCAAACTTGAAAACCTTCATATGATAGTTTATCTTCTTTTAAAAAATTATTTGGCAAAGTAAGGCAAGTTTAGAATTGTTTTAAAATCTGTTTACACATAAATGACATTTCCATTAAAATAATCCCATTTCCTGTAATTTCGTCCAGGAAAACTGCAATACGTTATGAATCACAAGCAAAAAGTAATGACCCTGGATGAGTTTACCATCCAGGAGTTGCGTAATTATCCGGGGGCAACTGGACAGTTGTCAGGTTTGCTGCGGGACATCGGGCTGGCAGCAAAGCGGGTGAACGTAGAGGTAAACAAAGCCGGTATCGCCGATATCCTGGGGGAAGCTGGTAAAACCAATGTACAGGGCGAATCCGTGAAAAAGCTGGATGAATTTGCCAATGAACAGTTTATCAACTCTTTGCGCGGTAGCATCTATTGCTGCGGAGTGGCCTCTGAAGAAGAAGAACATTTTATCGCTTTCACCGACGAATACTCTAAGAAATCAAAATACGTGGTGTTGCTTGATCCTTTGGACGGTTCCAGCAATATTGATGTGAATGTGTCCATCGGAACTATCTTCTCCGTATACCGCCGCCTGTCGCCGGAAGGAGAGGAGTGTAATCTGGAAGACTTCCTGCAGCCAGGTACCCAGCAGATCGCTGCCGGATATATCATCTATGGATCATCCACTATGATGGTATACGCCACCCGCCGCAGTGTGCAGGGCTTTACGCTCGACCCTTCCATCGGGGAGTTCTGCCTGTCACATCCCAATCTGAAATGCCCGCCGGAAAGTGATATTTTCTCCGTTAACGTTGGATACTACCATCTGTACGAAGAGAAAGTCCGCCATTCCATCGATCATTTTATGGCTAAAAATGAAAATGATCGTATCTACCGCCATCGTTTTGTTGGCTGTATGGTGGCGGAAATTCACCGTACACTGATACAAGGTGGTATCTTCATGTACCCTGCCTTCGGCAAATACATCTCTGGCCGCCTCCGGCTTTGCTACGAATGTAACCCGATGTCTTTTCTCATGGAGAAAGCTGGCGGTATAGCGATGGCTAACGGTCGTCAACGCTTGCTGGAACTGAAACCAGCTCAACTGCATCAGCGTGTACCTATCTTTATCGGGTCAAAAAATATGATGGAAACCTGGAAAGATATCATGAATAAATAACAACGGAATTTCTTTTATTAATTGCACCTTAACGAAGACCTGAACGTACAATAGCAACGCTCAGGTCTTCGTTTTTTTATTGAAGCAGAAAAAAAAATTCAGCTTTGATTTTTTGGTACAACACTTGCTAGAAGCGAACTATAATCATTATTAACCATCAATTTCTATGTCGATTTTGAAAAGCCGCAGTATCCTTGTATTACTGCTTGCCCTGTTTGCCGCATTCCAGGTAAGCGCGTGTTCACGTGCAGCCAGCCGCGCAGACAGCACCACATCAGGAGGAGGAAGCCTTGAAGAAGAGATCCTCTATTACACCAACAAATTCCGCCAATCCAAAGGACTGAAACCGCTGCAGCTCGATGAAACCATCAGCCAGCAGGCTCGCCGCCATAGCCGCGACATGGCTAATGGCAGCACCGGCTTCGGTCACGAAGGCTTCGAGGAACGCGTGGCCAATGTCTCCAAAAAAATGGGCCGCGTAGGAGCTGCCGCTGAAAACGTTGCCTATGGCACCCTCGACGCGGAAGCCGTAGTAGACGGCTGGATCAAAAGCCCCGGCCATCGACGCAACATGCTCGGTGACTATAACCTCATCGGTATAGGCACAGCCGGCAAAGGCAGAATTACCTTCTTTACCCAGGTGTTTATTAAACACTAACGAAAGCAAACTGTCAACAACGTACTTACGGAGTTGTTCGTAGAACGAAGCGAAAATCAAATTGTAACATATAAATATTTTGTTTTTATGTTAATGTTCGCTCTGCTCTCCGGGCAACTCCGTAATTCGTAAGGCATAATTCGTAATTCTTCTTTAATTTGGCAGCATGGAAAAGAACAAGATCATTGAGGTGAAGAACCTGGTGAAAAAATACGGGGAATTCACCGCTGTAAAGGGTATTAGCTTTGAAGTATATGAACATGAGATCTTCGGCCTGTTAGGGCCTAACGGCGCCGGAAAATCCACTACCCTTGAGATCATTGAAACACTCCGCGAGAAAACAGAAGGCAAAGTGACCGTAGGCGGATTCGACCTGGATACTGCTCCCAACAATATCAAAAAAATCATCGGTGTACAACTGCAAAGCTCCGGTTATTACCCCGGACTTAACCTGGTAGAGCTGATTGAAATGTTTGGCGGCCTGTACAACCAGCCTGTAGAACCGATGGAACTGCTGCGACTCTTTAACCTGGAAGATAAAGCCAGATCCAAATACAAAGAGCTCTCCGGCGGACAGAAACAACGTTTCTCTATCGCCACCACCCTGATTAATAAACCCAGGATCATCTTCCTGGATGAACCTACCACCGGCCTCGACCCGCAGGCAAGACGCAACCTCTGGGACCTGATCCTGCAGGTAAGGGCTCAGGGCACCACCGTCGTTATTACCACCCACTACATGGACGAAGCTGAGTTCCTCTGCGACCGCTGCGCCATCGTAGACAGCGGTCAGGTCATCGCTATCGACTCACCTGATGCGCTCATCGACAACCTGGTGTCCAAAGGGTTTGAACGCAGTAAAGAAGTGAAGAAGGCCAATCTCGAAGATGTATTCATCCATCTTACCGGGAAAGACCTTCGAGAGTCTTAATAAAACCCCGCTTATGGAAGCATTACAATATCCTATCGGTCGATTTGAACCGCTCCCGGATTACAGCCCCGCCATGCTGCGGGAACATATCTATGATATACGCGACCTGCCTACCCTCGTGGAAATGGCGGTGCAGAATCTGGACGAGTTTCAGCTGCAAAAGCCATACAGGCCCGGTGGATGGAATATCACACAGGTAGTGCACCATCTGGCAGACAGCCATATCAATGGTATCATCCGCATGAAAATGGCGCTGACAGAAGAAAAACCTATTATTAAACCGTACGACGAAACAGCCTGGGCTGAGCTGGAAGATGTGAAAAATACACCCATCAACGTATCGATCACCCTCCTGCATGCCCTGCACACCCGTTGGGCCAACCTGATGGAACGTCTGACTCCCGAACAATGGGAACGTACTTTTATTCACCCGGAACATGGCCGGCGCTTTAACCTGAAAACACAGGCTGCCAACTACGCATGGCACGGAAAGCATCACCTGGGCCATATCCAGGGACTGAAAGAACGCATGAACTGGTAAAGTATTATTATGAATATGGATTGGACACTGTTGTCATCTGAATATCTCTTCAGAGACAACTGGTTAACCGCGCGTAAAGACAGATGCCTGACCCCGCAGGGGAATATTGTAGAGCCTTATTACGTACTGGAATATAGCGATTGGGTAAACGCCGTGGCCCTCACGGAAGATAACCAGGTGATTATGATCCGTCAATACCGTCAGGGCGTTGGCAGAACATTACTCGAAATCCCCGGCGGTACCATGGATAAAACAGACCCCTCTCCGGAGTTTGCCATGGAACGTGAACTACTGGAAGAAACCGGCTACGCTTTCAAAGAGTTAATACCAATGGGTAAAGTTGCTGCCAATACAGCTTCCAGCAATAACTATACACACATGTTCCTCGCCACCGGTGGCCGTAAGGTGAAAGAACAGGACCTGGATGATAATGAAGAAATAGAAGTGGTATTGATGTCCATTCCCGAAGTGCAGCAACTGCTTATGGATAATAAAATCATCCACAGCCTGCATGTTACCGGCCTTTGTTACGCCTTGCTGCACCTGGGAAAAATGGAAATGAAGTAATTACATCGCTTCTGCTACAATAAAGAAACTGCCGCAAACCAGTATCATGTCTTCCGGTTTGGCATGTTGCCGTGCGGCCTGCAGTGCAGCCTGTACCGATTCGTAGGCACGGCCCTGCAGTCCTTTAGCCATGGCCAGTTGGGCTAGTTCCACTTCGTCCATGGCACGCGGTATCTGTGCGCGGCAGAAATAATAGGTAGCCGTATCTGGAAATAACGGCAATACGCTTTCCACCTCTTTATCCTTCACAAAGCCAGTCACAATATGCAGCCGCTGGTAGTTGACATGTTCCAGCTGCTGCACTACTTCCCGGATGCCGGCTTCATTATGACCTACGTCCATCACGGTCAGCGGATGCTCATTCACCACTTCCCAGCGTCCCCGCAGTCCGGTAAGTTTACGTACATGGGATAATGCTGCACTGATATGCTCCCAGGTGATATGCCAGCCCTGTTGTTGTAATAGTTTAACGGCAGACAACACACCCATCACATTTTTTTCCTGGTATTGCCCGCTCAGGTCCAGCCGTACATCATACATTTTTCCCTGTCGTGTATCCAGCAGCGTTAGTTCCAGATGATTGCTGACAATAGCGCTGCCGTCCACCATCCATTCCTGGTCGGCAAAGTGCAGTGGTGCGCCCATTTCAGCGGCTTTGTCCCTGAACACATAGGCGATCTCGGGCTGTGTTTCACTGATCACTACAGGCACACCGGCTTTGATAATGCCGGCTTTTTCAGAAGCAATAAGGGGCAGTGTATCGCCCAGGATATGTTTATGATCGAAACTGATATTGGTGATGAGAGACAGTTCCGGCGTGATTACATTGGTGCTGTCCAGCCGGCCGCCAAGGCCTACCTCAACGATGGCAATGTCTACCTGTTCCTGAGAAAAGTAGTTGAACGCCATCGCTACAGTCAGCTCAAAAAAGGATGGAGAGATGCTTTCTATATAAGGCCGCATCTTATTGGTGAAGTCCACCACAAAATCTTCGGGCGCTACCTGTCCGTTGATGCGGATACGTTCCCGGAAGTCGAGCAGGTGGGGGGAGGTGTAAAGGCCCGTTTTATAGCCCGCCTGCTGCAGGATGGCCGCCAGCATATGGCTCGTAGAGCCTTTGCCGTTAGTGCCGGCTACATGTATGGTTTTGAAGGTATGCTGAGGATTGTTAAGCTGATCTAATAAGGCAATAGTATTATGCAGGTCTGTTTTATACGCGCTGGCACCCACTCTGGTAAACATGGGCAGCCGGCCGTAGAGATATTCCAGTGCTTCGTTATATGCGTTCATAAGGGTAAATTAAAAATTTACCGGGCAGCCCAACTCTTTTTTATCGCCATTGCGACGTCCCAGCATGCCCGGATTCAGCCGCAAAGCTACGAAAGCGTCCGCATGGTTGATGCGGCTTTGAAAAAGCGTGGTAAAAAGACTGTAAGAGCCCAGTACCAACGGTCCGAAACGTACGGCAGCCCCTACATCTGCCTGTCCGTTATGGTTGATTACAAACGGCATATAGGCCCCGAACCGCTCTGTTTCATACCGCGGTGTTATTAACAACTGGGTCAACGCATATGTTTTGTAAAAATTCCTGTTTCCTGCATTCAGGGCAATGACTGCATTGGCACTGACAAAAAAACGGCTGTCAATATTGTAATCCCCCATCAGGTTCAGCGCGGCAGGCAGAGACATATGGAAGGTACTGTCGCTGGCCATAGGCGTGAAATACCGGTTGAGCCGGGTGGAATATTGTTTCAAACTTTCTTTGTCACGATAGGTAATCTGCCTGGGATCGAGGTTGTCTTTTACCAGGCTAAGGTCTGTATTATTGGCACTTTTGACATATTTAATCCTGCCGATATCGGTGATGGAAACACCCAGGCGGAATTTATAGTCATCTGCGTCGGTGCCTTCGCGTTTGCCCCAACCGCCATTGTCCGGACGGTATTCATAGATAACGCCAAGATCAAGACCTATACCGTTGTTTTGAAAGAGCTGTATATTACTGAGGTCCGGCTTTTTCCAGTGGTCCAGCTCCTGGCTATAACCATAACGGAGCGTACCGCTGGTAATATCTGCATTGCGTTTGGTGTTAAGCACAAAGTTGGTGTTTGCCACCTGCGAGTAACCAGCTGCCACACCACTGAGTAGTTTTACGGTGATACCGGCTTTCCAGCGGCTGGTATAACCTTCTTTAATAACCCGGGCATAACTGAAGCCCAGTTCATTCCAGACATGCATGCTGGCAGCAGCTTTTTCTATGGTAAGGCTTTTGCCGCGGTATTGCAGATTGGGAAAGTCACTGAAGAAGTTAGCCAGCGGAGTAGGCAGGTTGCCGGCACTTCCGCTGCTGCGCATACGCCACACAAAGGAGACCGATTGTTTTTCATCAATAGCATATAACACAGAAGGCAGTACGATTTCCGCCATCATCCAGCCGTTCTGTTTGCGCTGGGCGGTGGTGTCCAGAAAATAATCCTGGTT
The DNA here is from genome assembly GCF_003308995.1 of Chitinophaga flava. Taxonomy (NCBI): domain Bacteria; kingdom Pseudomonadati; phylum Bacteroidota; class Chitinophagia; order Chitinophagales; family Chitinophagaceae; genus Chitinophaga; species Chitinophaga flava. Next base: position 761,518 of record NZ_QFFJ01000001.1, on the reverse strand, counting down.
AGGCTTCCAGTTCTTGGGTATGTGAGTGAGTGTGGACTTGGGCACACGGGCGTAGGTGTTGCCCGCCTTTACATCAGCCCCGATAATATTGACATCCCATTTATAACGGTAGCCTGCAGCACTGGCGGGGTTGCTGAGAACACCGTGAATGCCGGCATAAGTGCTGACGTTATAACCGGGAAAAGTTTGTGCTATCGCGGCACCTGCCAGCAATAACAAGAAGATAGTGTTTAATAGGATACGATACATGCTGACAATCAACGTTGGCTTTAAATAGACAGGTTTCTCATGACTACAGTTTTCCGTGACACACGGAAAAGTGATGAAACATGCGGTGAACAGTTGTTGGTATCATCTTCACGGCATCTCTCACGCACTAATCCGGGATCAGGAAAATCTGCTATATGGTTTTTTTATTCTGCTTTGAAATAAAAACGGATAGTTCCGAACTGCACTTCAGGTGCGTCCGGGTTGGCATTATATTTTAACTGACCATTCAAAGCTGCTTTCCGCGCAATGTCTATCAGTTGTGGATTGCTGAGGGTAGAACCTTTCATGCTGAAAGTGGCTGCTATCACGTTCCCCCGCTGGTCTACCTTTATATTGATGGCTACATAGCCGGATTCTGTTCCGTCGTAGGTAACGCTAGGTCTGCCGATAAGGTTTCTTCCGTTCAGGTGAAAGTCGGAACGGCCCCCACCAAGTCCGCCGCCCGTATATCCTTTAGCGTTAGGATCACCATTGATCTGGCCACGGTCGCCGGGTTTACCGGTATTTCCTTCACCGGTGGAATTGTTGGAGCCCTGCGCGCCATTACCACTGTTGGCATTGGTGCTGCTACCGCCAGCATATACCGCTTTGGGTTTGGGTGCTGGTGGGGCAGGGGTAGGCGGATGTTCTGCCGCCGGTTTTTTTACCGGTTTGGCAGGTACTGGCGCTGGTTTTTTAGGAAGCTCTTTAGGCTTTACCACAGGCTTCTCAGGTTTTTTAATCTCCGGCGCTTCTTCATCGTCCTGTGTGGCTACTTCCTGGTGTTCACTATTATCTTTTTCAGTGGCAGCGGCTTCATTTTCTGCAGGCGCAGGGGTAGATGCATCTGCACTGGGAGGATTTGGGTTAAGTGGTTGTACATCGCCCATTCCATCATCAGAAGTACCCAGATTCACTTCCATGCCCAGGTCCTGGTCGGGGAGTGGCGGCGGCGCTGAAAAACCGGCAAACATTAATGCTGCTAACAGCAGCGCATGTACGCCGATTGTTACTCCTAAAGCCTGAACATTTTTTTTACTGTTTTTTTCCTCCATGATAGCTGGTTAAGCGCCTGTAAGCGTCAAAGTTAATCTTTTGAATGAAAAAAAATATACATACTGAAAGCTGAATTTATCATCTTTGCAAAAACTATGCAGTTAATCCCGAAGTATGCATTTTATTTTGCGTTGTTTTTATGAATCCGCTTAAACAAACGATCCGTCTATATCAGAACGCCTACACAGGGCTTTCTCCCGCTACCTGGTGGTTATCACTGGTGCTACTGATCAATCGCAGTGGCACGATGGTGATTCCCTTTATGACAGTATACCTTACCGTAAATCTGCATTTCACGATCGCGCAGGCTGGTCTGGTGATGGCCTGTTTCGGCACCGGCGCTATTGCTGGCGCGTTGCTGGGCGGTTGGCTATCAGACCGTATAGGCTTTTACCAGGTACAGTTCTGGAGCCTGTTCTCTAACGGAATATTGTTTATTTTATTGGGACAGGTGCACACCTTTCCTCAGATATGCGCTTTTGTTTTTATCATGAGTTCTGTAGGCGATGCTTTCCGGCCGGCCAACAGTATTGCAATTGCGGCGTATAGTGCGCCGGAAAACCGTACCCGTTCGTACTCGCTTAATAGGTTGGCGGTCAACCTGGGCTGGTCTGTTGGCCCGGCCCTGGGTGGTATTCTGGCCAGTGTCAGCTACCAATTATTATTTTGGGTAGATGGTTGCACTTGTATGCTGGCTGCTGTTTTAATGCGCATCTTCCTGCCGCCGGTACCGGCACCGGCCAAACCGGAAAAAGCAGCACCCACCGGGCAGTGCGAAAAAGTATGGCAGGATGACCTGTATCTCTGGTTCCTGTTTTTCGGAATGATCAATGCGATCTGCCTGTTCCAGTTTTCCAGTATTGTACCCTTGTATTTTAAAGAAGTGATACATATGCCGGAATGGGCCATCGGACTCAATATGTCTATCAACGGACTGCTGATCGTGGCGGTGGAAATGGTGATGGTATACCGGCTGGATGGTAAGCTGCCGAACCTTGTTTTTGTAGCCAGAGGCGCAGTCATGGTTTGTGTGTCCTATTTGCTGCTAAGCCTTCTGCCTCCGATATGGGCGGTGGCCGCTATTTTTATGGTCGTGATTACTTTCGGGGAGATGTTTTGCCTTCCGTTTATGAACAGTTTCTGGATCAGCCGTAGCCAGGAACATAACAGAGGACAGTATGCGGCACTGTATACCATATCATATTCCCTTGCCAATGTTATATCCCCTACCAGTGGTGCTTTTGTGGTGCAACGCCTGGGCTTCACTTCCTGGTGGATGATCACTGCCGGCGGCTGTATATTGTCTGCTGCCGGGTTCCTGTGGCTGCAGCGTAAAAGGGTCAGAAGTAAACAATTGGTGGCAGCGTAATTGTTCAAGAGTATACAAATATTGTCCTGAAAATACTAATTTTGCCGAAAAAGGAGTAAAATTGGTAAATGAAAGTAATTCAATTTACTGTTCCGGTTGCTGAGGAAGGGTCTGTGGTAATACAGGAGGACATACTTCCTTATTTTTACAACTACCTGCACCGCCATAAGGAGGCGCAGCTGACGCTTATTATCAAAGGAGAAGGTACTTTGATTGCAGGCAGTTATACCCAGCCATTCAAAGCCGGTGACGTATACGTGATCGGCGCCAATCAGCCACATATGTTCAAGGGCGATGCCCGCTACTTTGAAAACCTCAAAGAAAAAAATATCCATGCCATCCATATCTTCTTCGACCATGAAAATACGTTGAAGGGGATGCTGGCCCTGCCGGAACTGGAATCAGTCCGTAAATTCCTGCAACAAACACGCTCCAGTTTACAGTTGCCACCTGCCTTTGAAGAGCGGACAGCGACCGAAATATTACGTTTATCCAAACTTACCGGCGCTGAAAGATTATTTGCCTTTATGTCACTGCTGACCTGGTTTTCCCGACAGGTGAAAGACTGGAAATCGTTGTCTACCGGCTTCTCGCGTCATGCCTACAGCGAGTCGGAAGGACTGCGGATGAATGATATCTACCAGTATACGCTGGAACATTATGCAGAAAATATCTCCCTGGCCAGAATTGCAGCGGTGGCACATCTTACCACCTATGCTTTCTGTAAATATTTTAAGAAACACACCCGTAAAACCTATCTCGAGTTTCTGAATGAGGTGCGTATTAATGCAGCGTGTAAAAAAATCATTAACGGTGATGCGGAGAGTATAGCCTCTGTGGCTTATGCTACGGGGTATAACAACCCCATCACGTTTAACCGGGTATTCCGTAAAGTGACGGGGATGTCACCATCTGCCTATGCGCGTCAGTACCGTTTCGGGCAGGAGAACGCGCAGAGGAGTGGTTTTATTAATGAGTGGGAAGAAGTAGCCCTCTGATACTAGTGGGCAAAATCAGCCATATAATCGCCCTTGATACGTTCCATCGGTGGGTTGAAATAACCAAACTTCACATCAGGGAATTCTTCGTGTATAGCTTCCTGTAATTGTTTGATTCCCATGCACTGACCAGGATCTGTAATGCCCAGTCGGCCCAGGTACCAGTCCGGATCAATGTTGAAGTTCCTCCACTGGATCATGTTTAATTTGGTTTCCTTTATCAGCTTGCGCAGGGCTTCATACTCTTCTTCAGTATCTGTCATGCCCGGAAACACAAAATAGTTGATGGAGCTCCAGCCATTAAATTCCCGTACTACTTTCAGGCTTTCCACGATGTCGTCAAAAGTGTAGTTATTGGGACGGTAGTAAGGCGTGTAATATTTTTCCTGGGCAGAATTCAGACTTACGCGGATGCTGTTGAGGCCAGCCTCACAGAGGGCGCGCACCGCATCCGGCTTACTGCCGTTGGTGTTGATATTAATACTGCCTTTAGGCGTGTGTTTGCGTATTTCGATAATGGATTCGCGGATCGTCTCCCACATCAGCAGGGGCTCGCCTTCACAACCTTGTCCGAAGCTTACGATAGGGAAGGGGGCTGTTTCCAGATGGGGCACGGTATATTCCACAATTTCTGCTGCCGTCGGTTTAAAACGCAGACGGTCCTGAGTAGAAACGATGCTTTCTTCTTCCGGCTGGAAGGAGATACATCCTACACAGTTGGCGTTACAGGCCGGGGAAGACGGAATAGGACATTCCCATCTGCCCATAAAATAGTTACGGGCTGCCGGGCACTCGTAAGTGAGCGCACAGTTTTCTGCCAGGTGTTGAACCAGCCTGTTGTGCGGATAGGCGGCGGTCAGCTGTTTTACACCTTGTTTTACCTGTTTGGCATCAAAGCCGGCGCATTCCTGACGGATATCGGCTTCAATACGGGTAGCTGGTACATAAAACTTACCATCGAGCCAGCCAACAGCTGTATAACAGAACAGTGGCAGGGTAGGAGCGTCTGGCATGGTTTCATAGGCTGCCAGGTAAAAACCGGTATGGGCAGGCGGGATGAAAGCCGCTACGGCCCAACCTTTATCACACAATGCCATTTCTCCGCTGGCAGCGTCAATACCGATGCCGCGGCGTCCGGGCAGTTCATACAGATTACCTCCGTCGGGCAGCTCAATCCATTCCTCGGGATCAATAGGGTATGCATCCCAGCCGCTACGGCCGGTTACGTGCATGGAGGTATCCTCAAAGATGTTGCCTTTCCCGTCAGAGAATAATATGTAAGGTGTTTGTTTTAACATGCTAAGTGCTTTTAAAGAAACATTTGGAGAAGATATAGTTGTATACCTTCTCCAGATGTCAGAATCATTTCAGTCTTTCCTGGAAAAACCGGTTCATATCTTCACGTTGTTCCGGCCCTGGCTCGTCCAGCACTTCCAGCTGGATGATCTTGTTGGATTTTAAATCCAGGGTGAACAGGTCGTTGCGTAAAATTACATTATTCAGCTCGTTCCAGCCAATGCGCCTTTCAGAGAAAGTAGTCGGCAGGATGACGCCGGTATTATCAATTCTGATGTTGGTCGGTTGGAAGATTTTGTATTCCAGCCAGCCAATATAAGCCAGGCCAAGGCCTACTATGAGCATCAGCAGTCCGGTGATCGGTAGCTGATGACCAAGAAAATACAGGCTGCCGCTCAGGCAGATGAATGCCTGTATCAGCCTGGCAATACTGTTGACTTCGCTGAACTTGCGGGAACGCTTTACCACAAAGGGAAAGGCAAGGGAGATGAATCCCATCGCCATAAAAAAGCCTACCAGCAGCCAGTTAGGCTGAGGTCCCTTATAAATGCCGATCGCATTAAACAGGTACAGGATGCCCGCCAGGCCATGCATAACCGGCAGCAAACGAAGCCTGCTGGCAGTATTCGGATGCAGGATACGTAAGCTATACATAGGCTTATGAATTAGCGCTGATCAGAAGATTGCAAAGTTTGAACAGAACACGGGCTCCTACGTTGGCATCCCAGTCATCATGAGAAGCGCTCACCTCGTTGAGATCGAAACCAATCAGCTTGCGACCGCTTTCCAGTACCCGCTTGAACAGGTAATAGATCTGTTCTGCTTCGAAACCGCCAGCTACCGGTGTACCGGTATGCGGACATAATTTCGGGTCTAGTCCGTCAATATCAAAGCTGATATATACCTGCTGAGGCAGGGCAGCTATGATGCTGTCACAGATGGATTTCCAGGTCTCACCTTCAAACTGGCGTTCTTTGATCTGTTTGTCAAAGAAGGTCACCACACGGCCATTGCTGTCATTGATATAGTCTACTTCTTCTTCGCAATAATCGCGGATACCTACCTGTACCAGCTTCTGCAGCTGTGGTACTTCGGCCAGCGCATTAAACATGATGGAGGCATGAGAATACTTAAAGCCCTCGTAGCTGTCGCGGAGGTCACAATGAGCATCTATCTGCAGGATACCAAAGTCACCCTTGTGTTCGCCGATAGCTTTGAAGAAGCCCAGCGGAGTACTGTGATCACCCCCCAGCAGACCTACCAGCTTGCCTTTTTCCAGCAGTCCTTTGGTCTGGTTGTATACCCATTCATTCATGGCCCTGGTACCGCTGTTGACATCCACCAGCGTTTTCTTCAGGAACTCATTTTCTGAGATATCTCCACCTTCGGTCAGGAACTTCAGATATAATTCTGCTTCTTTACGCAGATAATCGCTGCGCAGGAGCAGGTGTTTGTCTGGTTCCCGCATAAAAAAGCCCTGTTTCCAACCGTCTTTTACGTCTGCATCGTACAGGTCTACCTGAAAGGAAGCTCGGAAAATATGTTCCGGTCCGCGGGCTGTACCATTACTATAAGATACGGTCACTTCCCAGGGAACAGGCAATAATACCAGTTTCGCTTCTTCTTCAGAAAAAGGTAAACCAAAAATGTTGTTGGACAACAACCCAACCGAGTTAGGGTCAAATTGAGATAAATCAGCCATGATAAAATCTTACTTTTCAAAATTCCGCGCAAAGATAGGATTATGTTTACTTAAGTCTCCTTTCCCGTAAAAAGAATTGCCTTTTATATAAATTTTGTCGGAAGAAGGTCATTTTGCGTTAATTTTGCCCCGATAATTGGAAAGAGATAAATGCAGGTAGGGTAAGGAGATGGGAGAAGCTTTGCTGGTGGAGGGTTTACAGCCTGTGTCACAACAATAGGGAAGATAATTTTCATATGAAAAAAACAAATATTATTCTGCTGGTGGTAATTGCTGTTGCAATAGGAGTGATCGTGACCATGGTGGGTGACTTCAGTACCTATGAAACTTTTGCTACTGCGCGTGAAAAAGAGGGGAAAGAGTTCCATGTGATTGGCAAACTGGATACCTTGCATGCTCTGCACTATGATCCGGTAAAGGATGCCAACTTGTTCAGCTTCTATGTACACGATAAAACAGGTGAATCCCGCAAAGTCGTTTTCTACGGCGCCAAACCTACAGATTTTGAAAAAGCGGAATCCGTGGTGCTCACCGGAAAAATGCAGGGAAATGAATTCCACTGCAGCAAAATCCTCATGAAATGCCCGTCTAAGTATAAAGACGATCAGGTAGTTGTGAGCAACAAACAGCTTTAAAATTTTTCAGGATTAGATATACAGGGCTTATAGCTATTTGATTTTTTTAGAATTGAATATCTATATCAGGACATATCTAAATTCTTCAATCTATATACCATTCTCATGAAATTTGAAGGGGAACACTTATTACCGGGCCAATTGGGCCATTTCTTTGCCATCCTGGCTTTTGTAGCATCACTGGTAGCCACCGTATCCTATTATAATGTCGTAAAGATCAAAGAGCCGTTAGCACGCGACTCATGGAAGAAGCTGGCACGCTGGGCTTTTGTAATCCAGTCAGCTGCTGTGATCGCTGTATTTACCTGTCTCTTCTATATTCTGTTTAATCACTATTTCGAATATAAATACGCCTGGCGCAATACTTCCCGCGACCTCCCCGTACAATACCTCTTTTCCAGCCTCTGGTCTGATCAGGAAGGTAGTTTCCTGCTCTGGAGCATCTGGAACAGTATCCTGGGCATTATCCTGATCCGTACGTCCAAAGACTGGGAAGCTCCGGTAATGACCGTCTTCTCCCTGGCACAGCTGATCATGGCGAGCATGCTCCTTGGTATCTTTATTCTCGGTTATAAAGTGGGCAGTAATCCGTTTATGCTGCTCAGACAGGCTACCGAAAACCAAGGTGCACCTATCTTCCAGCAGGCGGACTATATGCAGCATATCCATGATGGTAACGGCCTGAACGTGACCCTCCAGAACTACTGGATGGTGATCCACCCGCCGATCCTCTTCCTGGGTTTTGCCTCCATGATCATTCCGTTTTCCTTCGCCTTCGCTGGCCTCTGGACCCGCGATTATACCGGCTGGGTAAAACCCGTACTGCCCTGGACCCTTTTCGCAATTATGCTGCTGGGTACCGGTATCATGATGGGAGCGGCCTGGGCTTATGAATCACTCAACTTTGGTGGTTACTGGGCCTGGGATCCTGTGGAAAACGCGTCTCTCGTGCCCTGGCTGACGATGGTAGCCGGCCTGCACACCCTGCTGGCCTATAAGCATTCTGGTCATGCACTGAAATCCACTGTTTTCTTCTTCTTTATCTCCTATGTACTGATCCTGTACTCTTCCTTCCTCACCAAAAGTGGTGTGCTCGGAGATACTTCCGTACACTCTTTCACCGATATGGGAATGACTGCCCAGCTGCTCTTTTCCATGCTGGTGTTTACCGTTCCTTCTATCTACCTGCTTATTGCACGCAGGAAAGAGATTCCAGGCAACAATAAAGAAGAAAGTACTTATTCCAGGGAGTTCTGGTTGTTTGTGGGCTCGCTGATCCTGCTGATCGCAGCTATACAGATCACCTTTACCACTTCTATCCCCGTATGGAACAAACTGCTTGATCTCACCGGCCTGAAAAGTCTGTTCAAAATGGACGATATCGCTCCTCCATCTGACGTAATGTTCCACTACAATAAAATCCAGATCTGGATTGCCATTGTACTGGGCGCGCTGACGGCTGTGGTACAGTTCCTGAAATATAAAGACACCCCCAAAGGGTTTCTGACCAAAAAAATCTGGGTACCTACCTTGCTGTCTGTGCTCTTTACAGCACTGATTGCCTGGAAAGGGACTATTACTTACGATAACTATGGTGCCGGTTTCCTTACGGCTATCTATATTATGCTGTTTACCAGCATCTACGCTATTGTGGCCAACTTCACCTACATCTTTGTGGGCATCAAGGGTAAACTGAAAAACGCCGGCGCTTCCGTAGCTCACATCGGTTTTGGCATGGTGCTGCTGGGGGCCCTGATCTCTTCCGCTAAAATGGAAGTGATTTCCATCGACAGGATGAAGATGCTGAATGATGGTTTCTTCAGAAAGGAAAGCAAACAGAATCCGCGCGAAAATATTATGCTGCCTAAAGATGTGCAGGTACAGATGGGAGATTATCACGTAACCTATGTAGGTGATTCCACTGCCAAAGGGGATCCCAAAACCTACTACGTGATGAACTACGTGCGCAAGGATAAACAAACAGGAGAAGTAAAGGAAAGATTTACCCTGTATCCTGATGCATTTGTAAACAGGAAAGAGAATGCTTTGTCTTCCAATCCTGCTTCCAAGCACTACTTCACAAGAGATATCTTCACCTATGTATCTGCCGCGCCTAACAAAGCAGAAGCCGCTGCTGCCGATACTACCGGTTATACAGTCCATGAAATCAAAGTTGGGGACTCCGTATTCTTCTCCAAAGGTTTTATGGTGCTTAAAGGACTGAATACACAACCAGCCAGCAAAAACTACGTGCCGGAGAAAAATGACCTGACCGTAGGGGCTCAGCTGGAAGTGCATACACAAACCGACGACAGCTTCAAACTGGAGCCTATCTATTATATCCGCGACAGTAGCTACCAGTACAGTGTAGAAGATACGCTGGCTGCGCTGAATCTGAGCGTACGTTTTGCGAGGATCATGCCTGCAGAAAACAAGATAGAGCTGAAAGTGAAGGAAGCTGCCGGTTTCAGTGACTATGTAGTGATGAAAGCCCTGGTATTCCCGTACATCAATGTACTGTGGCTGGGTGTGATTGTGATGGTGATAGGTACAGGTATGAGCATTGTACAACGTACCAGAAGGACTGAAAAAGCCGGAAGACAGGAAAACCAGCGGAAAGCAGTCAACATTTAAGGATTTTTTGATTTATTAATACAGATCCCCTGATAATTTAATCAAACAGCAAGATCCTCACTATGAAGCGTTTGCTGCGCATATTACTGGTACTTATCGTCGTGCTGGCCATATTGTACCTGGTGGGGCCCAGGCCCGCCACCCCTGTTTATTCGGCGGTACTGCCGGCGGTGCCTCAGGATGGCCAGGCGCTGGAGCAATATATCCATCAAAAGGAATCCCGTCACCGGCTGAAGCCGGACAATGAAGCCCGGATTGTATGGGCAGATTCCCCTTTTCATAAAACACCTTATGCGGTTGTATACCTGCATGGCTTTTCGGCCAGCCAGGAAGAGGGCGATCCCATACACCGTGATTTTGCCCGCCGTTATGGCTGTAATTTGTTCCTCAGCCGCCTCGACGGCCACGGTATCGATACATCGGATCCATTGCTGACGATGACCGCCACCGGCCTCTGGGAAGACGCCAAAGAAGCCCTTGAGATAGGAAAAGCCCTGGGCGACAAGGTTATTCTGATGGGCACCTCCACCGGAAGCACCCTTGCACTTAAACTAGCTGCGTCCTATCCCAAAGATGTATACGCTGTGATTAATATGTCGCCTAATATAGCCATCAACGATGACCTGGCCTTCCTGGCCAACGATCCCTGGGGGCTGCAGCTGGCACGGCTGGTAAAAGGCGGCAAATACAAGGAGTCCAACGATACCAGCCGGGAAAGGGCCCGATACTGGAACAACAAATACCGGCTGGAAGCTGTCGTACAGCTGCAAAATCTGCTGGAAACCAGTATGAAGCCCTCCACTTTTCAGCAAATACATCAGCCGGTGCTGAACCTCTACTATTACAAGGATGAAAAACACCAGGACCCTACCGTACGGGTGTCTGCCATCCTGAAAATGGAACAGGAGCTGGGTACCCCCGATAGTCTCAAAGAGGCGATTTCCATTCCAGGCGCGGGAGCGCATGTGATGGGCAGCCGGCTCACCGGACATGATCTGCCTGCAGTGGCCGGTGCCATCAACCGGTTTGCCGATGTCGTATTGAAAATGAAGCCGGTACATTGACCGCTTTGTCCAGCACTTTTTTAGTTGTCGTTTAATCTGAAATGTTTTTTAACTTGTGGTAACATTTGCCCATTAGCATCGTTAGATATTGTATGCACTGCCGCCGTAAACTCATTTTATCCGCCATCCTGATAACGGGCATTTCCCTTTGCCGGCAGGAAGCCAGCGCGCAGGAAGCACACGGTGCTGATACAATCCCGCTCCATGCTGTTGTTGTAGGTACCGACACTATTCCGGTGATCACCCTCGCCATCTTTGATGTGGTAGACAAAATGCCCAAAGCCTTACGGAAAGAAAAGGAACGCTATAACCGTTTACGGAATGCCGTATACGTCACCTATCCTTATGCGAGAACTGCAGCCCGACTGCTGCAGGATGTGAACGGCCGTCTGGCTACCATGTCCAGAAGGGAGCGTAAAGAGTTCCTGGCATCCAAGGAAAAGGAAATGAAAGCGCAGTTTGGTGACAAACTGCAGAATCTCTCCGTATACCAGGGTAAAGTGCTGATGAAGCTGATTAACCGGGAAACAGGCCAAAACTGTTACGAAATCATTAAAGAGCTGAAGGGTGGTTTTAACGCCCGTTTATGGCAAACAGTGGCCTTCTTTTTCGGAGGAAATCTGAAAAGTGAATATGATAAACAGGAAGATCATGATATAGAAGTGATCGTGCAGGAGCTGGAAATGTACCAGCGGTACCGCGCTTATAATTAAATGGCTATCTTAGCTATATGAAAGCACGGATATTGTTATTTAGCCTGATATTAACTTCCTTCAGTGCCCTGGCACAAAACGAAGAAAATGATGTGCCGGTATATGTGGTAGACAGTGTATTAACCACACAGGCCGCTATGGAAAGCATCTCTCCAGACCAGATCGGTCTTATCACCATTGCAAGAGGAAAAAAAGCAATTCTGAAATATGGCAGCCAGGCTGCCAACGGGGTGGTATATGTGGAAACGAAACCATTTGCCCGCAAAAGGGTGCGTCATCTGCTTAGTATGGCTTCTCCGGCCTACGACAGCCTGTTACGCCGCTACGGCAGTGACAGCAGCTTCCTCTATATCGTTAATGATAAACCAGTGACTCCGACAGACGAGACCCGTCTCATGACGGTGGACAATAAAACATTTGTTTCAGTGGAAATACTGTCACCCAAAAAGGTGGAAGAGTTGTATCATATCAAAAACCGCCAGGCTGGCGTACGCATCATCAGTACAGAAGAATGATGCTATCAAAAATTATTTCCCATCTTTGCACCTCAATTTATTTACAGCATGAAACTGGACATACTCGCGATCGCTGTACATCCCGACGATGTTGAACTGGGATGTGCAGGCACATTGATGGTACATGCGCAGCAAGGCATGAAAGTAGGTGTAATAGACCTTACCCGCGGGGAGCTGGGCACCCGTGGTACGCCTGAATTGCGCGTTAAGGAAGCGCAGGACGCTGCCAAAATCATGGGATTGGAAGTACGGGAAAACCTGGAACTGGCAGATGGTTTTTTCAGAAACGATACTATGGAGCAGATGGCTATCATCAGGGCCATCCGCAAATACCAGCCCGATATTGTGCTGGCCAATGCTATGGACGACCGGCATCCTGATCATGGCCGCGCTGGCAAACTGATTGCTGATAGCTGTTTTCTGGCAGGACTACGTAAAATAGAAACCACCGTTGACGGCATACCGCAACAGGCCTGGCGTCCTAAGCAGGTGTTCCATTTCCTGCAGGACCGTTATCATGAACCCGATTTTGTGGTAGATATCACGCCAGTGATGGAAAAGAAACTGGATGCAATCAAAAGCTTCAGTTCCCAGTTCCTGACTGCTAAAGACAATGAGCCGCAAACCTATATTTCAGGCAGTGGTTTCTTTGATAGTGTGGTTTATCGTGCCAAAATGCTGGGTAAAATGGTAGGGGTGGACTACGCCGAAGGATACACGTCCGCTAAAATGATGGGTATCCGCAATTTCGCTGACCTGATTAATGAAGTGACCTGATCAACGAAACGCTGATATAACGTTAAGGACAATACGTAATCGGCCATCTTGTCTGAAAAATATCCGGGGCTGACCATTGGTCAGCCTTTTTCATTGGATAAGGTACAAACTGTCATCTCCCAACAAAAGAAAAATCATCTCCACCAATCATCCCAAAAGAAAAAACATTCCATATGCCTATGTACCAGCCACAAACAATTGTTACAGAACAAAAGGCAAGCATCTCCACCAATCATCCCAAAAGAAAAACAGCCCCTAAATAATTAGCTATAAGTTATTCATCATCCTCTGTACCAGCCACAAACAATTTAGCCCCGGACTTTAGTCCGGGGAAAATTTATATGATGAATGATATAAAGCGAATCAATGCTGGGAACCGGGGGATAACAAGGGCAGGGGAGCTGCGGCGTATTTAGAAGTGCTAATGGGCAACATTACAAACCATACAGCAATAAAGTCCTGACCCCGGCAGGGGCATTTTTAATCGGCACAATGGGACCGGCTAAACACTAGATGAACAGATCCTTAGTAGCGTCAAATTCATCTGGTTTGATGATGCTGTTTTTAATAAACGGAATCAAAGCTAGTCCAATCGTAATAATCACCAGGAGTACGTATTTTTTTTTCATTTCCATGCTATTTGTCAGTTATAAAAATTCTCCGCTTATATAACTAAATAGCGTGCCAAAAAGTTACAGAAATGACATAAAAATGTTAAGTCAAGAAGAATTTTTTTGATTATAGGGAAATTGGGTGCAGATTGCTTTCCTGTCAGTGCGAAAATGGATATATATAGAGAAAGTCAATGTCTCATCTTAAAAATCTATTTGACTAATAATGAATGTAAAGTGATCTTTGCGCCGGCATTTAATACAAAGCCTTGACTGTAAATCAAAAAATCGAAATAGAATTATGAAAAATGTTATTTTATCCGTAGGGTCTGAGTTTCCCGAATTCAAAAAAACGGCAGTAGTTTCCATCGAAAAAGGTAAAGAGTTTTATGAGCTGACATCTGAGGAGCTGAAAGCTTCCGGTAAATGGATGGTGATGTTCTGGTGGCCTAAAGACTTTACATTTGTTTGCCCTACTGAAATCGCTGAGTTCAACAAACACTCACAGGATTTCGTTGACCGCGATGCAATCCTGATCGGTGCTTCTACTGATAGCGAGTTCGTTCACGCTGCCTGGAGAAGAGACCATGAAGATCTGCGTGATCTGAAATTCCCGATGCTGGCTGACACTTCCAAATCACTGGCTGGTGAACTGGGTATCCTGGAAACCAACGAAAAAGTGGCTTACCGTGCTACCTACATCGTAGATCCTCAGGGTATTGTACGTTGGGTTTCCCTGTACGACCTGTCTGTGGGCCGTAACGTGAAAGAAGTACTGCGTGTACTGGATGCTCTGCAGACAGATGAGCTGTGCCCTTGCAACTGGAACAAAGGCGAAGCTACCCTGGCAGTTTAATGTTATTTGAATAATTTTCGCAAAGCAGCAAAGCATCAACTTTGCTGCTTTGTTTTAAGATAAAGTGTATAACTATGTTTGCAACTACTAATCAGGATACAGCGGTACAACTGCTGGAAGCGGTAGGTTTGGCCGGTACGGCTCCTTCTGCGAGCCTGCAGGCGCTGGTGAATACCGATGCCCGTTACCTGAAAGATCTGAAGATAAATGTTACCAATGCCCTGAATGCGGGCACCCTTTCCAAAAAAGAGGCTTACCTGATCGGGGTGGCCGTGGGCGTTAATGAAAAACATGCCGGCCTGCAGGCTTCCTTCACGAAAATGGCTACTGCTGAAGGTGCTACTGAAAAGGAAATCGCGGAAGTGATCAGCTGTACTTCCCTGATGAATGCCAATAACGTGTTTTACCGTTTCCGTCATTTTGTGAACAAGGAGTTTTATACCACCACCCAGGCAGGTATACGGATGAGCATTATGGCCAACCCGGTTTTGGGCAAGGAGTTTTTTGAACTGTTAAGTCTTGTGGTATCCGCGCTGAACGGATGTGAAATGTGCGTAACTTCGCATGAGGAAGCAGTGGTGAAACATGGAACTGAGCCACTGCGTGTTTTAGAGGCGGTGCGCCTGGGAGCTGTTCTTCGTAGCCTGGTCGTATTAATATAAATTTTATATAAAAAAATCAACTTCGTCCGGACAGATGTAAATTCGTCCTGCAATTATTTGACTACCAATTAGTTGTACTGTGTTTATTGTTTAAGTAGACACCTGGGAATTAACAGATTTAGACGAATTGTGAATAAATTCATCTAATAATATTTGCAAAATCAATAAAATAGTTTGACTTTTGCATTCCTAAATTTTTTAAATCATGGCAAGAGTATGTCAGGTGACAGGAAAGAAGCCGATTACAGGTCACCATGTTTCCTTCTCCAACATTAAGACAAAGAGAAGGTTTCTGCCCAACCTGCAGAAAAAGCGCTTTTTCCTCGCGGAAGAAGACAAATGGATATCTTTAAAGGTGTCTGCTGACGGTTTAAGAACCATCAACAAAAAAGGTTTGTATGCAGTAGTCAAAGAATTGCGTGCAGCTGGTACGGAAATTTAATTCTAAGGACTCACTTAATTTGTATACAAAATGGCAAAAAAAGGTAACAGAGTACAGGTAATTCTGGAATGCACAGAGCATAAAACCTCTGGTCAGCCCGGAACTTCCCGTTATATCTCCAACAAGAACAAGAAGAACACTCCTGAGCGTCTGGAGTTGAAAAAGTACAATCCTATTTTAAGGAAAGTTACTGTACACAAAGAAATTAAATAATAATTGTTGATGGTGAATGGCTGTTCTGGGATAGCCATATAGCCATTAGACCATAAAAACAATCAATACAATGGCAAAAGCAGCTTCAAAGAACTCGAAAGTAAAAGATGCTAAAGCAGCAGCTGAATCAAAAGTGTGGACTAAGGTAATCAGAGCTGTACGCTCACCCAAAACCGGTGCATACACTTTTAAAGAAGCCATCGTGCACAAGGATAAAGTTCTGGAGCACGTTAACCAAAAGTAATTCGGCTTTACTAATAATACTGAAAAGCTGTCCCGTTAAAAGGACGGCTTTTTGTGTTGGTGCCAACAATACCCTCAAATATAACCGTAACTTTACCTCTTTATACATCCGGGTGCTATTGTTAACACAAAAGCTGTATTTTAGCAGCCTGTTTGGAACAGTTCGGAACAATGCTGCCTCAGCAGCCGGATAACTCAATAAAGGGAATCAATGAATTCCTGCCCAATTAAACTAAACTATGAGCTTTTTCAATAAACTTTTTTCCAGGGAAAAAAAGGAAAGTCTGGATCAGGGCTTGCAGAAAACCAAAGAAAGCTTCCTGAGCAAAATCGGACGTGCTATTGCCGGTAAGTCAACCGTTGACACTGAAGTGCTGGATAACCTGGAAGATGCGCTGGTATCGGCCGATGTAGGTGTAGATACTACCGTAAAAATCATTGACCGCATCGAACAACGGGTGGCTAAAGATAAGTACCTGGGAACCAGTGAGTTGAATAGGATATTAAAGGAAGAAATTTCATCGATACTGGTAGATGCACCCGATAGTGGTTTCCGCGATTTTGATGTGCCCGCTGATAAAAAACCTTATGTGATCATGGTGGTAGGAGTGAATGGTGTGGGTAAAACCACCACCATTGGTAAACTGGCCTACAACTTCAAAAAAGCAGGGAAATCCGTGCTGCTGGGTGCTGCCGATACCTTCCGTGCTGCAGCCGTGGATCAATTGACCATCTGGAGCGAAAGAGCCGAAGTTCCCATCGTAAAACAGCAAATGGGCTCCGACCCCGGTGCTGTGGCTTTTGATACCGTACAGAGTGGTGCGGCCAGGGGAGTGGACGTTATTATTGTGGATACTGCCGGTCGTTTGCACAACAAAGCCCACCTCATGGATGAGCTTGGTAAGATTAAAAGAGTAATGAAAAAAGTAATCCCGGATGCTCCTCACGAAGTACTCCTGGTACTGGATGGCTCTACCGGACAAAATGCAGTAGAACAGGCACGCCAGTTTACCGCAGCTACCGAAGTGACTGCCCTGGCTATTACCAAACTGGATGGTACAGCCAAAGGTGGTGTCGTACTGGCCATTGCTAACCAGTTTAAAATTCCGGTGAAATACATTGGTATTGGTGAAAAAATGGAAGATTTACAGGTTTTCAATAAAGAAGCGTTTGTTGATACGCTCTTTAGCATAAATGATTGATTTTTATAAGTTTGTGTGTGCTGTTTTTGAGATTAAATTAAGCCCACTTACAATTTTACTTTAGGTAAATGAAATATCCGGGCTGATCATGATAGTCCCGGATATTTTTTTTGGCCGCATTTTTGGCCCTGTGCAATTGGTTCGTTTATAAGCTGCATTTGTTACATTTGAATTATAGTATTTTTTTGTAATCCTACTTAACAATTCGTAGTTATGATCATAAGCAACATAGACCGAGTTGATGATATCACACCTGAGGAGTTTCGCAAAAATTATTATTTACCCCGTAAACCCGTTATTATCTCAGCAGCAGGGCTGAGCGAACAATGGCCTGCCTTCAGCAAATGGACCTGGGACTACTTCAAAAGCATCGTCGGCGACAAACTAGTGGGCGTTTATAACAACGAACGCGCAAGCGCCAGTACCCTGGTAAATGGAGCAGATGACTATATCACGTTTGGAGAATATATTGATATGCTGAAAAAAGGCCCGGTATCACTCCGGATCTTCCTGTTTAATATCTTTCAGCATGCTCCCCAGCTGGCACAGGATATTGTATGGCCCGACCAGTATGCCAAAGGATTTCTGAAAAAGTACCCCATGTTGTTTGTAGGCGGCGGCGGATCTGTGGCGCATATGCACTACGATATCGACTTGTCGCATATCTTCCATACTCAGTTCCTGGGACGTAAACGAGTACTGTTGCTGGAAAATAATCAGTCTCCCCTGATTTACCGTATGCCTTTTACCGTGGAAAGTGCGGCATCCTTTGTTAACTGGCACGAAAAGCTGGATACCGAACATTTTCCGGCACTGGCCCATGCCAAAGGTTATACGACCATCCTCAATCACGGTGATACCATGTTTATGCCGGGCGGCTACTGGCATCATATGGAATACATGGACAGCGGGTTTGCCATGAGCCTTCGTGCGATGGATGCGTCCCTCGCTGGTAAGCTAAACGGACTTTACCATATAGTGGGTCTCCGGGGTATGAATAACCTGATGATTAAACTGGCCCCCCAGTGGTGGTTCCACTATAAGCGTAAACTGGCCCGTGATCGTGCTGAAAAAGCACTCCATTTTATTTAATTATTTTGTTATTTGATTGTTTGGGCATTTACTTTTCTCTGACAATCAATGATCAAATAATCAAATAACAAAATCTCCAAATTTTATAATTCCCATTTCTTTTCATACCTTTGCACCTTCCTTACTCAACCCCCACTAAGGCTCAAAGTCACGTACAGTAAGTCTGCTGTTTTATTCAATTAGTGTCTGTGTGTCTTCGTGGCGGTGCCGGTCAAAAAAAATGACCGCATGCTCTAAAACATTCGCCCTTGAAGACGAAAACTTTAAAGAAAGACAAGGTTAACATTATTACGCTTGGTTGTTCGAAGAACATGGTAGACTCAGAAGTGCTGAGCGGGCAACTGCTGGCCAATGAGATCGATGTGGTGCATGAAAGCACTAAACGCGACCACAATATTGTGGTGGTAAATACCTGCGGTTTTATTGACAAAGCAAAAGAAGAATCCATTAACACCATCCTGGAACAGGTAGAACTGAAACAACGTGGTAAGCTGGACAAGGTTTATGTAACCGGTTGTCTGAGCGAACGCTACCGTGGCGACCTGGAATCAGAGATTGGCGGTGTGGATGCCTGGTTTGGTACCATGGAACTTCCTTTACTGCTCAAAAAATTTGACGCTGACTACAAATCCGAACTGATAGGAGAACGTTTGCTGAGCACACCTTCTCATTATGCTTATCTGAAGATCGCGGAAGGTTGTAACCGTACCTGTTCCTTTTGTGCCATCCCCCTGATGCGTGGTGGACACGTATCCCGCCCCATTGAGGAGCTGGTAAAGGAAGCCGAAAAGCTGGTACGCTCCGGTGTAAAGGAAATTATGCTCATCGCACAGGAACTGACCTACTACGGTCTGGATCTGTACAAACAGCGCCGCCTGGCCGACCTCATGAGGGCACTGGCCGCCGTGGAAGGACTGGAATGGATACGCCTGCACTATGCTTATCCCACCAAGTTCCCAATGGAAGTGCTGGACGTGATGAACGAATTCCCTAACATCTGCAACTATCTGGACATGCCGCTGCAGCACGCTTCCAATGCCATGCTGAAAGCCATGAAACGCCAGATTACCCGTGAAGAGATAGAAGAACTGGTTCATAACATCCGCGCCAAAGTACCCGGCATCTGCTTGCGTACCACCCTGATCGCCGGATTCCCCGGTGAAACGGAAGAGGATGTAGAAGAACTGAAAGGCTTCCTGGAAAGAATGCGTTTTGACAGGGTAGGGGTATTCACCTATAGTCATGAAGAAGGTACCAGTGCTCATGCACTGGAGGACAACATCCCTGCTGAAGAAAAAGAAAGAAGAGCACAGGAGATCATGGAAGTGCAGCAGGAAATCTCCCTCGAAAAAAACCAGGAAAAGGAAGGTAAAGTATTTAAGGTAGTCGTAGACAAAAAAGAAGCAGGCAGATACCTTGCCCGCACCGAATTTGACTCCGTGGAAGTAGACAATGAAGTGATCATTAATACCACCAAACGCCTGAAACCGGGCGACTTCGTGGAAGTACGTATCACCAAAGCGTTTGATTACGACCTGGAAGGTGAATTAATTTAGAAAATATTTCCAACGGCCGGTCGCCAAGGTGGCGAAAGGCTTTACATGGCTCCCGACGGAGCCCGATTAATGCAAATCAATGACAACATTCGAATCACTGGGCTTACAAGAGCCTATTTTAAAGGGAATTACGGACCTGGGTTTCGTTTCCCCAACGCCCATCCAGGAACAGGCTATTCCCGTACTTTTAAGTGGTGACCGCGATTTCGTAGGACTGGCCCAGACGGGCACCGGTAAAACCGCTGCTTTTGGCTTACCATTGCTGCAGCAACTGGACCTGACGATCAACAAACCACAAGGCCTGATCCTGTGCCCTACCCGTGAACTGTGTCTGCAGATCACTAATGACCTCAAAAATTTCAGCAAATACCTCGGCGTAGTAAATATTGTGGCGGTATATGGCGGTTCCAGCATCGTGCAGCAGCTGCGCGATCTGAAAAGAGGTGTACACATCGTAGTAGCTACTCCCGGCCGTCTGCTCGACATCATTGACCGTGGTGCCATCAACTTCGATAACGTACGCTACGCCGTACTGGACGAAGCAGACGAAATGCTGAACATGGGCTTCCAGGAAGACATTAACAGCATCCTGTCCAACACTCCGGAAGCTAAAACTACCTGGCTGTTTTCTGCTACCATGCCCCAGGAAGTGCGTCGCATTGCCAAAAAATACATGGAAGATCCCTTCGAACTGACTGTAGGGACCAAAAACAGCGGTAACGCCAACATCGAACATGAATATTACGTGGTACGCCCACGCGAAAGATATGCTGCCCTGAAACGTATCGTGGACTACAACCCCGATATCTTCGGTATCATCTTTACCCGTACCAAAATTGAGTCTCAGGAGATTGCAGAATCCCTGATCAAGGACGGGTACAATGCAGACGCTCTGCACGGTGACCTTACCCAGCAACAGCGTGATAAGGTAATGAAACGTTTCCGCGAAAAAGCACTGCAGGTGCTGGTAGCGACCGACGTTGCTGCCCGTGGTATCGACGTAGATAACGTAACACACGTTATCAACTACGATCTGCCTGATGACGTGGAAAACTACACACACCGTAGTGGTCGTACCGGAAGAGCCGGCAGATCTGGTGTCTCTATCGCTGTTATCGGCGGCCGCGACATCGGTAAAATCCGTCAGATCGAAAGAGTAATCGGTAAAAAATTCGTGAAAGCAGAAGTGCCGGATGGTTTCGCCGTTTGCGAAAAACAACTGTTCGGACTGGTACATAAAGTACACAACGTAACTGTTAACGAAGAACAGATCGAACCATACCTGGAACGCATATACGAAGAGTTTGCATCCATGACCAAGGAAGAGCTGATCAAACGCTTTGCTTCCCTGGAGTTCAATCAGTTCCTTGAGTACTACCAGGATGCACCAGACCTGAACGTAAAAGACGACAAACGTTCTGGCGAAGAAGGCCGCGATCGCAGAAGCAGCGGTAAATTCACCCGTCTGTTCATCAACCTCGGTTCTGTAGATGATTTCACCCGCGGTGATATGCTCCGCTACCTGTGCGACAACACTGGTTTGCGTGGTAATAAAATCGGCCGTATCGACCTGAAAGGTGTTTACTCTTTCTTTGAAGTGGAAAATGATGAAGTAGAAAAAGTGACCCAGAGCTTCAAAAAAGTAGAGTACAACGGCCGCAGCGTGCGGATCGAAATGTCTCAGGACGGTGATAAACGTGGTGGTGGTCGCAGCTATGGCGGCAACCGTGAAGGTGGTGGCGGCAGCCCTCGTAAGAGAAGCTGGTCTCCTGGCGGCGGTGGTGCCCGTACCGGCGAAAAACGCGAGTTTTCCGGTGGTGGCAGACCTCCGTTCAAACGTAAGTACTAATTAAGTATTTAGATAATTTAGGAGATAGGGATTTGGATTTATCCAAATCCCTATCTTTTTTGTCATCTATCCGACAAGTATCCGGTCATTTCGCGAAATTTAAACTATCTTGTTTATCAAGAACACCCAATTCACACGTTACTATGACCGGAGTTATCAATCGCCCTTTGCAGACTGTACAACCATTTTCCCTCTTTTCTTCCGGTGATATTGCCTTGTTTCAGGCAGGCTCTCATTACCGGCTATACGAAAAATTCGGCGCACATACCCTAGAATACGAAGGAGTGCCTGGTACCTATTTTGCGGTATGGGCACCCGATGCAGCATTCGTAGCTGTTATGGGTGATTTTAATCAATGGGACCATTACACCCATACCCTGTTGCCCCGCTGGGACAACTCCGGTATATGGGAAGGTTTTGTGCCAGGTGTAGAAGCCGGCTCGCTCTATAAATATTTTATCCGCTCCAATAGCGGAGAAGTATTGCAGAAAGGTGATCCCTTTGCCACCCGCTGGGAAGTACGCCCCCAAACAGCTTCCATTGTGCATCCCCTTGATCATACCTGGAACGATAAAAAATGGATGCAGGGCCGTAAAGCCCACAACAGCCTGAATAGCCCTATTGCTGTATATGAAGTACACCTGGGCTCCTGGCGCAGGCCAGACCCTGCCAATGAAGAGCTCTATTATTCCTATGGTGAAATAGCAGCCATGCTGGTGCCATATGTGAAAGAAATGGGCTTTACCCATGTGGAGCTGATGCCTGTCATGGAACATCCGTTTGACGGTTCCTGGGGCTACCAGCAGACAGGATATTATGCTGCTACCTCCCGGTATGGCACCCCTCAGGAATTTATGGATATGATAGAGGCCTTCCATCAGGCAGAAATAGGGGTGATCCTGGACTGGGTACCTTCCCATTTCCCCCATGATGCCCACGGCCTGTACCGGTTTGATGGTTCGCATGTGTACGAATATGCGGATATGCGTAAGGGTTATCATCCGGATTGGAACAGTTATATCTTCAACTATGCACGCAGTGAGGTCCGTTCCTTTTTGTTAAGCAACGCTATCTACTGGCTGGACAAATTTCATATAGACGCTCTGCGGGTGGATGCGGTAGCTTCTATGATCCATCTGGATTATTCCCGGGAGAGAGGCGCCTGGGTGCCTAATGAGCTGGGTGGTAATGAAAACCTGGAAGCCATTAGTTTTCTGAAGAAACTGAATGAGACCGTTTATGCGTTGTTCCCCGATGTGCAAACCATCGCGGAAGATTCTACCAATCATTATGGCGTGTCCAGACCTACTTTTATGGGAGGACTGGGATTTGGAATGAAGTGGATGATGGGATGGATGAATGACACGCTGGACTATTTTAAGAAAGATCCCATACATCGTAAATGGTACCAGAACGATCTCACCTTTAGTCTGGTGTATGCATTCAGTGAGAATTTCATGCTGCCGCTGAGCCATGACGAAGTAGTACACGGCAAGTCTCCCTTATTATATAAGATGCCCGGCGATGAGTGGCAGAAATGCGCTAACCTGCGATTGTTGTACGGTTATATGTATACGCATCCCGGTACCAAGTTATTGTTTATGGGTGGTGAGTTTGGGCAGACTTCAGAATGGAATCACAAAGGTGAACTGGACTGGCATCTGCTGAAATATGCAACACATAAAGGGATTCAGGATTTTGTAAAAGACGTCAACCTGGTGTACCGTCAGTCTACCGCTTTATATGAATTGCAGTTTGAAGCAGAAGGATTTGAATGGATGACAGTGAATGATTATGATAATTGTGTGCTGGCCTATGTTCGTCGTGGTAAGGCTGCCGGTGATTTGTTGCTGATAGTACTGAACATGACACCGGTGCCCCGTGAGCAGTATTCGGTGGGCATTCCACAGGGAGGAATATGGGAAGAAATATTAAACAGTGATCATTCTAAATATTATGGAAGCGGGGTGATAAATAGTGGTCCCCAGAAAGCGGTGAAACAATTTTATAACGGACGGGAATACACCCTTACCCTGCGTCTTCCGCCATTGGGTATAACCATACTGAAACCTGTTACTGTATAATTGTTTGACATACACTCATTTTAAATCCTGTGACGGTAACTGCCGTCGCAGGATTTTTATTTTAACATTGTTTAAACTTTTATCTGTTTACTCCATCTATTACATGAACGTTTAGTGCAATAGCAATAAGAGGAGAGATACTAACGTTTCTTTATAGCATTTAGCATTAGTCATTAGCTTCAATACAGAAGTGCCGATGAACCTGAACCTACAGCTGGACACACATCAACAGACAGGTATATATGCTGCTACTTGCTATTTGCATCAGCCATATATTTTTTATTGTATAAAACCATCTATTTATGAAAAATGCTCTCCTGAAGCGAGGTTTGCTGGTAGTTTCTATTGCGCTATTGGCAGCCGTACTCTTGTATTCCTGTAAGAAAGACCAGTCTTCATCCAATGAGCCGATTCCCCAAAATCAGCAAAAAGTAAGTTTGTTTCTTTCTGATGATCCTGGTTTGTTTGACAAAGTATTGTTGGACATCCGTAAGGTGGAAGTGTTGGTAGACACTTGCGGTAACAAGGATGATGAAAGCTGGAACGACCGCGATCGTTGCTGGTGGGATGAAGATCACGATCATGATCGCCAGGGCCGGGACAGTTGCCTGGTATGGGATTCGCTGAACATTCATCCTGGTGTGTACGACCTGCTCACACTCAGAAATGGTGCGGATACTTTACTGGCCGGTGGTTTGGTCAAAAAAGGTGTGATGAAACAAATCCGTATCACTATTGGCAACAACAATTCCCTGGTGAAAAACAGTGTAACCTATCCGGTTGCTTCTGTTGCCGGACAATCCAAAATTATTATAAGGATAAGGCATGATGAATGGGACGAAGTATCTTCCAGCAATCTGCAGCTGTGGCTGGACTTCGACATTCAGCGTTCCATCATTAAGACATGGAATGGCAAGTTTATCCTGCGTCCGTATATCAACGTATTCACTATCCTGAAAATGGGCAGTCTTTCTGGTCGCGTTACACCATGGGATGCCTACCCTGTGATATCTGTTTATAACAGTAATAACGACACACTGTATGCTTTGCCCTGGAGAAGTGGCGAGTTTAAAGTGCGCGGTCTGAAAACAGGTACCTGGAACGTATTTATAAATACTTCCAACGGGTACAAAGACACGACTATTACGAATGTGAAAATTGAAAGGGGTAAGGATACCAAGCTGGGAGATATCAAGCTGCATCAATAGTAACGCAACTAAAAAAACAAAAAGCCGGTGTTCAGGAGAAGGAACACCGGCTTTTTTATGTCATTATTTTAAATATATGGTTAAAATATTTAACTTGTGATAAAACAACGGTATTATGAAGCAACTGTTTATCGTGGTATTATTACAGATGTTGATCGTGGCAGCTGGCCAGGGCCAGGCGCGGAATCAGAAGGATGCACAGCAGCGCCGGCAGGGGTATTGGGTGGAAGAAGTACCGGAGCTGAGAGGAGAGCCGGGTTATATCTGGGAAGGGAATTATAAAAACAGTCGTAAAGAAGGTCTCTGGAAAAAGACTTCGCTGGGAGGCAATATTATGGCCGAAGAAACCTATAAGAACAATGTTCTGGATGGTTATTGCAAATACTTTTATCCAAATGGTAAACGAAGTGAAGAAGGTGCATATCTGGCCACAGAAATAGAAGGGCAGCGGGATACCGTGATGGTAGTAGATCCGGTGACACAGCGGGAAACACCGGTAGAGATAGTGCGGCAGGGCAATTCAGTGAGGAATGGGGTGTGGAAGCTGTATGATGAAGAAACAGGAAAAATGGTAAAGGAATACTATAAAAGAGGTGAGCTGGTAACACCGGAGGATATGGGAGAAGATAGCACAAATGTCGCAACACCCCCTAAGACTCCTGCTCCTGCGCACTTGCCTCATGAAGATGCCAACAAGCGGAAAAAGCGAGGCTAAGCGGATTGAACAAAATGAACGGGTTTCTGCCCTAAAATGACCGGCAAAAGTTGTCCATTTTAGCTATTTATTTTGTACTTTCATAAAAGAGGATGTGAGGAATAAGGCTTTGGTGGCAAAATGTGACCTATTTATTGTGAATCCTTTTTTAATTTGTTTGTATGAAAAACCTGATAATCAACCACGGAGATGGACATCATGAGTTGAATGGCCTCGAATCCACTCCAGACAGAACAGAGATTTTGTTTCGCGCAATTTTTATTTTACTTGTTTTTTGCGCATTGATATCTATTTTCTTTTTGTCGATCTTTTACTAAGACGTAGTATATAACTGCCGGATATTTTATTACGCGGTTATCACCTGATAACAATCCTACAGGTATAACAGCGTTATAGAATATCCGGTTTTTTTTGTGTTTTGCTAAATTGATTTTGCCTATTGAACGCTTTATAGTGGCATATTTGGTGGGATTACTTTAGAGGGATGTTTCTTGGATTTCTAAATTCAATGTAAACGTTATTGTTCATTTTGTTCATTCGTGACTTTACTGCTCCCGGGATTTTGTACTAAGCCATGAAGCCTTTACTTTTACAATCTCTAAAGTTGGCATAGGTTAGGAACCCGGCGGCAGATCTCTATCTGAGAGCCTTTTTCTTTTAAAACCTGCTCCACTGAATGTTATAATTTCTTACCACTTTTACGCATCTCATTTTAAAGTAACTACCTGCATTGATGATACATTATTCATGTGTCTGGTATGCTGCTAAATCTTGCCCTGTCTGGATTGCGAGGTATGCTGCTTGTTGGAAAATTTGAAATATCAGCAGGTGGCTGAGTATAGGAAGAGTCATGGTGTTGTACCAAAGACCTGAAGTGAGTAATAAGTCTCGTCGTGTTGTGCTGCGATCATTTTGGTAGGAATCCAATTTAATGAAGGGTCTTTTGTGGCAGAGATAATTGTATTACCGTGCAGAAGCTTATTGGTGTAATCGCTGATGATGGATGGTTGGCTGGATATTGCTCATGATGTGAAATGTCTTCCTGAAAATAAAAACCGGTCATGTCAATCTAAAAACAGATTCACATGACCGGTATAATAAAATCAGCATCAACCTCTGTTGATCACGATTTGTTCAAACCCACGGTCAGCTATAAACGAAATCGAACCATCTGACAAATAGTTATCGCTGTTTAAAGAGATAACGGTGCCGTCTACCGTTACAGTAGCTGCCTGGAAAGGGAGCCCGTGCAGGAAAATACGGTGATGGGTATACGATACTTCATAGTTAACGTAATATTTCTTTTTCAGTACAAACTGATCGGCAGTAGAAACTTGTTTAAAGTTGATAACATTGTACTGTCCGTTTTTATAACCATAATGATCACCGGCATCTTCATAGAGTACACTTTTCACGACTCCTTCACCATAGTAGACATGCAGCAACATTTCGGTGACAGGTGTTTCGTGGGTATACTGCATTTCCGGGTAACGGGGCACTACTGCGCCAGCTTTTACAAACAGTGGCATCTCTTCCAGCGGTGTGGGTACAGTTATATTTTGCCGGCCGGTGTACACCTTATCATTCCAGAAGTAATACCATTTCCCTTCAGGCAGGTAAACGTTTTTTTCCTTCATACCTTCTTCGCTGACATGGCTGATCAGCAATGCATCACCCAGCATAAATTCATGGCTGCAATTATGTGTGGCGGGATCATGCTGAGCAACAAATGCCAGCGGACGCAGCATGGGCGTACCGTTGGTCGCATATTGCCAGAAGGTGGTATACATATAAGGGAGTAGCTGGTAGCGTAGGGAAATGAATTTGGTGACTATTTTTTCATATTCCGGTCCAAAGCTCCAGGGCTCCTGATTAAAGCCGGTTTCGTTACTGGCGGAATGGGTACGCATCAGCGGGTGGAAGGAGGCCAGTTGTATCCAGCGGGTGTACAGTTCTCCATCAGGCTCGCCAATGAAACCGCCGATATCGCTGCCGGCGAAAGAGATACCTGATACGGAGAGACGTTGACACTGGATGGTGGCCAGCCAGAGATGTTCCCAGCTGGAGACGTTGTCGCCGGTCCACACTGAAGACCAGCGCTGGGCACCGGCATAGCAGGAGCGGGTGATGAGGAAAGGGCGGTTGGGCAGCAGGTATTTTTTCATACCGGCGGCAGTGGCTTTACTCATCAGATGGCCATATACGTTGTGTGCCCTACGGTGACTGACTTCTTCGCCGTCGTAGTCGTGGCGCACATCTTCGGGGAAGGTCCCCATTTCAAAAACGGCAGGTTCGTTCATATCGTTCCATACGCCACGTACACCTGTTTCGGCGAGACCCTTGAAGAGGCTGCTCCACCATTCCCGTACTTCGGGGTTAGTGAAATCAGGAAATACACATTTGCCAGGCCATACATCTCCTTCCATCAGCGCGCCATCGGCACGTTTGCAGAAATAGTTGTTTTTGATGCCTTCCTGGTAGATCGTATAGTCCGGATCTACCTTGATACCCGGGTCGATGATGACTACTATTTTGAAACCCTGTGCGGCGAGGTCTCTGATCAGGCCGGCCGGGTCAGGGAAATACTCTTTGCTCCAGGTAAAACAGCGGAAGCCCTCCATATAGTCAATGTCGAGATAGATGACATCACAGGGGATGCGGCGGTTCCTGAATTCGGCAGCGATCTCACGGACTCTTTTATCGGGGTAGTAGCTCCAGCGGCACTGGTGATATCCGAGGGTCCAGATGGGAGGGAGCTCCGGGGTACCGGTGATGCGGGTGTAGGCGGAGGCTACGTCCAGCAGTTCGGGACCATAGATGAAATAATAGTTCATTTCGCCGCCCCGGGCCCAGAAGCTGCAGGCATCTTCTCTTTCTTTCCCGAAATCGAAGATGGTACGGAAGGTATTGTCGAAGAAGATGCCGTAACCGATGCCGTTGTGTAGCCCGTAATAGAACGGGATGTTTCGGTACAGCGGATCTGTATCTTTCTGATAGCCGTAGGCGTCGGTGCCGTAGTTTTCGAGGCGTTTACCGCGAAGGTTCAGCTCGGTGGGTTTGTCGCCCAGTCCGTAAAAGCATTCATCTTCCTGTACCAGTTTGCTGCAATAAACGATTTTACCGCCTTTCTGCAGGTAGTGCTGCCAGTGGAAGCCCATTTCATCCTGGTTGATCACCTTGCCGTCTTTGTCGGTGATGGTGATGCGAAGGTTATCTCTGGCAATGAATACTTTCAGTACATCGGTATATATTTCAAAAGTTTCTTCCCATTCCTTGATGCCAAAAGTGATAGGAGATTCTTCGAGTGTGTCGCTGGTGGCGTAGGAAAAGTCACGTTGAAAGGTGCCATCGGCAGCATATCGGAAACGGATGATCTTGTCAGCGATCACCCTTACTTCCAGGATGGTTTCACTTGTGTAAAAGCAAAAATAGTTTCCTTCTTTTTTCCATTCCCTGATCGCGTCAGGATAGTGTTTGATACCGTATTTACTGGACGAGGTTTCAACTTGCATAATCTCTTTTTGTGAATCACGGGCAACAGATCCTTCTGTTGTCAACGGGCTTAAATTACATAAAAATTCGGGTAGTAGCAGTGTATCGCGTTAGAGGCCGATAATCCTGCGTTTACTGTTTAATTCTCTCGTTTGGCAAAAAAGACTGAAAATTGAGCGTATTAGTTACTAACTTCATATTACTAAATGTACTTTTTGCTTTAACCTATTTTTCGGTGCGCCTTTCCAGGAGCACCTTTTTATTTATGCCGGGATGGTGTGATTTCGAGCCTGCCAATAGTTTTTCCTGCTAAAAATACACGCTTCCCGTTTCTGGCTTTAGCGGCACAATTAAACCCTTCTCCAATTTTTTTCCAGTCCATTCCGCTGTTAACGGAAATATCGGTGCCGGAAGTGCCGGTGGTAATCAGCAGTTGAGGTGTAATATACGTTACGCAGGATTTGTACCCGCCGGGGGCTGTGTGTGGGGCGGTCCAGGTATGGCCGCCATCGCTGGTGAGCAGGCAGTTGTTGGCCCGAAGGGTATCATTTTTATAATCACCACCTACCGCAATGCCTCTGCGGGCATTGAGAAAGGCGATAGAAAAGACGCCGGTACTGGCTTGCCCCTGGATGATGGGAATCGGGAGACTTTCCCATTTTTTGCCGGCTTTATGAAGACGGGCCACTGTGCCACCGGTAGCAAAGCAGCGGTTGTCTCTGGTGGCTATCAGGCTGGTGCCGCTGGCGGCGAAGATGGCTTCTCCGGTGATCGCTTCGGGGGATATGGAAGGAGGATCCAACTGCCAGGTTTTGCCGCCGTCATGTGTGCGAAGCAACGTAAAATGTTGTTGCAGCGGATCGCCGATGGCTATTCCTTCCTTTTCATTATAAAAAGTCATGGCGTCGAAGAAGATGCCAGGTGTGGCATTGAAGTATACCTGTTGCCACGACTGGCCGCCGTCTTCAGTGAGAAAGAGATGGGCGGGTTCTCCGGCGTTGAGCACCAGCGCCTTACGGTCGTTGAACGCATACAGCGAGCGCCAGTCACAGCTATCACAGCCTTTTACCTGATGCCATTCCCAGCTGTCGCCGCCATTGATACTACGGCCTACCATGCCGCCGGTTCCAGACACCCATACTACATTATCGTCTACAACACTAAGGCCGCGTATGCTTTTAATGGGAGGATTATTAGTGATGATTTGGATATGATATGCTCCATTAGTTTGTTGGGCTCGTAAAAGTTGCAGGCCCCCTGCATATAGGAACAAGATCAGTGTAAGGCAAGTGCATTTCGCTGTAAGTGTCCACAGTAAAGCTTTTGAAGCAAATGAGCGAGGTCTTTGAATAAGTATGTTCATTAATTATAATGTTTATTTCCAATCTGTTAAACGGAAGAAAATTACAAAATAGCTACAAAGTGTGGAGCAGAATTATATATTTGCAAAAACAGCCTAAACCAGCTTACTGTCAATAACATAATCAGCGTGCTTCATTCCCGCCACTTGAAAAAACTTTTTCACCTGAGCCTGTGCGTCCTGATGGGCAGCATGTTGCATGCCCAGGAGAAACCGTATATTTTTGACAGCTATAGTGTAAACGACGGGCTATCACAAAGTACTGTTTTCGATATTACCCAGGATGATCAGGGTTTTCTTTGGATTGCCACACGGGACGGTATCAATCGTTTCGATGGTTACACCTTCAATGAATACCGGTACAAGCCCAGTTCCCAGCTCCGGGCAGGAGAAGGGAAGGGGGAGCTGGTACCACGGGGCAGCAATGGCAACAGGGCTGTTATCAACCGTTTCGATCTGAAAGGGTACAAAGGCTACTCCTTTTACAGAGACAGCCATCATCAGTTATTGCTGGCGCATAACAATGGCATCAGCATCTATGATAAATACCGCAACAATTTCCGTAATGTGTTGATCGACACTTCCAATGTCAATCCGCAGGAACGGGACAACAATATTAAGTTTAAAATACTGGGAGAAGATGTTGCTACCCGCTCGTTATGGGTATGGCGTCCGATGAAAGGGCTGTATGTGCTGGACGACAGCACTTATGCTACCCGCCGTATTATTATGTATCCGCCGCAGTTTCAGCGGATGGGTATTATTCCTGCAGCGTTACTGAAAGATGGGAATTCCATCTGGATGAATGGTGATGAGGGGGAGCTGCTGGCACTGGATATTAAAACATTGAGGTTGCATACCTATTGTCTGCCCGGAGTGGGTAAGAACCCGATCATGCGCAACCTCAATGCCGATTCATTGCTTATTGTGAGTGAAGGTCATATCACCTTGTTCAATAAACGCAAAAATAAGTTCAGCGATCTCAACTATGACTATAAGAACGAATGGGGAGAAGCTTTTACGCCCAATGTGATGGAAATAGATCATGAGGGAAATGCGTGGATTGGAGGAACAGATGGAATATTAATATATAGTATTGCCAGGAATGAAATCATACGGCATATTGTAAGCTTCAATACATTTGAGACGAGGTCGTTCAACCTGGTTAGCTACCTGTACCGGGACGGTTCTGACAATATGTGGGTAGGCACGGATGGAGACGGGATGAAAAAATATTCTCCGCATAAAAAGGTCTTTAATCTTTATCGTTCTCCCTATATCTCGCACAATATGGTGCATTCCGTATATAAGCACGATGATGGCAAACTCTATGTGGGCCTGGTGCGTGACGGACTGAACATTTATGGGGAAGGGGGGGCGTTTTCTGGAGCGTATCAGTAATGAATTGTATCCGCATAAGTTTCCGGGTAATGATCTGGGCGCTATCTGCCGGGAAAATTTTGAACATCTGTGGCTGCATTTTTCCAGTATGCATATTGGGTTGTTTAATGTGCAGACCAAAAGTTTTTGGGACCTTACCAATAAAGTGATGGCGCTGGGCCTGCCGGTGCAGAGAGATATGTTTCCTTTCCTCTTTAAGCGGGCCAATGGAGAGCTGTATTTCAACTATGGCCGGTATTTGCTGCGTTTCGAGGAGAAAGGGAATGACTATGTGGTGTCTGTGGTGCATGATTTTAAGGATGAGTTGCTGACCACCTATTATGAGGATCATATGGGCAACCAGTACATCGGTACCAAGTCGGCGTTATATGTAAAACAGCTGACGGATGCCCGCTGGAAATATGTAGGGCTGCCGGAAGGTACTACGGTAAAGGCGATTAACAAGACTCCGCATAAAGAGCTGTTGGTGGCCACCAATAAGGGGTTGTTTATTTATGATGCCGCTGGGCGTTTGAAGATACATTATAACAGTTACGACTATCCGAAGCTGATCAATGATTATATGTACGGGGTGTTGCTGGACGATAAAGACCGTATCTGGGTGAGTCATAACAAGGGTGTGACACAGATTAATCCGGTAACAGGTGAGATCACGACCTTTAATCATGAAGACGGTTTGCAGTCCAATGAATTTAACACCGGTGCATTTTATAAATCGATAGATGGGGAGTTGTTTTTCGGCGGTATACGTGGAGTGAATGGTTTTTATCCGAAAGATTTCCGGAAAAACCCTTTTAATTCGAAGGTGATCATTCGTCGGATGGAGGTGCTGGACAAGCCATACGAGTCGGATACGGCTATTTCGTTGCTGAAGCGGGTGGAGCTGCCTTATAATCAGAACACTATTGCGATCGAGTTTGTGCCGCTGGAGTATACCAATCCGTTGAAGAACAAGGTGCAGTATAAGCTGGAGGGGGCTGACGAGGATTGGGTGGAAGCCGGTACTTTCCGGATGGCGCGTTATACCAATCTGCATCCGGGCAGTTATGTGTTTAAGGTGAAGGCTTCCAATAATGACGACAGCTGGAATACGACGCCTACCACGTTGGAGATTGTGATACGGATACCATTCTGGCAATCGTTATGGTTTAGATTTTTATTGTTATTGTTGCTGTTAGGTATTGCATATTATTTCTCTACATTGTATCTTGATTATAAAATAAGGCACGAAAAACTGAAACTGGAAAAAGAGCAGGCGGTAGATCAGGAGCGGGCGAGAATTTCCAGTGATATGCACGATGATCTCGGTTCTGGTTTGTCCACGATCAGACTATTGAGTGAAATTGCCAAAAGAAAGATACCGGATACCTCACAAACAAAGGAGATTGAGCGTATTAGTGAAACAGCCGGGGAGATGATCGACAAGATGAGTGAAATCATCTGGGCGATGAATTCTTCCAATGACTCCCTGGCTAACCTGATTGCGTACATGCGTAGTTTTGCGGCCGACTTTCTGGAGCATGCGCATATCTCGCATCAGTTCTTTATTCCTGAGGCAATTCCGGACATCAAACTGAGTGGGGGAACCCGCAGAAATATCTATCTTGCTGTAAAAGAATCATTACACAATGTGGTAAAACATGCAAAGGCTACAGAGGTGATGATAGAAGTGAAAATGCATAAAAACATGACGATAATGATCAAGGATAATGGTAAGGGGTTTGATCAGGAGAAGGTCCGCTTATTCGGCAATGGTTTGAAAAATATTCAGAAACGGATGATGGCAGTAGGGGGCAATGCTGACATAACTTCGAACAATGGAACAATAGTTTTTCTCGATATCCCACTAAATTAACATACATTTGTTTTAAGTAACATTTAAGTGTTATAATTCCTATAAACATGACGGTATACTCAAAGAAGAAGTCCCAGGATAACATGGACATCATTTCTATTGCAATAGTAGAAGACAACCATGATATCCGCACGGCTATGGAATTGCTGATTAATGGTTCTGACGGTTATGCCTGTGTTGGCACCTTCAATAATGCAGAAACCGCACTGGAGCAGATCCCTCAACTGCTGCCCAACGTAGTATTGATGGATTTTAATCTTCCAGGTGGCATGAATGGTATTGAATGTATTGCCCGGTTGAAAGCAGAGTACCAGGATATGCAGTTTATGATGCTCACTGTGTATGAAGATGATGACAAGATTTTCATGGCCCTGGAGGCAGGTGCAAGTGGGTACATCCTTAAAAAAACCTCTCCGGGAGAGCTGTTGGAGGCGATTCGTGATCTACATGAGGGCGGTTCACCCATGAGTTCCCAGATAGCGAGAAGGGTAGTGGCATTTTTCCAGAAACAAGCCAAACCCAACCCGGCGCTGGAAGCGCTGACCACCCGTGAAAAGGAGATTCTGGACCAGTTGTCAAAAGGATTTCTGTACAAGGAAATTGCCAGCAATCTGTTTATCAGTATAGAAACGGTGAGAAGACATGTGCATAATATCTACGAAAAGCTACATGTGCGCAGTCGGACGGATGCAGTCAATAAATACTACAACCGATAAACATAACGAAGAAGGAGTTGCAGGTTACCTGCAACTCCTTCCCGCTTTTATAGTTCTTTACTTCATTGCGTGTTTACGCAATAAATGCACACTTAATACCACAGTGGCAATGACAATGCATGCCAGTCTGAATAATAAACCAGTTTTCATAGGATAGGGATTATATGGTTCAATAATTTTTCCCTGTGTATAAAACGATCCCTGAAGGCAATAGCCAGACTGATGATTATTTACCGGTATATTGAATGAAGACCTTTTAATAGAATGTTTATCTCATCATCTGCCACGAGTCAAATTTCCGGATGAGACGGAGGAATTTGTTGCCAACGTTATTTTCCTGTTCTTTGCGGATCAGGATAGTTGCGATCACAGCGGCCAGCAGCACAGCCAGAAAGAGAATAATAAAAAGTGTTTTCATAGGTCAGGATTTCAATAAAATGTTGTGTGTAGTAAATATAATATATTCTATAATATAAAAGACATTTTTCATAGGATTTATTTTATATAGATGTAAAAGAAATCCTACAGGCTCCCCAAAGTATCCCCTTTTTATGCTCCCTTTGAAAATTTAACACTAGTAACATATTGATAATTAATGATCTAAGCATAAAGTATAACTAATACTTGGGATGATTCAATGAATCCTTTATTTTTGCCAGCAATCGGATTTTGCTAAAAGATTTAGTATCCTTGCAGCAGGATCATAAATCCGAAGAAAATAAATATTTAGGAAACTTTAATATATTATGGCAAACACGGATAAAACGGATAACAAGGATCTATTTGCTTCCTATACGGAAGACTCCATACGGTCATTGGACTGGCGGGAGCACATCCGCCTCCGGCCTGGTATGTACATCGGTAAATTGGGAGACGGTTCCAGCATGGACGACGGCATCTATATACTGTTGAAGGAGGTTGTGGACAACTGTATCGATGAACATACGATGGGTTTCGGGAAACAGGTAGACATAAAAGTGACCGAGCACAGTGTGACCATTCGTGACTTTGGCCGTGGCATTCCGCTGGGCAAAGTGGTGGACGTAGTGAGCAAGATCAACACCGGTGCCAAATACGATAGCAAGGCCTTCCAGAAATCCGTTGGTCTCAACGGGGTGGGTACCAAAGCGGTGAACGCCCTCTCCAGCTATTTCCGCGTACAGTCTGTTCGTGACGGCCGCGCCAAAGTAGCCGAGTTCGAACGCGGCATACTGGTAAAGGAACACAAAGAGGCAGGCACCGCCGAACAGAATGGTACACTCGTAACCTTTACGCCCGATGATACCGTTTTCAAGAACTACCGCTATATTCCCGAGTTCCTGGAAAACCAGATATGGAACTATTGTTTCCTCAATGCTGGTCTGACGGTGAACTTCAACGGAAAAAAATATCTTTCTAAAAACGGTCTGCTCGATCTGCTGCAGCGCAAAACCAACGAAGAAGACCTGCGCTACCCGATCATCCACCTCAAAGGGGAAGACATCGAAGTGGCCATCACCCACGAAAACCAATACGGAGAGGAATACTATTCCTTTGTAAACGGTCAGCATACCACCCAGGGAGGGACTCACCTGGCTGCTTTCCGTGAGGCCTTCGTTAAAACTGTGCGTGACTTCTACAAAAAGGATTATGAAGCTACTGATATCCGTACTTCTATCTGTGCAGCAGTGTCTGTAAGGGTACAGGAACCGGTGTTCGAGTCTCAGACTAAAACCAAGCTGGGTTCCCAGGTAGTATATGAAGGTGGTCCTTCTGTAAAGGCTTTCGTACTGGAGTTCCTTTCCAAACATCTGGATGACTATCTGCACCGTAATCCAGCCATTGCTGATGCACTGAAAAAACG
This sequence comes from Chitinophaga flava, assembly GCF_003308995.1. Lineage (NCBI taxonomy): Bacteria > Pseudomonadati > Bacteroidota > Chitinophagia > Chitinophagales > Chitinophagaceae > Chitinophaga > Chitinophaga flava. Next base: position 725,110 of record NZ_QFFJ01000001.1, on the reverse strand, counting down.
CATCGAGCAGAGCGAACGTGAAAGAAAAGAACTGGCCGGTATTAAAAAACTGGCCAATGAAAGGGCTAAAAAAGCGAACCTGCACAACCGTAAACTGCGCGATTGCCGTATCCACCTCAACGATGAGTTTACCGGTAAGGATAAGGCTGAACAGGAATCACGCAGCAAAGAAACGATGGTCTTTATCACGGAAGGTGATTCTGCCAGCGGTTCCATTACCAAATCCCGCAACGTGGAAACACAGGCGGTGTTCAGTTTACGTGGTAAACCGCTGAACAGCTTCGGTCTTACCAAAAAGATCGTATACGAAAACGAAGAGTTTAACCTGCTTCAACACGCCCTCAATATCGAAGAAGGGCTGGAAGGGCTGCGTTACAATCATATTGTGGTAGCTACCGATGCCGACGTGGATGGTATGCACATCCGTCTGCTGATACTGACCTTCTTCCTGCAGTTTTTCCCTGATCTGGTGAAAAACGGGCACGTATATATCCTGGAAACACCATTATTCCGGGTACGTAACAAACAGGAAACCATTTACTGCTATTCTGAAGAAGAAAAACAGAAAGCAGTGAGGAAACTGGGTAACAAACCAGAGATCACCCGCTTTAAAGGATTGGGTGAGATCTCTCCGGATGAATTCGGCCGTTTTATCGGTGACGATATTCGTATTGACCCCATCATCCTCTCTAAAGATATTCATATCCAGAAGTTGCTGGAATACTATATGGGTAAAAATACTCAGACCCGTCAGGAGTTTATCATCAACAACCTGCGGTATGAAAAAGATCTGATCGAGGAAGCAATCTAAAATTACTATGGCGGTGCGTAGTTTTTCCGCCATTAAAAGAATACTATGGGGCTTTTACACATTGTGTTTGGGGAGGCATCTGTTCCGGTGATGACGGAAGCCATCGGCATGGACGAAAAATTGCAGGGCGAACTGTTCTTTTTTGAAGACGACCTGTCTGTTGGGCCGCTGTTTATACTGGATACTAAAGAAGGGCAAGCCAATCGCCGCCAGTGGTGGCAACAATTGGCAGCCACCCCACCGCAGCTGCAGCCTCAGCTGTTGCCGGAAGAAACAAGCCAGGAAGCCGCACTTCCTGTAGAAGAAGAGGAGGTTCCCGGCGATTCAGACCGTTTAAAAGCACTGAAGGCACAGCTAAAAGAAGATCCGTCCCTTGAAATATGGGTATGGGCCGGCCAGAATGCACGCGATGTTTGCGGCTACTACTGGCTGATCAGCCAGCTGTATGACTTTGCCGGACGTATCTATATCATCTACCTCAACAACCTGCCTTTTCTGAATGAGAAAGGTGCTGTCTTTTATCCTACTCATCTGCATCAGATCCTGCCCAAAGAATTCCTGAAGGCAAAGAAACTGGCAAGGGCTGTATCACTGGCCGAATTTGAGCTGGATGGTGAAGAGTGGCATCGCCTCATGAATGAAAACGCGGGCATCCGGATGCTGGAAGGTGGCAAAAAAATAAAAGGAGAGCCGACACTCTTTTACGATAAAGAGCTGCTTGCACAAACCGGTAAAGAGTTCGTAAAAGCCTGGCGCGTAGTGCAGCAGGTGACCGGCAAACTCAAATATCCTGTCATGGACCAGTTTCTGGGATGGCGTCTGAAAGAGCTCGTGAAGGAAGGTAAAGTAGAAAGTAAAGGAGAGCTGAAGACCATCCGTGATTTTGAAGTGAAATTACCAGGGGAAGACCCCGCAAACACTGCTACGGAATGATAAAAGTAACCGCTGTACAGCTCGTAGGTCAGGATGACCGGGGCACCAACTATCTATGGGATTGTACTCGCACAGGGGAGTTTATGCTTTGTTACCGTCATGCCGGCAGTAGCAGTGGTCAGCATTATCACACCGGTATCAGCGATAATAAAAACCCGGAGATCATGTTCCTGCTTACAGGCAAGGCGCTGATCCACTGGTGTCCGGTAGGAGGTGACGAAATTCAGACTACGGAATTAGTAGCACCCGCAAGAGTGGAAGTGCCTATCAACATCTGGCATCAGCTGATTGCAGTAACCGATTGCTGTTTTATAGAACTGAACTCTATGGACGATGTACAAAAAGATAGCGTGCGGGTATGGAGAACAGATTTTGAAAAAATGATTGTAGAAAAATAGTAAGTGTATTATACATGGATATGGAAAATATAACATCAGACGAATCGCTGCATAATATCACCCATGTGGGTGGTATGTATGAAAGCTGGTTTCTGGACTATGCATCCTATGTAATCCTGGAGCGGGCCGTGCCCAGCGTAGAAGACGGGTTAAAACCTGTTCAGCGCCGTATTCTCCACGCCATGAAAGAAATGGACGATGGTCGCTTTAATAAAGTGGCCAACGTGATCGGACAAACCATGCAGTACCATCCGCATGGTGATGCTTCTATCAGTGATGCTATCGTAAACTTAGGTCAGAAGGATCTGCTGATTGAAACCCAGGGTAACTGGGGGGATGTGCGTACCGGTGATGATGCGGCAGCTGCGAGGTATATTGAGGCACGCCTTTCCAAATTTGCGCTGGACGTGGGCTTCAATCCTAAAACTACCGTATGGCAATTAAGTTACGATGGCCGTAAGAACGAGCCTCTGGCACTGCCTATGAAGTTCCCGCTGCTGCTGGCACAGGGTGCGGAAGGTATCGCGGTAGGTTTGTCTACCAAAATATTACCTCACAATTTTATAGAGCTGATCGACGCTTCTATCAAATATCTCAAAGGGAAAAAATTTGAACTGTTTCCCGACTTTGCAACCGGCGGTATGGTCGATGTAGCTAACTACAATGATGGCAAACGTGGTGGTAAAGTAAGGGTAAGGGCGCATATTGAGGAGAAAGACAAGAAAACCCTGCTGATCAAGGACGTACCATATGGTGTGACCACGACACAGGTGATGGAGTCTATCGTAAAAGCCAATGATAGCGGTAAAATCAAAATCCGTAAAGTGGTAGACAATACTGCTGCTGATGTGGAAATTGAAGTGCAGCTGGCTCCCGGTATCTCCCCTGATATCACCATCGATGCGCTATATGCGTTCACCGACTGTGAAATCTCCATTTCACCCAACGCCTGTGTGATCGTTGAGGATAAACCGCATTTCCTCACAGCCTCTGACCTGCTGAAAGCTTCTGCAGACTATACCAAAGACCTGCTGAAGCAGGAGCTGGAAATCAAACTGTCGGAACTGCAGGAAAAATGGCACTACACCTCTCTGGAAAAGATCTTCTTCGAAAAGCAGATCTACAAGGAGCTGGAACAGAAACACAAAGATTGGGAAACTGTACTGGCAGCCATAGACAAAGGATTCACCCCCTATAAGAAACAGCTGAAGCGTGAAATCACCCGCGAGGATATCGTGAAACTCACGGAGAAGCCTGTACGTCGTATCTACCGTCTGGATATCAACGAGCTGAATGAGCAGATCAAAGGGCTGGAAGCTGATATCAAACAGGTGAAAAACGACCTGCAAAATCTGGTAGACTACACCGTAAACTACTATGAGGTTTTGTTGAAAAAGTATGGTAAAGGCCGTGAACGCAAAACAGAAATCAAAACCTTTGATACTATTCAGGTACAACAGGTGGCCATCGCCAATGCCAAAATATATGTAAACCGTGCAGACGGTTTCATTGGTACCTCCCTGAAGAAAGATGAGTTTGTGGCGGACTGCTCCGACCTCGATAATATCATCGTATTCCGCCGGGATGGTAAGATGCTGGTGACCAAGGTTGCGGATAAAACCTTTGTTGGTAAGGATATCATCCACGTAGACGTATTCCGTAAAAACGATGAGCGTACTACCTACAATATGATTTATGTGGAAGGTAAAACAGGGGTGAGCTATGCCAAACGTTTTAATGTGACTGGTGTTACCCGTGATAAAGAGTATGATCTCGCCCATAAAGGAGAGAAAAATTCGAAGGTGCATTATTTCTCTGCCAACCCCAACGGGGAAGCGGAAGTGGTGACCATCAAGCTGAGCCCCAACTGCTCTGCACGTAACAAGGAGTTTGACCTCTACTTCGAAACCATTGCCATCAAAGGACGTAACTCCATGGGCAACCAGGTGACCAAATACCCCATCCGCGGTGTCAAATTCAAAGAGAAAGGTGTGTCTACGCTCGCAGGCCAGAAGATCTGGTATGATGCAGAAACCGGCCGTCTGAATACCGAAGAAAGAGGTGTTTATATTGGTAGCTTTGAAGGGGAAGACAAGATCTTTGTGGCTTTCAAAAACGGAACCTATGAGCTGACCAACTATGAACTCACCAACCGTTACGAATCCAACGATGTTGTATACATCGAGAAGTTCAATCCGGAAAAGATCGTAACTGCCATCTACTTCGATGCCGATAAAAAACAGTTCAACGTAAAACGTTTCCGTATAGAAACCCAAACGCTGAATAATAAATTCCTTTTCATCAAGGAAGGCAATGGCAACTACCTCGAAATGGTGACCACCCATACGCAGCCGATTGTATTACTGAAGACCGGTAAAAAACGGAGTCCCGAAGAGGAGGAGATCGACCTCTCTGAGTTTGTGGAAATAACCGGCTGGAGAACAGTTGGTACCAGGATTGCCGGAGATGATCTCATCAGTGCTGAATTGCTGTCTGAAGATGAAGATCCGGATCCGAATGAAGAAGGACAAGTACAGGGAGAATTATTCTAAACAACAGTTAGATAAATGAAAAGCCCGAAGCGATTGCTTCGGGCTTTTTTATGATTTCTTTTTTATAGGTTTTGTTTGTTTTTCTTGTTTGGCAGCATCTTCGGCCTGGAAATCTTCGATTGATTTAGGATTAGTCATGCTTTTTCTTTTCTGGTCAAGTGGTTGCGGAACCGGAGCACCTTTTCCCAGCGGGATGGCGTCATGGAATATTTTATTGACGTGTACCCATTTTCCTGCCTGCCATTTAAAGCCTTCATAGTCCATGTCGGATACATAGGTATATTTTTTGGCCGGCTCATTGGTTTCAGACACGAGATGATCATATACGATCATGTCCAGTTCCTTGTTGTAATTGAGCGTAGCCGTGCTTTCTTTTTTGTATTCCAGGATAAAGCGGTTTTTGGATGGCTTAGGTATGGAGTCTTCCGCGAAGCTGAAGAAAGGACCACCAAAAACAGGCGTACCGTTTTTGAAGGTGAGCATTTCCACCAGTTTCTTCTGGCTGCGTGGATTATTGGCATCCCAACCGAAAAGGGTATAATATTCCTGGTTGAAATAATGACGCTGTACAATATTATAGTACAAACAGCCATACCATGCTTTGTTGTTAGCGATGGTGTCAGTGTTGGTGATATAATCCGATACATCAAACAAGGGGAACAGTTTCAGCTGGCCATCGGGCGTATTCATCTGAATAGCACCATAGTGACGGTAGAAGCCTGTTTCCCTTTCCAGGGCCCACGTGAAAATCCGAAAGCTGCTGTCTTTGGGATAGAGAATAGACACTGTACGCAGGGAATCGAATGAAAACCGGAAGGAGTAAGGGGTTTTGAGTGACCTTACGAGGGTAGGGATAAACTGTTCGATAGCTGCTTCTCTGCCGGCATCGCCTTTACCAGCGAATATGTTCTGGCTAAGCTGTTGCAGGGTGTCCTGACCTTTTAATAGCCGTGCGTTACCGGTTGCATCCGGTTTTTGTGCCCATAAGCTACATAGTGGTACAAGGAACAATAGTGACAGTATTAATTTTTTTACCATATCTATTATACGGTTCTGACTTAAAATTATTGTATGGCCTGAGCGAACTGCAACAGGCTTTCATATCTTTTGTCGATGAGTGGATGAGGAAAAGGAGTGTCAGGCAGGGTAGAGGCAATAAAAACGGTTTGCATGCCGGCGCTTTTGCCAAACTGCATATCGCTGAGCGTGTTGCCTACCATGACAGACTGCCTGAAGTCTGTTTCCGGAAAATCCTGTTGTGCCTGAGAAGCCATGCCTGTAGCAGGTTTGCGACAGGGACTAGTACTATCAAGATCCGGGCAGAAATAGATTTTGTCTATACGTCCACCATGTTGTGTGATGGCGTCGAGCATATGGCTGTGTATTTCCTGCAGACCATTGATCGTAAGGAGGCCACGGCCGATGCAACGCTGGTTGGTGACGATAAAGATCCGTTCGAAATGTCTTGCCAGCAGTGGCATCGCTTCCAGGACACCTTCGCTGAAACGGAACATACCTGTGTTTAAAACATATCCGTCTTTAATTTCTTCATTGATAACACCGTCCCGGTCCAGAAAGAGGTACATACTTATAGTTTAGTAAAATGGTGGATTGCTTTTGAATAGTCTTCAGGAATGCCAATATCGATGAAATAGGTATCGCTGATATGGCCGTTGATCTGTCCTGCGGCGCCCTGTGGCTCAAGGACAGCCTGTTCGAATGAAAATTTTACGGGCAGGCACAAACTATTCAGGAAGCTGGCGCTGGTGAAGTAGATACCACCGTTGATCAGTCCCTGGTCGCAGTATTGTTTTTCCCTGAAGGCGAGTATTTTATTTTGAGGGCCCAGTTCTATGCTGCCATATCGGTCAAACTGCTGCATGGGTTTAAGAGCAAGCGTCAGCGGACAGTGTTGTGTGGCGTTGAAGGCAGCCATAGCCTGGAGGTCCACGTCAAAAAAAGTGTCGCCGTTCACGATAAATACCTTATCACCTTCCAGCAGGGGCAGAGCATGTACGATGCCGCCTCCGGTGCCTAATGGCTCCTGCTCTACGCTGAAGGATATACGTAGAGGGAGTGGTGTTTGCCGGCACCAGCTGATCACCTGTTCTGACAGGTAGCCCAGGGAAAGGACCACATGTTCTATCCCTTGCTGATGCAGATATTGCAATAGAAAATAGAGGAAAGGTTTGTCGCCGATGGGCGCCATACATTTAGGTTTATCGGCTACAGCGCTGCGTAGGCGGGTGCCCAGACCGCCAGCTAATACGATACACTCATTAGTCATTCGCCGAACAGATTGTTTTCCACTAGTTCACAGATAATATGGCCTACCGTGATATGGGCTTCCTGGATACGGGGAGTATCTGTTGAAGGCACATTGATCAGGTAGTCGCTGCCATCTTTCATTTTCCCGCCGGTGGCACCGGTCAGGCTGACGATGGCCATGCCCTTTTCTTTGGCCACTTTTATGGCTTCGAGGATATTGGCGGAATTGCCGGAGGTAGAGAGGGCAACGAGTACATCGCCTTCACGGCCTATGCCTCTGAGCATACGGGCATATACCTGATCATAGCCATAGTCGTTGCCTACAGCAGTGAGATAGGATGTGTTGCAGTGGAGCGCTTCAGCATAGAGTGGTTCACGATCTTTATAGAAACGGCCAGAGAACTCGGCAGCCAGATGCTGGGCGTCGGCAGCGCTGCCGCCATTGCCACAGAAAAGCACTTTATTACCTTTTTTCAGACTGAGGCCTATTAGCTCTGCAACCTGTTCTATTGTACTTAACAGCCTTTCATCCTGACAGATGGCTTCTTTCACAGCAATGCTTTCCCGGATGGTATTGGCGATTTTAGCTTTCATAATGATACTTTTTAAGGTCACATACTCCAGGTTTGAATACCATGGTGGGTGAAGGTATAACGTTTTACATCACCACCAAAGCCGCTGAGTGCGTCTACTACTGCAAAACGGGTGTTTTTGGGGCAGTAGAAGATCATAAAGCCACCACCGCCGGCACCGGAGATTTTACCACCGCTGGCGCCCGCCTTACGGGCTGCATTGTAGATCTCGTCCAGCTGGGGATTAGTGATACCTTTGGCCATCTGTTTTTTGTATTCAAAGCCGTAATCGAGGATTTCCCCTATTTTATCGATGGTCCCGCGCAGGAGGGCTTCTTTCATCATGACGGCCTGTTCTTTCAGGTGGTGCATGGCTGCGATGGAGTCGTCCTTTTTGTCGGTCACATTTTTCTGCTGTTCAGAGATGATAGTGGAAGACAGGCGGCTGGTAGAAGTGTAAAACAGTACCAGATTGTTTTCCAGCTCATGGAGATGTACTTCTTTAATACGCAATGGGTTGACGATTACTTTATCATCTCCATAAAACTCCATAAAATTGACACCGCCGAAAGTCGCCGCATATTGGTCTTGCTTGCCACCGGCCTGCTTCAGGTCTTCCCTTTCAATAGAGTAGGCGAGGTGGGCCATATCGTATTCTCCGAGTGGTAATTTGAGCCATTCGGCAAAGGCACCCAGCACGGCCACTACCAGCGTAGAGGAGGTACCCAGCCCTGAGCCTGGGGGAGCGTCCACATAGGTGGTGAGTTTAAATCCGGAAGAAGGGAGTCCGCCATAGTCCTGATATACCCTGTTGATAACCCCTTTGAGGATGTCCAGTTTGCCGTCTAACGGTAGCGGGTATACGGCATCGTAGGTCAGTTGTTCCTTTCTGTCTGCAGATTCAAAAATAATTTTCCCATTAGGCAGCGGTTCTATGGAAGCGCGTGCATAGAGGGAGATAGTGGCATTGAGGATGGCACCGCCATAGAGATCGGAATACGGACTAACGTCTGTACCGCCACCGGCAAGGCCTATACGTAATGGTGCTTTACTTCTGTAGATCAATGTTGTAATATTTTTAGCTGCTGGCAGCTGTTTTTAGCTTCTTCATTGCTCCGCTAATGTATGAATTTCTTTAGCGAGGCGGGACCAGGAGTATTTTAGTTTTTCCTGTTGCAGTGCAGCGGTCATGTCTGCTTCCCGGTTATCCATAAAATATTTTTCAATGGCTTCAGCTATGGAAGCGGGGTCTGGCTCACATTGGAAGCCCACCACACCATCGGGTACCATTTCCAGCAGGCCGCCTACACGGGTTACCACCATGGGTTTCTCAAAGTGGTAGGCTATCTGGGAAATACCGCTCTGCGTGGCGCTTTTGTATGGTTGTACCACCAGATCGGCAGCGCAGAAATAGTTTTTTACTGCATCGGTAGGGATGAAGTCGGTATGCATAAGCACACGATCGCCCAGTTGGAGCTCCTGCAGGAGTTGCTCGTAAGGGGCTGCATCTTCATAGTATTCTCCGGCCACGATTGCATGTACATCGAGCTTTTTCATCCTTTCGTCGGTCATGGCTTTCAGTAGGAGGTCCAGCCCCTTGTACTGGCGGATAAAGCCAAAGAAAAGGATGTATCGTTTGCCGGGCTGCAGTTTAAGCCGGGTACGTGCTTCCTCTTTAGATATTGCTGTACCATAGTTGTCGTATATCGGATGAGGAATCAGCGAAGCTTTTTTATGTGGCTCAAATACCCTAAGGTCGTCAAGCACGGATTGGCTCATGGCGATGAAGGCATCTACGGGCTTGAGGAAATACCTGGTAAAAGCCACGTCGCCGGGGCGTTTTTCGTGAGGTACCACGTTGTCAAGCACCGCGATTACTTTTGTATTGCCGCGTTTGCCCAGCCGCAGGATACTTCCGAGGGAAGGGCCCATTACAGGCAACCAGTATTTGGATATAATAATATCAGGTTTCATTTTCCGTATCCTGCGCCCTACCATGAGCCAGTTGAGTGGATTGACGGAATTGATCAGTCTGGTGATCCGCAGGTGTTTGGGAGGAGGATCGGTGGAGTACTGGCTTTTGCCGGGAAACAGGAAGCCAGGGTATTGCACCGTAAAAGTGAATATTTCCACGTCATCGGTCAGCTGCAGTTCTTCTGCCAGTCGTTCATTATAAGCAGCCAGCCCACCCCGGAAAGGATAGGCTGTGCCGACTATGAGTATTTTCTTTTTGGTCCGGACCATTTAAAAAAATTACGAATTATCAACTTGATTTATCCAATCTTGCTTCCACGAGGTAAGCATTCCTTTCAGGAGCATTGCGGGTGACCAGTTCTCCGATAAAGCCGGTGAGGAACAGTTGGGAACCGATGATCATGAACAGGAGTGCCAGGTAAAAGATAGGCCTGTCTGTCATGTTATATTGATCCTGGAAGATTTTTGCAAAGGCCAGGTAAAAGGCGATGATAAAACCAAAGAAGAAAAAGAGGGATCCCAGGGCACCGAAGAGGTGCATGGGACGTTTCCCGAACTTGCTGATGAACATGATGGAGGCCAGGTCGAGGAATCCGTTGACAAAGCGTTCCAATCCGAATTTGCTGACACCATATTTGCGCGACCGGTGTTCCACTACTTTCTCCCCGATATTTCGGAATCCGTTCCATTTGGCGATAACGGGGATGTAGCGGTGCATTTCACCGTATACTTCTATAGACTTCACCACTTTTTTGCGATAGGATTTGAGGCCGCAGTTCATGTCGTGCAGCTTCACGCCACTCATGCGGGTAGTGGTGTAGTTGTATAGTTTGGAAGGCAGATTTTTGGTGAGCGCATTATCGTAACGTTTCTTTTTCCAGCCGCTTACCAGATCATAGCGGTCTTCCACTATCATTCGGTACAGTTCAGGAATTTCATCCGGACTGTCCTGCAGGTCGGCATCCATGGTGATGACAACATCGCCCTGGGCGGCACTGAAGCCTTCATTGAGGGCGGCGGACTTACCATAGTTGCGCTGAAACTTGATGCCTTTGATATGGGGGTTCTTAGCGGCCAGTTGCTGTATCACCTCCCAGGAATCGTCGGTGCTACCGTCATCTACCATCCATACTTCGTAGGTAAAGCGGTGCTCCTGCATCACCCTTTCAATCCAGGCGGCCAATTCAGGAAGTGATTCTTCTTCGTTTTTTAAAGGAACGATTACGGATATGTTCATCTTAATAGAATAGTATTATACATGTTGCTGCTCTGGTGCCTTTTTACGAAGGATGAGCGATATGATCGCAGCTATAGCGAAATAAAAAGTGACTGACTTGAGATAATCCATCAAGGATTTGGTAATAGTTACAGAGAAATCGGAGGCATTGATACTGTCCAGCTGTTTATCGATTTCTTCCTGAGGAGCTTTCATGCGGCTCAGGATTCTTTCTGTCATTGCCAGTGTGTGCTCTTTCATTGTTTCGGACAGGTGCGGATCAATCAGTTTGTACAGAACAAATTGATATACAGATATCATTAACAAACCGATCACAAAAGTGGTGAACACGGGCTTGATCAGATCTTTGAAGCCAATGTATCCTCCGACTTGTTTTTTGCGTTCTTTCCCAGCCAATACGCCGAAGACAATAAACAGTATCAGTTGGCAAATACCGTTCCACCAGGCAAACAGGACGTCGGAGCCAGCTACCCAGGAAATAACATTCAAAAGAATAAGGACTAAACCGGAAATAATCCCCCATTTAATACCGGGATTCGATGATTGTTGCATAAAGGTTATTTATTGACATGAAAAATAGGACCGTTCACAGTGGCAATTACTTTGCCCTTCAGTACGCTGCCAATATAAGCCGAATTTTTTGATCTGGAAGCGATATGCTCCCGGGTAAATTTCCATTCTGCTGCCGGATCGAAGATGGTGAGGTTGGCAGCGGCGCCATCCTGGATAGCTGGCAGCGGCTGTTTAAAGATAGCACGGGGCTTTTCAGTAAGCATAGCAATCAATTGTTCAAGTGGCAATTGGGGCAGGTATTGCCTGATAACGCCGAAGCTGCTTTCCAGACCGATCATGCCATTTTTGGCGTATTCAAATTCCACCTGTTTGGCGTCCCATTCTTGTGGTATGTGGTGGCTGGCAAAGCAATCGATAGTGCCATGTAAAATGGCATCCTGAATAGCTTTCACATCGTCTTCGCTGCGCAGGGGCGGATTAACCTTCAGATGGGCATCATAGTTTACCAGCAGCGCATCGGTGAGCGACAGGTGGTAGGGGGCTACAGAGCAGGTCACTTTTATACCGGCTGCTTTGGCGGCGGCAATCAGTTCCACGGATTTGCGGGTGCTCACGCCGGTGATATGTATACGGGAATCGGCATATTTAGCCAGTTCCAGGTCTCGCTGTATAATCAACTCCTCTGCCAGGGCTGGTTTTCCGGGCATACCCAGCAGTGTGGAATAGATACCTTCATGCATGAGGCCATGAGCTGAGATGCTTTGATCGTCGGGCAACTGGATAAGGGTGCCGTCGAAGGCTTTGATATATTGTAAAGCTTTGAGCAGCAGGCCGGGAGACTGAATGGGCCGGAGACCGTCGGAAAAGGCTACGGCGCCGGTTTGCTGCATTTCATACATCTCTGCGAGGCTTGTCCCTTCAAGATTTTTGGTAACGGCGCCAATTGGCAGCACAGTGGCGGCGGCATGGCGGGTTTGGCTCAGCACATATTCTATTTGTGGTTTGGTATGCAGTGCCGGTTGCGTATTGGGCACTACCATCACAGTGGTATATCCACCTGTAGCAGCAGCCTTTACACCGGTATGCAGATCTTCCTTGTGTTCCAGTCCGGGATCGCAGAAATGAGCGAAAATATCCATCCAGCCCGCAGATACATGCAGATTTTCACCTGAAATCACTGTTGCACGTGCATCTTCCAGGTTATTACCTACCTGTTGAATGATGCCGTTTTGAATGGAAATGTCTTTTTGCTGCCCGTGAAAAGGGGAGGAAGGTGCTATAACCTTTACGTTTTTGAGTAATATGTGCATGCTTTACGTTCTATGTCAGTATCAAAACCAGTCCAAAAAATACAGGGGCAAATGTAACATAAAACTGTTAATTGTTGAAGTCCCTCCTGTCGCCCTTTTCACGCTTTTTGTTCAGGTTGGTATGATAATTGAAAATAGAGGGGTAGCAGATCAAAATAACTGAAGATGAATGATTATCTCACTAACCTCGTCACACGTATATGCGACCGCTCGGACCAGTTAAATAACGCCCCAACAATCGGCTGGCAGGCCCTTCGGGAAGCCGAACAACTAGCCAACCATGCATATATTCCCATTCTGTATCAATACATCCAGACAGAAACCGATAAAGAAAAACGCCGCGCCGCCGGTTATATCATTATCCAGCTTTCCAGGAATACCAATGATCCGGAAGTAATCCGTTTTATGCTGGACCGCCTGCGGATCGAGCAGGATGCCGATATGATCACCGCTATCCAGCAAGACCTGGAACGCGGCCTGCCTATTCCGGGTTACATGAATCTGGAACCTTTGCTTAACAATACTTTATCTCTCAATAATAATGTACGCCGTTCCGCTTTACTGGCTTTAAGAGGCAGCCATAATCCTCAGGTGGAAGGTTGGGCGCTGGATCTGTTGAAACGGACTGTAAATGAATATGATATATATTATATTACATTCCTGTTGCATAAAGTTGCCACCCGTAAAAGCCTGCCGGCACTGAAAAGATTGCTGGAGCATCCCCGCCAGGATGTAAAAGGGCTGGCTTTTGCGACTATCGCCGACATAGAAAAGGAAAAAGAAGCCATGTTTTACGCCCGGTGTTTGCTCCGCGGACAGCTTAAATTTGAAGCGATGGAGGCTATTTATAAATATGCCGACGAAAGCGCTATCCAGGCTGTTATCACCCGTATCACTGAACTGTTATCCAAAAGACGCAGCAGCCCCCGGCTCTCCCTGGAAAACTTCAAAAATGGTTTTACAGACCTGATGCTGGGAATGGAATTCCTCTTCCGCTTCCGTACTGCCAAGAGTGAAGTGAAAAGAACATTTTCCTGGATTACGGAAAAAAGGGCCGAATATCTGCTTCCTGAAGAAAGGGAATGGATACAACGTAACCTTGTCAACGGATAGGTCCCTTTTATCCAGCTATTTCTCCGCATAACTCCCTTTCGGATGGTGCTTACCCCTTAATTCTTTACATTTGGAACCTTAAAATGTAAGGATGAAAAGAGGATTGTTATTGCTTTTGACAGGTTGCATGGCAGGTGGGATACAGTTTTCCTATGCTCAGCAACAAACATACACTATGGCGCAGGCTACCAACGGACTTCGTGCGGAGCTGGCGCCGGAAAGATTAAAACAATTTGAATGGGTGCCTGGTGAAAATGCCTACACCAGAGTTGTCGCTGCCAATGGCAGCCAGACATGGGTAAAATACAAAGTGCTGGGAGGAAAAGCCCTTCCCGCCACAGACACATTGCTTACCTTGTCTTCTCTCAATCAGCAACTCGCTTTCACAAAACCTGTACGGACATTGCCCGCACTACACTGGCTGGATAACAACACCGCCTGGTTCAGCATCGGTAATATCCTGTATACCGGAAAACCGGAAAACGGCAGGATGACTTTCCAGACATGGTGTACCTTGCCCGCCAGCGCTGAAAATATAACTGTCAACAGCCAAAGCCGCCAGATTGCATATACGGTTAACAATAATCTTTTCCTGCGTACCGCAGATGGAAAGGAACAGACTATCACCCGGGATGAAGATATCAATATCGTCAACGGGAAAAGTGTGCACCGCGATGAGTTTGGTATCGACAAAGGAATCTTCTTCTCTCCCAAAGGGGACCTCGTAGCTTTCTACCGCATGGACCAGCGTATGGTCAACGACTATCGGATCATGGACTGGTCAGTTACCCCGGCACATGCCAATACTATCAAGTATCCCATGGCAGGTGGTAAATCGCATGAAGTAACATTAGGTGTGTATCAGCCTTCCACCCAAAAAACAGTTTTCCTGAAAACAAGTGGTGAAGCTGATCATTATCTTACCTGTGTTACCTGGGCTCCCGACCAGCAATCGGTATATGTGGCATTGCTGAACAGGGACCAGAATCACTTATGGCTCAATCAATACAGTGCCGGCACCGGAGAACTGATCAAGACACTTTTTGAAGAAACAGACCCTAAATATGTACATCCGTCTCACCCACTGAGCTTTGTGCCCGGCAAGCCGGACCAGTTTATCTGGTGGAGTGACCGTGACGGCTATACGCACTTGTATCTGTACAATACTTCCGGTAAGCTACAAAAACAGCTGACCAAAGGAGCGTGGGTAGTGAATGAATTGCAGGGTTATCATACAGCCTCCAATGAGGTGATCATCACCGCAGCGAAGGAAAGTCCTATGGAAAAACATGTATATGCAGTCAATCTCCAGTCAGCGGCACTACGCCGCCTGGACAAGGCTGCCGGCTGGCATGACACACAGGTAAGCAGCAATGGTGATTATGTACTGGATGCCTATAGTTCTAAAGATATGCCTTCAGCGGCCGTTATTACTGCGCTTAACGGCAAGTATGAAGAACCCATCCTGCAGGCGGCAGATCCGCTGAAAAATTTCAAGCGTCCTGAAATCCGCCAGGTGACACTGAAAGCAGACGATGGCACTCCGCTTTATGGTAAACTGATCCTGCCGGTGAACTTTGACAGTACCCGTCAGTATCCGGTGATTGTGTATCTCTACAACGGTCCGAACGTACAACTGATCCGTAATACTTTCCCCTATAGCGGCAACCTCTGGTATGAATACATGGCCCAGCGCGGGTATGTTGTATTTACGATGGATGGCCGTGGCAGCGCCAACCGCGGAATGGCCTTTGAACAGGCAACCTTCCGCCAACTGGGTACTATAGAAATGAATGACCAGCTGCAAGGCGTTGCTTATCTCAAATCACTTCCTTATGTGAACCAGCAGAAAATGGGTGTTCATGGATGGAGCTTCGGTGGTTTTATGACAACATCCCTGATGCTGCGCCACCCTGGCGTATTCCAGGCAGCCGTGGCTGGTGGCCCGGTGATAGACTGGAGCATGTATGAAGTGATGTATACCGAGCGTTATATGGATACACCGCAACAAAATCCGGAAGGATATGCCAATTCCAATCTGCTGACCAAAACCAAAAATCTGCAGGGGCATCTGATGCTGATACATGGTACCAATGATGATGTAGTAGTATGGCAACATTCTATCGATTTCCTGAAAGCCTGTGTGGACAATGAAGTACAGGTAGATTATTTTGTGTATCCCGGTCATCTGCACAATGTGCTGGGTAAAGACAGGGTACATCTGATGCAGAAGATCACAGATTATTTTGACGCGCATCTGAAATAGGCGTATAAAGCAATAAAATAAGAAAAGACGCAAGGGGCTTCAGGAAAGCCTTTTGCGTCTTTTCTTATTTTAAGTTTTTTCGTCAGTAGATATTACATATCTCCTGTTTTCGGGTTTTTAAAGGCTCCCGGGGTATATACGATCTCTGAAAAAATACTGGTGCAGGATTCGCCCAGTGGAGACTGGGAAGAAAAGCCTATGCTTACCGGTCCTTTGGGAACGAAATTCACCAGGCGTATCGCTTCCCAGCGCTGGCCATCCGGAGAATAAAAGAGTCCGTATAAATTACCGGATTTTGCAAGCCGGAAATACACTTCATTTTTTGTAGTCACGGCATTGTTACTGTCGTCGGTGTAGGTATTGGTAACCCCAGAGCAAACAGAGAGCGTGCCATACTGGCTGTTTTCGAAGAGGAATTTGATATACTGGGTAGAATCTACCATGACATAGATGGCTCCGCCGTCGTACATCTTTTTAAAATCCACCTTTATTTTGGCCGTGAGCACAAAGTCTTTATCCGGCTTAAAAACGAGGATAGGAGCGGTGGCGATGTTATAGCCGCCGCCGGGATAATTGTAAAAATCAGTGCCTTGTGTTGCGGTGATGGACAGTCCTTCAGGAGTGACTTCAAAGTTTTTAGGTGGATTGATCCAGGTGCAGGGATGTGGTATGCCTTTGATCCGTACGCTGTCTGGGGGAGCTGCTACAGCGCTGAAAAAACAGAGGACCAGGCTGGCGAGTACAAAAAGTTTCTTTTTCACTATCGTGGGTTTAAAATAAAATACTGGCGCCTAATATATAAACTAAATAATAAGGAAACGAGAAAACTACAGGGAGGGTAAAAAACAATAACCTGGCAGGTGTCTGCCAGGTTATTGAGTGGAAAATGATTAATACTGTTTACTGTGTTACGGTATTACCAGATGCATTTACTACGATAGTCTGTACAACACCATTCTGGATAACGCGAACTGTATAACAATCGCTGCCATCCCTGCATTTCATGCTGGTGATATCGTACAGGTTGGACCCGTAAGTGTTTTTAAGGCTATTCACTATGTCGGAAGGAATATAGTCTTCCATTACTGGCAAGGCTGCCTGCGGATACCACATAGTGTTGTAGTTGGTGGTGGTAGTCGTCGGCATTTCTTCCATTGGCATTCCTGTTTTTTTAGCCATTCTTTTTTCTGCTCTTGCTTCTTTCTTTTCTGCTCTTGCTTCCCGTTTTTCTTCCTTAGTCCTGTGACGGTGGGCTGCCAGGCTTGTCTGTAACGGAACAACTGTAAACACTCCAATTCCTGTGGCTAACAGATAAATCATCATCTTTTTCATAATCTTAAGATTTTTGTAGATGAATGGATTTTATGTAACCTAAAGTTCGGGCATTTGTATGGATTAAAGCTCAAAATCCTTGCCGGGCAAGGATTTGATGGTAGAGCAGGGTTTGTTGCGAAACGCATTGCCGGACTTATATCCCAGTGGATGAGGGAGCTATAGCCGGCGGGTAAATTTTAACATTCATTAAACAGGAATTGTGATGATTTATAATGCTGAATGATGTTCCTGATCTTATTTTTCTTTGATCAGTTTTCGGAGGGTAGGGAGTATATGTGCAGCAAAACGTTCCATGCCTACGTCTGTAGGGTGTACGCCGTCTACTGTTCCTTCGTGGTCTTCTCCGAGAAAGCCTTCTCCGCTCAGGTAGTGAAGGTTTTTGACACCGGCTTTGAGTAGCTCATCATAGGCTTTTCTGAGTTCTGCTCGCTTACGGAATACAATCTCGCGGACATCCTTTTCAAAATAGCCATTTTCGTACATGTAGTTCTCTACGAGGAGTATGGGTATTTGTGGTTTGCAGGCGCGTAGTTGTTGTACAAGTTTAACAGCTCTTTCATGTATCTGTTCGGGCACTGTATTCGGATTACAATCGATAACAATCAGCGATGGGTCTGTTTCGCAGATAGCTTCGCCTACAGCGGATTCAAACATACCATTGCCGCTGAAACCGAGGTTGATAATCGGGCGTTGCAGTTGGCGGACAAGTATATTGGTGTAAGCCATACCGGGTCTGGTAGCGCATCCGCCCTGTGCGATGCTGCTGCCGTAGTATACTATTGGCTTTTTATCGGACAGTAGTGTTTGCTGGGGTTTTTCGATGGAGGCGCCGGTGTTCACTCCGATAGACAGCGAATCTACTCCATCATAGAGTGGGAGGAAAAGCAGGTATTCGCGCCAGGTGGTTTCTCCGTTTTTGAGCAGTGTACGTTCGGAGCGATTGCTGTTGTCGGGGATGGCACTGTTGACAAACTGCCATTTGTTATCGACGAGAGCGTAGAGGTCGAGGCCTCTGATACCAGTAGCAGTCATGTGGTTCATGGAGGCGTTGTTCAGCACTTTCCATCTGGCTCCGATGGTGGTGGCGTTGGAGCGGAAACGTACAGCGATGCCGGCAGCATTGCGGCTAAGTGCCCATACAGCTGGCCTGACGGTTGATTCAAATCTGGCTGGTAGTCGGTTGTAATTATGTTCCTGATGATATTTACCGATCAGGGGAAATTCCATGGCATCGTGATAATCAAGGGGAGCCGGAGTGGGTGATTGTGCAAACAGGCGGCTGCAGCACAGCAGCAGTGCCATCAGGGATAGCATCGTTCTATTCATAGTACGTGTAATTAGTTAGCAGCAGACAAGATACAGGGATTTTGAGAGAAATGCACTTTTGGGGGTTTTACGCAAACGCTTGCGCGGATAACGCAAGCGTTTGCGTATGCAGAATGTAAAAAGATTTCTCTAAAATAGTGGTGCAATTACAGAAAATAGATTTCAGCTCGAAAAGCAGCAATTACAGAACAGCGAACAATGAGGTCGATTAGCCTGTGCCACGGTATCCTGCTGTGGCAAGGTTATCGCCAAGGTTAACCCATATTACCGGTTATGTATAACCAGTTGTGACTCCATGATCATATTCGTATAATCATTCAGTGCATGTTCACCATTCAGGAGTGATAGCAGCATGTTGGTGGCGGCCTGTCCCTGCTCGTAGGGGAATTGTTCTACGGAAGCAGCAGGAGGGAAGGCAGTATATCCACTTACCGGAGTGTTAGCGTAAGATACGAAAGTAATGTCTTTGTTTATTTCCAGTTTTCTTTTGAGTGCGTATTGTACAGCGTCCATGGCTACATAGTCGTTGAAGGTAACAACGGCTGTCACTTTCCGTTTGAGAGAAAGAAGGTATTCCATGGCAGTGTCGGTACCGGCAGCGGTCAGGTCGGCATTGACGATCAGTTCGGGGTCATATTTGAGCCGATGTTTGCGGAGGGCTTTGATATAGCCGGTAGCTCTTTCTTTGCTGGCTACCAGTTGTTCAGGACCATTGATCATGCCAATAACGCGGTGGCCTTTTTTCAGGAGAAAATCCACCGCCTGGATGGTGCCGGATTCCAGGTTACAGGAAACGGCGTGGATATTGGGAAGGTCGGGCACGCGGTCAAAGAAAACGACCGGAATACGCGCCTGCCGCAGCATTTCAAAATGTTCGTAATTGCGGGTGTTTTTTCCAATAGATACAATGCAGCCGTCTACGCGGTGTTGTTTCATGCTCTGGATGATCTGTTTTTCTCTGGCTTCATCATCATGCGACTGGCCCAGCAGAACAGTGTAGTTGTTGCTGTAGGCAGTATCTTCAATGCCGCTGATGGCACTGGAAAAGAAGGCTTCAGACAGTTCCGGAAGTAAAATGCCGATAGTGAAGGTTTTGCCCTGCTGGAAAAAAACTGCGGTCTGGTTACGTTCATAATTCAGTTCAGCTGCCAGCGCTTTCACTCTGGCTTTGGTTCTCAACCCGATACTGTGATGATCATGCAACGCTCTAGATACAGTAGATACAGAGATATTAAGCCTTTTTGCAATTTCCTTTATCGTTGGTTGCCCCGAAGAAACCCCCTTTCTCATACATTTTCAGCAATTAATGGAAAATAGATACAGCAATATACGCCTGGTTGCCAAGTTACTGAGTTATTGTATAATATTAACTTTTTTTTATGGGTCCGTTCAACGGGTTGAATTTACAATGGTTAAATGGATATATGTAGAAATAAATTAATGCAATTGAATTAGAATTCTTTAATACCACTTGTCTTCGGCCTGTTATTTGTTACTTTCGTGCATCTTCCATTGTACCTCTGCCAATTTTTATATATTAAATTTGTTAGATTAGTTTTATTTAAAATTCGTTTTATGAAGATTGAACATTTAGCCTTACCTGTGGCGCTGATCACCATCATGGCTTCCTGCTCTGCTCCTAAAAAATTAAGGGAGTCTGAAGCGCGCAACGCAAGATTGGACAGTCTTTACAGGGCAAGTGAAAGCCAACGTAAAAAATGTGAGGAAGATGCCGCCAGGGCCACTGCTGCTTACAAAGACAAGATGGAATCATTCCAGGACCAGCAGACACAGTTGAAAGCCAACAACTCCCAGATGCTGGAGCATCTGAAAGAGCTGTCTGTTATCTCCAGTTCACAGGCTGAAAGTATCAAAAAATCTCTCGACAACATCGGCGCCAAAGATGCCTATATCAAGGACCTGCAGTCAGCTATTGCACGTAAAGACTCTCTGAACATGCAGCTGGTAATGAACCTGAAAGGAGCTGTCGGCAACATGGATGATAAAGACATCAACATCAAGGTAGAAAAAGGCGTAGTATATATCGATATCTCTGACAAACTGCTGTTTAAGAGTGGTAGTTATGAGGTAGCTGACCGGGCAAAAGATGTACTGGGTAAAGTGGCCAAAGTACTGATCAACCAGCCGGACATTGAATTTATGGTGGAAGGCCATACAGACAATGTGCCTTATCGTCCGAATGTATTGCTTGACAACTGGGATCTGAGTGTGAAAAGGGCTACTTCGGTAGTACGTATCCTGCAGAACCAGTATCAGATACCTGCTGCGCGTATGACAGCTGCGGGTAGAGGCGAAAATGTACCTGTTGCTTCCAACGAAACTGCAGAAGGCCGTGCTGCTAACCGCAGAACAAGAATTGTTATTCTGCCGCAGCTCGACCAGTTCTTCAAATTACTGGAAAAACCAGCTAACTAAGCGCTGTAAAATGATAAACATAAAGGAGTGAAGATATTGTTATCTTCACTCCTTTGTGTTTTTAGGATACGTTGCAAAAAATAAACCTGATACCCATGAGCGCACCTTTATTCTGTGACCCGGTAACCGGCGTATGTGAAATTCCTGGAGCTGTTACTACAGCTGTTTCAGCAGCTACTGCGGGGATGCCTGTTTCCAAACCCATAAAACTCATTTATTTTACAGATCCGATCTGTTCTACCTGCTGGGGCATTGAGCCGCAATGGCGCCGGTTAAAGCTGGAATACGGGCATTTACTGGAAATTCATTATCACATGGGTGGCCTACTGCCCTCCTGGGAGGTGTATAATTCCGGTGGCATCAGTGGCCCTGTTGATGTGGCCCATCATTGGGAAGAAGTAAGCCACTATTATCAGATGCCCATTGATGGCAGTATATGGCTGGAAGACCCGCTGGACTCATCCTATCCGCCATCTGTATGGTTCAAGGCAGCCCAGCTGCAGGATGGGCCCAGGAGTATTATATTCCTACGGAGGTTGCGGGAGATGGTGTTTATGGAAAAAAAGAATATCACCCGACAGGAACATGTGAAGGATGCAGCGGCATATGCACAACTGGATCTGACAAAACTGGAGCAGGATTTTAATCAGCAGGCGCAGCTGCTGTTTGAGCAGGATCTTCAACTGGGCCGGCAAATGGGTGTAAGAGGATTTCCCTCTGTGTTTATGATCAATCAGGCAGGCCACAGGGAATTGGTATATGGAGCCAAGCCTTACGTCGTATTTACCACTGCATTGCGTAAGCTGTTGCCAGAGGCACTTCCGCGTACTTATCTGAAAGGGTTGGATATCTTTTCCTATTTTCCTACGCTGACAACCAAAGAATATGCGGTATTGCACGATATAGCATTTGAAACTGCTGCAGCGCAACTCGAAAGCTTCCGGCAGCAACAACAGTTATCTGTTGTAAAAGCTGGCGGTGGAGAGTTGTGGCGTCGAAGTTATCTGGACTTCTGAGGCAATGTATTTTTGGAGCCTTTCCTGCCATAAGTGTAGGAAAGGCTGAACATAAAATATTGCGAGAGATTGGTTGTTTGTAATGTTTCGCGGTAGGTATTGCCATAGTAGGCCTGAATACTTTTATTTTGGTGCAGGAGGTCAAATGCAAAGAATTTAGCCAGTAAGGATTTGTTATGCAGAAAGCTTCTGCCAAGCCAACCATTGAATAGTGTAAAATGTGCGCGGGCTTCGGTGTTATTGGTATAGTTAACGTTGGTGCCTATATTAAAATCCAGGGGAAGCCATGCGTTTACATTCAATCCCAGGGAGTACTGGATATAGTCGTTGTAGTAATCTCCCTGCAGGGAATACAGGTTGCCTTTGTAATCTATGATCGCTTTGACACCTATTTCTATTGTTTTTTTCAAGGTGAAGGAGGTTGTCAGCGCTTGAAGGATAGAGAGTTTCTTGGTGATGTTATCGAGGCTGTTGATCTTCGTTGTACTCCGTGCGTAATCAAAGGAATTTCTGTAGTTGATTGTAAGGCCGGGTTTTTTGAGCCGATATCCAAAGATCATAGTGTTGGTTGCGTCCCAGTTACCGGACACATTGATAGGCATAGTTACCTGTCTGCCGATAGAATCAGTGAAAACAGCTGTGGAGAAATCATTTTTTATATGTTTTACTTGCATGATGTTCCCAAATACATTCCCCCTGATACCGTTAGAGAAGTAGGATACAATCAGAGAACTTATAAAGCTGTTGATAAGGTCCGGATTGCCCAGCTGGACATACAGGGGATTGCTGTTGTTGCTAACCGGCCATAACTGTTTGGGATCAACAGGCGCGGTCATGCCACCATAATTGATGGTTAGTGTTTTGTAAGGATCTATTTTTACAACTGCTGTTAAGGCATGGTCTACGTAGGTAGTCTGGTTGGTAAATTTCTGGTGACTGGAAAAGTTGTCACTGTTCATGTTATTGAGAGAAAGTCCTACTGCACCTATCACCATTAATTTCCCCTTGTTATAGGTAAGGGATGGTTTGACAAGATGGTTAATGACTTTGCTGTTAAAACAGTAAGTCAGTGAGTCATTGGGTACATAACCGTGTATGATATTGCTGAAGTCTGAAGTGTTCTGGCGGTTATTGGTATTATAATCTCTCAGTGTGTAGTTGACCGATGCCATCCAGTTTCTATCTATTGGTTCACTGTAGCTGGCTCCGAGTGCCAGCTGGGTAATATCATTTTTGGGACTGACTTTCTGATTAAGGGAGTCGGCTGTGGTAAAAGGACTAAAAACATTGTTGTTATTGATGTTGAGCTGATAGCTATATATCCAGTTTTTATTGAGTTCCCCATGGAAGGCCAGCACGCGCCCTGTTCTGCCGAATTTATGGGAGTAGTCGACCATGGTTTCGAGTGTTTTGCTGATGGCACTGTCGTTGTTGCTGAGTGTTCCGCTGTTTAATGTGTTCATGCGGGAGCCGGTAGTACTATAGGAACGTGTATTGTGTTGTTCCTGTTTTTCTCGATCCACAGTAGTAGATACAGTAATTTTGTTGTTTATATCAGGTTGGATATCGAGAAAAAAATTGCCGCCGGTATGTTTGATGTTTTGATGCCTTAGGTTGTTGCTGTGGTAAAAAGTGCTGCTGTCCTGGAAGATGTTTTCACGTTGTTGCAACTCATTGGTTATTATATCCTGTTCCTGGTGTTTGAGATTGACAGTGAGTTTTATTTTCTTATTGACTTCCATTGTGATGTAGGTACCAATATTCAGGAGTTTGTTGATGCCTTGCTGGTTGTTGCCCAGGAAATTAACAGAAGGGTTTGTTCCAGCATCACTGAGTGTATTGTTGTTATTAGCCAGTACATCTCCCAGCATGGTATTTTTTTTTCGGAACATGTTGAAGGTGGTATTGGCATTGTATCTGTCGTGAGTGCCGTAGCCCCCGGTGACGGTGCCGCGAACGCCTTTTCTCATTTCCGCTTTAACAACAATGTTCAGCACTTTTTCATTTCTACCGGGTTCTGTCAGGCCTGAGAGATTTTTTTTGTCGGAGATCTGAATTTTATCTGCCAGATCTGCTTTGAGTATTTCCATGAGGCGTTTGGCACTATTCATATTTTGAAGTACAGAGCGGCCATCGATAAACAATTCCTTGATGGGTGAGCCCAGGTAAGACAAATTTCCGTTGTCATCTATCGTAAGGCCTGGAATTTTTTCAATGAGATTTTGCATATTGGCATTCGGCAATGTGGGCAGATCACCAGCACTGAATTCGACAGTGTCTTTACGGATGGCCATTAGTGGTCTGTCTGCTTTTACTTCCACTCTGCTAAGGCTGATACTGGGTGAGAGCTGAATATAGTTGAATGTTAATGTGTTTGTTCTGGCAGTGATTTCTACAGGAATCATTTCTGTTCTGTTCCCCATAAAACTCACAAGTAATCTATAGAAACCAACCGGTACATTATTGATAAGGAAATTGCCTTGTTCATTTGAAATTGTCTGGGCTTTTATTCTGGCTTTTTCATCATACAATAATATGGTTGCGCCGGAAAGGGTTCTTCTGGTATCTTTCTGGTAAACAGTTCCCTTAATAGCATGTTGTGCGCTGAGGGAAAGATATGAGCAACAACAAAGCAGAAAAAAGGTTAAATAGCGTATGATCTGGTTGAATTTGGTTACTGGATCGTGCATCAGTTTTTCAAGTAGGTTGAATATATCTGCATACTGCAGATTCAAAGTCGTGATTCTTCCACAATGCTAAACAGATAACAGAAGGAATTTGTTAACCAAATGTAATTGTTGGAAAATTTTATATTATTTCTGACTGATTATCAATTTGATAGAAATTGTGTCAGACGTTAATCAAGTGTTAACGACCGATGGTTAACGCTCGTATGATATAGGAGGGATAAGGGTTTGAGGGTTTGAGCGATAATTGTTTTGTCTGTAACTTCGCGCAGATAAAGGTAAGCAATGGCAATGAAAAAACAGTATACCTATTTCGAAGATGTTAGACAGATCAGGATTAACGACAATGACTGCACTTTGCAAAAGATATGGGCTATAGGAGGACAGAACGGATGGTATTACGGCAACTGGATGTGGCAGCTACGGGGATACCTGGATGAGCTGGCAGGAGGACCAGGACTCAGGCGGGGAAGAAGACATCCCTCTGAACTGGTGGAAGGTGACTATCTGGATGTATGGAGGGTTGCAGTAGCAGATAAAACGGGCAGAAGATTATTGTTGCAGGCTGAAATGAAACTACCGGGTGAGGCCTGGCTTGAATTCACTATCAAGGAAGATATACTGGTACAGACCGCTTCCTTTCACGCATATGGTTTAGCAGGAAAATTGTATTGGTATCTGATGTTGCCCTTCCATGGATTTATATTTCCGGGCATGATCCGCAAACTGATTTAAACTGTTTTATTATGGATATCAAAAAGGAAATCGTCAAAACATTGAAGGATCTTTTACTGAAATCCAATGCACATGTCAATTTCGCTGCTGCTGTCAAAGGCTTGCCCGCGGAGTTAAGGGGCGTAGTGCCGGCACAGTTGCCTTACAGTGTCTGGCAGCTGGTAGAGCATATCAGGCTCACCCAGGCAGACATTCTGAATTTCAGTCGTAATGCTGACTATCAATCACCAGCCTGGCCGGAAGGCTACTGGCCCAAGAAGGCGGCGCCGGTCAATGACGCAGCATGGGAGCAGAGCCTTAATCAGGTCAAGTCGGATACCCATGCTTTCATTGCATTGCTGGAAGCCCCTGAGGCAGACCTTTTCAGGCCTTTCCCCTATGGAGATGGACAACATCTTTTCCGGGAAGCACTGCTGATCGCGGACCACACTAGTTATCATACCGGTGAAATCATTGCGGTGCGTCGTTTACTGAATGCCTGGAAATAATTTCAGTCACACTGCCAGAGGCAGTCTACAAACCATTTTTTACTATCGAAGAAGCGGGCTACTGGTTTAAAGCCTGCCTGCAATGCCAGTTGCTCTGTCTCTTCCAGAGAATACTTTTGGGATATTTCCATGTACAGTGGTTCATTTTCCGCGAAGTCGATGTATAAGTTATCACCGATTTTTACCTGTTGTTTTTCGAGGCTTATCAGATAACTTTTACAGGCTCCGGTACCAGGATCGTAAGTGGGGTAATGCTCGAATTTGGAGAGGTCAAAATTGGCTCCGAGCTCCCGGTTGATACGGGTGAGCAGGTTAAGGTTAAATGCTTTTGTAATACCTGCATCGTCGTTATAGGCATGGAGGATCACCTGTGGGTGTTTTTTCAGGTCGAAGCCGGTCAGTAAGAGGTCACCGGGTTGCAGCAGCTCTTTTAATTCCTCGCAGAAGCTATGGGCTGCCGCAGGATCGAAGTTGCCGATGTTGGCCCCCAGAAACAGTACTACTTTCTTTTTACGGCTATAGGTGTTTGCTGCTTGCAGCATTCCAAAATATTCGCCATTCAGGCCTTTTAACTGCAGGTCAGGGAGGGTTGCCGGCAGTTCCTGTTCCAGGTGGCGGATTACATTGGCGGATATATCAATCGGAAAATAGGTGAAATCTACTTCGCTGGCCAGCAGCTGACGCAGCAGGTGTATAGACTTGGTAGCATCTCCGGCACCTAGTTCTACTACGTCGAAAGTACCGGCCTGCCGGATGATGGCATCAGTGATTTCTGCTGCGCGGGTGGTGAGGATCTCCATTTCACAGCCGGTCAGGTAATATTCATGGCATTGCATGATCTGCTGAAACAGCTGATCACCGGTAGCATCATAAAAATATTTGGAGTCCAGGTATTTCTGCGGAGCGGTAAGGCCGCGGACAACTTCTTCATAAAAAGTGCCGGTCACCGGCTTGCTTTTGTAAAAGACCATGTGGCCAGGAATTACAGGGGATTGCATATGCTGTCTTTTAGAAATGAATGATGCCATTGTTTATTTTGCGAGCCTGATACCGGTAAACTGCCATCGCAGGGAAGGATGGAAAAAGTTGCGGTAACTGATGCGGCTATGATGTGGAGGTGTGACTTCCGAAGCGCCTCTGAGCACAATCTGGCTGACCATGAACTTACCATTATACTCACCGATTGCACCTGGGGCTTTGGTGAAGCCGGGATAGGGAAGATAGGCGCTTTCTGTCCATTCCCAGCGTGCTCCCCAGGAGAGTGATGGTGCAGCAGCCTCCCATTCAAATTCAGTGGGCAGCCGAAATCCTTTCCAGGAGGCGAATGCAGCTGCTTCGTAATAACTGATATGACACAAAGGAGCATCAGGTTGCAGGGGTTTTAGCCCCTGCCAGTTGTAATGCAGCCATTGTCCATCCACATGATACCAATACATGGGCATTCCCACCTGGTTTTTCTTCACCCAGTCCCATCCTTCTGCATGCCAGTGGCGAAAATCATTGTAGCCGCCGGCTTCTATAAAACCCAGATATTCTGCATTGGTGACCAATGTTTCACTGATAGCATAATCACCGAGGTATACTTTATGTTTACCCAGCTCATTATCAAAGCAGAAACCGTTGCCGGCATAACCTATTTCATAGAGGCCGGCCTGCATCTTTAACCAGGAAGCTGTGGGTTTTGTTGCGGAGACTGCTGTTTTATTTGGGTCATAAGCCGGGAAAAGCGGATTATGGCCCAGAATGTATTTGATGTCTGTGTATAATAATTCCTGATGTTGTTCTTCATGATTTAATCCAAGGGTAATGAGCGCATTGAGCTCAGGTGTTTGTTCCTGTTCAAGGAATGTTGTCATGGCTTCATCTACATGCCGGCGGTAATGCATAATATCTTCCACAGAAGGCCGGCTCAGGTTGCCCCGGTCGGTACGGATAACCCGTGCACCTACAGATTCATAGTAACTGTTGAAAACAAAATTATATTGTGGATCAAACTCCGTATATCCTTTAGCGTTAGGTGTTAATACAAAAGTTTCAAAAAACCAGGTGGTATGCCCGAGGTGCCATTTGGGGGGGCTTACATCTGCCACGGGTTGTACTACGTAGTCTTCTGTTTTGAGCGGTGCGCAGATATCTTCCGTTCTTTTGCGTACTTTGATATAGTCATTTTTCAGTTGCATAAATACGTCGGTTAGTGATGGTGTATATAGTTTGTTAAACCGGATATTGTGCTAATATGCAGCCTGGATGCCTGTTCGCGGCGCATCATCAGGGCGTAGGTATTATTAAAGCCGATAGGGTTGAGCCATTTCACGTGGTATTGTTTATCAAAGCCATCCTTTACATAGTCATATACTTTTTTGCTGTCGCCGATGATACTGTCTACAGTGTGTTGTGGCGCCTGGAGAATCACCAGCAGGCCCGTACCGGTATATTCCGGATAGAGGTCTATCTGATCGTTGACCAGTGCGTCGAATACGATTTTAGTGCCACCGAGTCCTGTTTTGGTGGTGGCGGTGAGATCGGTATATCCTGCTATCAGCATCTGATACATGTTTGCCAGGATATAGCCATCCCCGAATATTTTAGCGCCGATGCGGACAGTACCTTTAGTGCCGCTTTTAGCTGGTTTCCATAGTCCGGTTTTGACCAGGAAATCTTTGGCTACCTGCTGCGGGTTTTGTTTGAGATAATCCACGCGATAGTTCAGATCCGTCATTATGCTATCATTAATTGTACCAGCCAGGAGGTTGAGTACCTGCTCCAGTTCGGGATATTTATCCAGGACCTCCTGTCTCACTATCGGGGCTGCATAATAAGGCGGAAAGATGTGTTTGTCATCTTCCAGCACTACCAGGTCAAAGGCTTTTACTCTTCCATCAGTGCTGCTGCCGCTGATCACATCGAGTTTTTTTTCATAGGCGGCCTTATACATGATCATATCGCTGATAACGAGTGTTCGCAGGTGTAGCCCGTATACGGTGCGCAGCCCGATGGCGCCATCTTTTCTGCCCATAAACTCAGGGGTGAATCCTGCTTTAAGGTGAGTGCTGTAACTATCTGGCAGCAAGTAGAAAGAGGAGAGGAGCAGGAGCAGGGCGGGCAGTACCAGTATTGTTTTACGTGCTTTCCTGCTATTGAGACGCTGGAGCTGTGCCAGTCCCCAGTCGAAGAGGATGGCCAGCAATGCAGCGGGGATGGCACCTGCGAGCATCATGTTGGTATTGTTGAGGGCGATACCGCCGAAGATAAATTCACCCAGACCGCCGGCAGCGATGTAAGCCGCCAGTGTGGCTACTCCTACATTGATGACCGTAGCGGTACGAATGCCAGCCAGTATGACGGGCATGGCCAGTGGTAACTGTACACGGAGCAACAACTGTCGCCGGTTCATGCCCATACCGGTAGCAGCCTCCATGACACTGGTATCTACACCCAATATACCGGTGTAGGTATTACGTACCACGGGGAGCAATGCATAAAGGAACAGGGCCACGATGGCGGGTTTGGGGCCTATACCCAGTAAGGGGATCATAAAGCCCAACAAGGCAATGCTGGGGATGGTTTGTAGTATACCTGTGATGCCCAGTACAGGGCCTGCCAGTTTTTTGTGACGGGAGATGAGGATGCCAGCGGGCACACCGATGCATACGGCTATCAGCACAGAGATAAATGTAAGGCCGGTGTGGGTGAGGGTTTGTTCAAGCAGTTTACCCGATTGCTGCCGGACGAAGTCGAAGAATGTTTCAGGCGTGTCCATGTTGGCTGACAGTTTTTTTAAAGGCGGTGATGGCATTCATCAGTATGTTTCCGTCCAGGTGTTTGTTTTCACCCCTGAATATGGCAGTGGCGGCAGAAGTGGTGAGGTTTTCCAGTGTGTCCCAGCAGCTGGTTTCGCCGGGCAACAATATACCGGTTGTTTCACCGGTGCCGTTGAGATAAGGCCATATATCGAGCAGGCGGAGTGATTTAAGCTCCAGCTCCAGCCGCTGTTTGTCGAGAAAATTACGCACAAAATCATTGGCAGGGCTGAACAGCAGTTCAGTGGCGTTCCCCAGCTGTTGTATGCGGCCTTCATTCATTACACAGATACGATTACCGAGTTCAAAAGCTTCTTCTATATCATGCGTAACAATGATGATGGTCTTACTGTTCAGTTCATCCAGCGCTTTAAATTCCTTTCTGACACTGATGCGTGTGAGTGGATCGAGGGCGCCGAAGGGCTCGTCCATCAGGAGAATAGGCGGATCGGCGGCGAGGGCGCGGGCCAGTCCCACCCGTTGCTGTTGTCCGCCGCTGAGGTGCTGCGGATATACATGGGCGTACTGTTCCGGTGGCAGCCGCAGCTTTTGCAGCAATGTCCATACTCTGTCGCGGATATGCGTTTTGTTCCAGTGCAACAGCTGTGGTACCACCCCGATATTTTCCTGGACGGTATAATGCGGAAACAGCCCGGTATTTTGCATGACATAACCGATATTTCTGCGCAGGTTTTCCGGGACCTCTTCCCTGATATTTTTTTCTCCGATGAAGATATCTCCCTGATCCGGTATGAGCAGGCGGTTGATCATACGGAGGGTTGTTGTTTTGCCGCAGCCGCTGGTACCCAGTAGTACCAGTGTTTCACCGGCCTGTACTTCAAATGAGAGGTCGCTCACCGCATTTTTGCCGTGTCCGAAATTTTTAGAAACATGAGATAGTTTAATCATAGGAAGCTGATAGCATATATGGGGAAAAATATACTCATATTGACCTTTATTTTTCCAGTGACATAAACAGGTTATTCAATGATTCAGCATAAAGGGGATGGGCAAATATCATATCCCGTATCTGCGTTGCCGTTATACCGCCCAGCATGGCCATCTGCAGGATAGACATGATTTCGCCGCCGGCGGTACCAATGATAGATACGCCCAGTATCTGTCCGGTGTGTTCGTGTACAATGGCTTTCATAAAGCCCTGTGTTTCGCCGGTTTCAATAGCACGCGCCACTCTATCCATACCAATGCGTGCTACTTTTATCGGATAACCTTCCAGTCGTGCCTGCGATTCAGACAGTCCGATACGGCCCAGCTGCGGATCTGTAAACATACAATATGGCAGCTGTCTGGTTCTGACAGTGAGTTCAGCTTTTTCGAAAAGATTTTTATAGATCAGCAGATGATCATTGTAGGAGATATGGGTGAAGGCGGGGCCGGGCTTTACATCTCCCAGTGCATAAATGCCAGGGCAGGAGGTTTCGAGTTGTTCATCTACCTGAATATAACCCTTTGCATCCAGGGTTACATTGGTTTTTTCTGCCTGCAGTGTGGCAGTTTGCGGTTGCCGTCCGGTAGCTACCAGTATATGCGATCCCGTTATAGTAAGGGAAGTGCTGCCGGTCTTCACTTCTACATGCAGGTGGCCATCTACAATCATTACCTTTTCAATATCGGCAGAGGTGATCACCTGTATATCTTCAGCTTCCATCATGTTTTTGAGTACGGCGGCCACATCCGGATCTTCCTTTGACATCAGCCGCGGACTTCGTTCTATGATGGTAACGTTGCTGCCTAAACGCCGATACAGCTGTGCCATTTCCAGTGCGATATAACTACCACCCATAATGATCAGTTCCGGCGGCGCGGCGTGCATATCAAGCAGGGTAGTGGAAGTAAGATATGGCACGTCCCTGAGGCCGGGAATGTCCGGTATAAAAGGAGCTGCGCCAGTATTGATAAAAATATTTGGGGCGGTAAGTTCCATGATGTCGCCGTCATGCAGGGCCACATTGATTGTTTTTATACCGGAGAAGGCAGCACTGCCATAAATAATGCTCACGCCCGCTTTCTGAAGCGCTCTGGTGGTGTTGTTTCTGAATTGCAGCACCACTTCCTCTTTGCGGCCCATCACTGCCGCCATATCGATAGTATACCCCTGATTGTTAATGCCCCAGTCTTCACTATGTGCTACGAGATAAGCGACCCTGGCGCTGGCAATCATTGTTTTGGTAGGTGTGCAGCCGTCATTGATACAAGTACCGCCCATCTGGCGCTGTTCTATCAGGGCTGTTTTCCATCCGTTTTCAGCCATTTTCCTCGCCAGCGGATTACCTCCCTGTCCTGAACCGATTACAATTGCGTCGAACTTTTCCATGAGCTTATTTTTTGTCCCAGGGCTGAAGCCCTGGGCTATGTTTGTTGGGGATTGTACGATGGTTTTTAGTTTGGTTTGTTTTCCTCTTTTTATAGAGAGAATAACTGATCAATATTCGTTCCTGATCATAGCCCATCAGCACCTGGATCTTTGTAAAACTGATATAGTTAAATTATAAGCATCAATAATAGCCCAGGGCTTTAGCCCTGGGAGACAAAATATGCTTTATCTTTGCGCTTCTGAAAATAACGATTTTGGTTAAGATTGACAACATAACACTGCCTGATTTTCCGCTATTGCTGGCTCCTATGGAGGATGTGAGTGATCCTCCGTTTCGTGCAATCTGTAAAGATGCAGGCGCGGACCTGATGTATACTGAATTTATTTCAAGTGAAGGGTTGATCCGGGATGCGATCAAATGCCGGCGTAAGCTGGACATATTTGAGTATGAAAGGCCGGTAGGCATTCAGATTTTTGGGGGTGATGAAGACAGTCTGGCTATGGCCGCTAAAATTGTGGATGTGACCAATCCGGACTTGCTGGACATCAATTTTGGCTGTCCGGTGAAAAAAGTGGCTGGCAGAGGTGCAGGTGCTGGTGTATTAAAAGACCTGGACCTGATGGTAAGGCTGACTGAAGCCTGCGTAAAAGCCACCAAGCTGCCTGTTACCGTCAAAACCCGCCTCGGCTGGGATGATGATACCAAAAATATAGAAGAAGTGGCCGAAAGGCTGCAGGACGTGGGTATCAAGGCGCTGGCCATTCACGGACGCACCCGTTGCCAGATGTACAAGGGGGAAGCCGACTGGACCCTGATTGGTAAAGTGAAGAATAACCCACGTATCCATATTCCCATTTTCGGAAACGGTGATATCAACAGCCCACAAAAAGCTGTGGAATACAAAAACCGGTACGGTGTCGATGGTATTATGATCGGCAGGGCTGTGATCGGCTATCCATGGCTGTTCCGTGAGATCAAACATTATGTAAAAACAGGCGAGATAATGCCCGGGCCTACGCTTGAAGAGCGTATCGCCGTCAGTAAAAAACACCTGCGCCTCTCCGTGGAGTGGAAAGGCCCTATCGCAGGCATCAATGAGATGCGGGGCTGTTATGCCAACTATCTGAAGGGACTGCCCAATATTAAAGAGTTCCGCAGCCGGCTGGTAACTCTCAAAACCGTTGAAGAGGTAGAAGCCGTACTCGACGAAATAGAAGCCTATTACAAAGGCATTGAGCTGGAACAAACACAGATAGAGCTGATTGATTACCATCAGAACTGCCCGCTGTAGACCATTTTTCAGGCATATATAAATACTGTCATATTCGCAAACTTTTAATGCGTGTATTTTGTTATGTCCTGAAAATCTGCACTGATGGTAAGATTCTGTCTTTTTATTGTTATCATTTCCCTGCTGACTATTGCATGTAAGCAGGTCGTCAATCCCAACCAGAACCCTTTACAGCAGTCAGCCGACTCGTCGTACAGGGATGTCCGTTACCGTGATCAGCAACATATAGAAAAAGTAATCCTTGCTTTCTGCGAACATTTTGATAACGGAGAGCTGGTAAGATGCATGGAATATATGACTGATAGCATCCATGGAGAAATAGATGGTATAAAGATCCTGGGCAAACAAAACTGGGGCGATAAAATCACGAAACTATATTCCAGCGCCGAGAGCAAACATTTCCAGACCAGGCATATCCTCAGCAATATACAATACTTCACAGGCGCCAATGATACCGTGAAGGTAAGCATGTACGCTTCCGTGTTATGGACCGACCTTGAATCAGGACAGATACAGCTGATGTCTGTAGGTTATTATAAAGGAAAAATGGTGAAAAGAGAGAATAAATGGCTGATCGCAGAGTTGAACTCCCTGCCGGACAGCAGGCTGGTGAAGTATTATTACCACGACCAACCATGATTTGTTTGATGTAACGGATGCTCCTGATGAGGAAGATTTATTTTCTTCCTTTTATCAGGAGCATCCGTTTTTAGATTATTATCATCATTTTACATCAAATCCATCAGCGGTTCCTGTTTTGGAGCTGATACTCGCTAAACGTTACCGATGCGGTGGCCCGGCCAGAAGAGAGTGTACGCAACACCGTTATATAGCCGAATAATTCGGCCAGTGGCACGGAGGCCGTGATGTTTTGTACGTTGTTCTTTATCTCCATGTGGCGGATGAGGCCGTGGCGTCTGTTAAGGTCGCCGGTGATGGCGCCGGTGTACTCTTCCGGCGTGGTCACTTCTACTGACATCACCGGTTCCAGGAGGCGAGGTGCAGCCTGGGTGGCAATGTTGCGGAATGCGATCATGGCTACCTGTTCGAAGTCCTGTGCATGGGAATCCGTTGGATGGATCTTGCCGTCGAGCAGACGTATCTGCATGGAGTGAACAGGAAATCCTTTAAGGGCGCCGTTTTTCATGGCCGATTCAAAACCTTTGCTGATGGAAGGAATGAACTCTTTCGGTATGGCACCGCCTTTGATTTCATTGATAAATTCCAGGCCCGGGTCATCGTTTTGCCGGGGTGCCAGTTCAAAGGTGATGTCTGCAAAGCTACCGGAGCCACCCGTTTGTTTTTTAAACACTTCGTGGTGTGTGACCGGCTGCGTAAATATTTCCTTATACGCAATCTGCGGAGCGCCTTTGTTGACCTGCACCTGATATTCACTGGCCAGTTTCTCCAACACTACTTCCAGATGGAGTTCGCCCATTCCTTTCAGGATGGTTTGACCAGAAGCCTTGTCTACTTCTACAGACAAGGTGGGGTCTTCATCCAGCAGACCTGCCAGTGCTTCACTTAGTTTGTCTGTATCCTTGGACGCTTTGGCTTCTATAGCGTAACCGATCATCGGTTCGGGGAAACTGATTTTTTCGAGTAGCACGGTAAAGTCGGTATGGGTCAGTGTGTCGCCGGTTTTTACATCTTTCATTCCTACTACCGCTCCGATGTCACCTGCACCGATTTCAGTTACGGGTTCAAATTTATCTGACATGATACGCATTAGTCTGCTGATGCGGACTGTTTTGCCGGTACGGCTGTTCCACAACATATCACCAGTGCGTAATACGCCGGCGTATACACGAACTAACGTTAACCTGCCTACGTAATCGTCTACCATGATTTTAAATGCGAGTGCCGCCACGTGTCCTTCCTCTACGGCCGGGAACGTTATGGGTTCGCCGGAATCGGCGTCCATAGCGTGTACTACGGGTATGTCTTCCGGCGAAGGAAGATAGGCCGTTACGGCATCCAGCAGAGGCTGTATCCCTTTGTTTTTATAGGCAGCGCCAGCCACTGCCGGTACTGCCAGCATATTGATAGTGGCAGCACGCATGGCTTCACGCAGGTTTTCTTCCGTGATGCTTTCCGGCGCGTTGCTGTATTGTTCCAGTAATGGTTCATGCAGCATAGACAGCTCTTCTATCATCCACCGTCGGGCTTTTTCAGCAGCGGGAAGCAGTTGCGCAGGTATCGGTTGTTCTTCAAAACTTTTTCCGTCATCATCATGCCAAAGCAGGGCCTTCATCCTGATCAGGTCTATCACTCCGGTAAAAGTATCTTCCTGACCTATCGGCATCTGCAAAGGAATAACATTTGCGTGTAGTCGTTCCCGTATTTCATTCACTACGCGCTGGAAGTCGGCTCCCTGGCGGTCCATCTTATTGATCATCACAATACGGGGTACCCGGTAGTGGTCTGCCTGCCGCCAAACGGTTTCAGACTGAGGTTGTACGCCGGAACGTGCACAGAAGACGGCGATGGCGCCATCGAGTACACGCAGGGAACGTTCAACTTCTGCCGTGAAGTCTACGTGTCCGGGTGTATCAATAATATTGATCTGGTATTTGTTGTCCGCAAAATTCCAGTAGGTGGTGATGGCAGCAGATGAAATGGTGATACCACGTTTCTCTTCCTGGGGATCTGTATCCATCATCGTGTTGCCTTCGTCTACGTTGCCCATTTTATGGGTAAGGCCGGTATAATACAGCATTCTTTCGGTGAGCGTTGTTTTACCTGCGTCGATGTGGGCCATGATGCCTATATTTCTGAATTGGGATAATCGTTTCATACAATCTTTGTTAATAGAATAAAAAAAGCCTTTCATGCGGTAATGAAAGGCTATGCGTGATGCAATAGAATGCCGTACATTACCGGTGTTGCCGGATGTAAATCATCATTGTTGTGATCAATAATTTCATGGTTATGATCAGTCTGTTAAAGGAAATTGTCGGGGTCAAAGGGGGAGACAAAATAAAAAGGCCTCTTCGGGTGAAGAGGCCTTCAATATTATGATGCAGGTGTTATTACATGCTCATAGATGATACCTCTTGTATCCGGGATGGATTTGCCTCCCCGTCTTGAATAAAGACAATGCGGGTGCTTGCAATTACCGCTCTGATAACGGAATTGTTGTTCCTGCGTGTCTGATATGTCAAGGTATTTTTCATCTTTTGGTGCAATTAATTTCGCGATGCAAATATAGTATTTTTTCTGATATCAACAATGTAGTGGTATCTTATGTTTTTACAGAAAATTCACAGGAATATACCGAAGGTGTGGTTATATAGCTGTGTAAATTTGTATTCCGATTCAATGATTAAAACTTTAAGCGAATGAATATTACAGATCTTACAGGCACAGCACAGCTGGCTAACGGCCTGCAGATGCCATATTTCGGATTAGGTGTCTTTCAGACAAAAGAAGGACAGGAAGTGATCGATTCAGTAACATATGCGCTCGATGCAGGTTATCGCCATATTGATACTGCTGCCGTCTATCAGAATGAAGAAGGGGTGGGTCTCGCTATCGACAATCATAAAACAGACCGGAAAGATATCTTTATTACCACAAAAGTATGGAATGCCGACCAGGGCTATGACAGCACACTGAAGGCATTTGATACTTCCCTGCGTAAGCTGAAAACAGATTATCTGGACCTTTACCTGATCCACTGGCCGGTAAAAGGAAAGTATAAAGAAACCTGGCGTGCACTTGAACAACTTTATGCAGACGGAAGGGTGAAAGCCATCGGGGTGAGCAATTTCTTGCAACACCATCTGGAAGACCTGTTTCATGCTGCCAAAGTACTGCCGATGGTTAATCAGATGGAGTTCCATCCGTACCTGGTACAACAGGCGCTGCTGGACTTCTGTCGTCAGCATCATATCCAGTATGAAGCCTGGAGCCCGCTGATGCAGGGTAAAGTATTTAATGTACCCCTGTTGAAAACGCTGGCGGAAAAATATGGTGTGACTATCACGCAGCTGGTGTTGCGCTGGGATCTGCAAAAGGATGTGGTGACTATTCCTAAGAGCGTACAGCAGCAACGAATCATTGCTAATGCTGAAGTTTTCAATTTTAATATCTCTCCGGAAGATATGGCCGCTATTGATGGACTGGACCGCAAAGAGCGGATCGGACCGGACCCCGACAATTTTGATTTTTAATATTTGCAATACGGATCATGCTTGTCAGCTGTCTCTTCACAGCAGAGACGGCTTTTTTTTGTCCAAAAATAAAACATCAGATGTTTTGTTTAAACATCATATCTTTGTGCCGTTAATGTAAATTTATGGACCAGACATCGAAACTATCCAACCGCGTTATCAACGCCATTCAGAAGGACATTTCACAGGGAATTTATAAACCCGGACAGAAAATACCTACAGAACCCGAACTGATGGTACAGTATGCCGTAGGGCGTTCTACCATCCGGGAGGCCATCAAAACGTTGGCTATGTCTGGGGTATTGCGGGTACAGCAGGGATCCGGCACTTATGTTAACGAATCTGTTCAGGCCGAATCACTGGACCAGCGGCTGCGCCGCGCCGACTTCGAGGAAATCAACCAGGTAAGGCGTATGCTGGACTATGAGATTGTGAAACTGGCGGCCCAGCATCATACCAAAGCAGGTCTTGCTGATATGAAAAAGTTCCTGGAGCAGCGTAAAAAAGCTATTCTGGAACAACAGTACAATGCCTGTATGGAAGCAGACATTGCATTTCACCTGTCTATAGCCAAAGCCAGCGGCAATCATGTGCTGGCAGATCTTTATCGTAGTTTCACCGCAGTGATCCGTGATTTCTTTGCTAAAAGAGATACAGAAAGTATCAGCCATTTTGCGATCAGTCATCATCTGCATGAGCAGTTGTATGAGGCAATCAAAAGCGGCAACGTTAAACTGTCGCGGCAGGCGATGGAAGACATACTGGACAATAACTACTAGGACTATTGGCGTATAGCCGTTATCGTTAACCATAATTTTCCGGAAGATGAACGTACTTATTTTCAGCCTGATACTGCTGGCAGGGGCCTATGTGGCGGGTTTGCTGGGCGCAATGACAGGACTGGGCGGGGGCGTAGTGGTGATCCCGCTGTTGACACTTGTTTTTCATGTAGATATCCGTTATGCCATAGGAGCCGCGCTACTGGCTTCTATCGGGAATTCTTCCGGTGCAGCCTCGGCATATATTAAAGAAGGTATTACCAATGTTCGGTTGGGCATGTTTCTGGAAATAGCCACCACGGCAGGCGCTGTTGGGGGCGCATTGATAGCAGTTTTCACGCCTACTAATACTATCGCTATTTTATTTGGGGTGGTATTGATTTTTTCAGCCCTGATGACCATCCGGAAAAAAAATGAACAGGCCGAACAGGAGGGCAGCCGTCTGTCATATGTACTGAAACTCAACAGCAGTTATCCAACAAAAGAGGGAATAGTACATTACAAACTCAAAAATGTGGGTGGAGGCTTTTCTATCATGCTGCTGGCGGGCGTATTGTCGGGCCTGTTGGGCATTGGTTCCGGCGCCCTTAAAGTGCTGGCAATGGATGGTGCCATGCGTATACCCTTTAAGGTTAGTACCACTACGAGCAACTTTATGATAGGTGTTACTGCAGCGGCCAGCGCGGTAGTATACCTGCAGAGAGGTTATATCGATCCAGGCATTGCATTTCCGGTGGTACTCGGCGTATTGGGCGGCGCCTTTACAGGCGCACGTTTGCTGACAGTACTGAATCCTAAAACATTGCGTTACATCTTCTGTGCTGCCATCTCTTTTGTGGCCATGGAAATGATCTACAACGGATTACATCATCAGTTTTAATGCATTCCAATGAAGTTTATCAAGACATTGACAGGAGACAGAGATATTGCCCTGCTGGTAGGACAGGTGCTGCGGACAGGGGTGATCACTGCCAGTATCATTGCATTTGTGGGCGGGATATTGTATCTCGCCGCCCATGGGGCGGACAGTGTACCGGATTATAGCAATTTCACCGGTGAAGGGCAGGAATTTACCACCTTTACTGGTATTTTCGCTGGCCTGGCCACCTTCAAACCTTCGGCTGTTATTCAGTTTGGAGCCCTCATTTTACTGGCCACGCCAATCCTGCGTGTGTTCTTTTCTCTGATTGGTTTTGTGATAGAGAAAGACAGGATGTACATTTTTATCACCCTGATCGTGCTCTGTATTATTTTTTTCAGCATGTTTGGTGGGTTGAAAATATAAATGGTTACATACTATTTTCTTAATTGCTGATTGAGAATAAACAAATGTGCTGCTGCAGCGGTGATACTACTTTTTTTACTGCATAAACATGATAACTTGCAATTTCCGAGGGGAAATATTATCATAAAAATTTAAGGATTTCAGGATGCTGAGAAAAAGAAATCTTCTGCTGTTGGCTCTGGCATTGTTGCCGGTAAAGAAGCTGCTGGCACAGGAACAACCACTGTTTAGAAAAGCGGATGCACCTGTTGAGCAACGGGTGAATGATTTGTTGCACACGCTCACATTAAAAGAAAAAATATCGCTGCTGGGTTTTAATAGTCCTGCTGTTGAAAGATTGCAGATACCGGCGTATAATTGGTGGAATGAGGCATTACATGGTGTTGCCCGTGGTGGTGAAGCGACCGTGTTTCCGCAGGCGATCGGTTTATCTGCCACTTTTAATGCGCCACTGGCAAAGATGGTAGCTGGCAGCATCGCTACGGAAGCCCGTGCCAAATACAATATTGCTACCGCAGCAGGTCGTCATGTGCAGTATATGGGGCTTAACTTCTGGACGCCTAATATCAATATTTTCCGTGATCCGCGCTGGGGCAGGGGACAGGAGACTTATGGTGAAGATCCTTATCTGACAGCTACGATGGCCGGCGCTTTTGTGAACGGATTGCAGGGCGATGAACCCGGCAAACTGAAAACAGCGGCCTGTGCCAAACATTTTGCGGTGCACAGCGGCCCGGAAGCCGACCGTCATAGTTTCAACGCTATTGTAGATGAAAAGGACCTGCGTGAAACCTATCTCTATGCCTTCAGGAAGCTGGTAGACAATCATGTGGAGTCTATTATGTGCGCCTATAACCGTGTCAACAGTCAGCCTTGCTGCACCGGAAACACTCTGTTGCAGGACATCCTACGGCATGAATGGAAGTTCCGTGGTCAGGTGGTGACTGATTGCTGGGCGCTGGATGATATCTGGCTGCGTCACAAGGCTATCCCTACGCGGGAAGAAGTAGCAGCTGCGGCTGTTAAAGCAGGTGTCAACCTGGACTGCGCCAATATTCTGCAGGCCGATGTGCTGAAAGCGATGGACAAGGGCTGGCTCAAACCTACAGATGTGGACAGCGCGCTGATTGCGAGCCTGCGTACGCAGATGAAGCTGGGATTGTTTGATGCAAAGGAATTGAGCCCTTACAGTCGTTACGGAGCCGACAGTGTGAACAATGACTGGCATACTACCCTTGCATTGCAGGCAGCCAGAGAAAGTATGGTATTACTGAAAAACGATGGCGTGTTACCCCTGAATAAAGATAAATATGCTTCCATGCTGGTAGCCGGTTCCAATTCGGCTTCACTGGAGGCCCTGATGGGCAATTATCACGGAGTATCCGGCAATATGGTGACCTTTGCCGCTGGTCTGGCCAAAGCCGCCGGTCCGGGTATGGCCTTGCAATATGATCAGGGTTGTGACTTTACGGATACCCTGCATTTCGGAGGTGTCTGGGCATCTGAAAACTGTGACGTGACAGTGGCGGTGATTGGGCTGACGCCTTTACTGGAAGGGGAAGAAGGTGATGCTTTCCTCTCTTCATCAGGCGGAGATAAAAATACGCTGAGTCTTCCCCGTTCGCAGGTGTTGTTTATGCAGAAACTCCGTGCTGCACATAAAAAACCGATTATTGCGGTGGTGACAGCCGGCAGTGCCGTAGACGTGGCAGCCATCGAGCCTTATGCAGATGCTGTGATAATGGCCTGGTATCCCGGAGAACAGGGTGGTACCGCACTCGCTGATATCATCTTCGGTAAATATTCGCCCGCAGGGCGCCTGCCAGTAACTTTTTATCACACACTGCAGGACCTGCCGGATTATAAGGATTACAGCATGAAAAACCGCACCTACCGCTATTTTACCGGCAAGGCCGCTTATCCTTTTGGTTTCGGACTCAGTTATACTTCCTTCGATTATGCCTGGAAACAGGCACCTGCCAACACGTACAAGTTGAATGATACGATTCGTATGACCGTCAACGTTAGTAACACCGGCAAGTTCGATGGTGATGAAGTATTACAGGCCTATGTCACCTATCCCAATATGGAACGGATGCCACTGAAAGAGCTGAAGGCATTTAAACGAGTGTCAGTGAAACAGGGTAATACTACTGCCGTAACGCTGGAAATACCCGTAACA
Organism: Chitinophaga flava; assembly: GCF_003308995.1. NCBI lineage: Bacteria > Pseudomonadati > Bacteroidota > Chitinophagia > Chitinophagales > Chitinophagaceae > Chitinophaga > Chitinophaga flava. The sequence continues at coordinate 683,292 of NZ_QFFJ01000001.1, read as the reverse complement.
GAACTCCAGAAATGGGACCTGCAGCAACATGCCTGGAAGTTGTATAAAGGCACGTATGGCATCCATATAGGGGCCTCTTCAGCTGATTTTAAACTGAGCCATAAAATGACCGTGAAATAATACTGAATGAGCATGTATAAAAAGAATAGCCCCCGGAGTAATTTTCCGGGGGCTATTCTTTTATGTTTCAGTAAATGGATTACCGGACCATTCTGTTCACCACACGTTTGAGAGTGAGGCCCTGAACGATGATGGAGAAGAGCACTACAAAGTAACTGCCGGAGAGGATGATTTCCTTGTAAGGGGACTCTGGCAGCGACATTGCCAGTGCCACGGAGATACCTCCCCGAAGACCGGCCCATACCAGGATGGTGATGCCTCTGTAAGTTGTTTTCAGCGAACGTTTGAGCAGCAGGGATGGAATATAGATACTCAGGGCCCTGGCCACCAGTACAAAAGCTACGGCAAACAGGCCGGTGAGCCAGTAGTTTTTCAGGAAAGGCATTACCACTATCTGCAGGCCTATCATCACAAAGAGGATGGTATTGAGCAGTTCATCGATGAGGTGCCATACGTTATGGAAGTAACGTTGTAGGTCTTCCGACTGTTTGGTACCCAGAGAGGTGTTACCCAGGATAAGACCGGCGGAAACGGCCGCCAGCGGGATGGATACGTGCAGCATGGCGCCCAGTACAGAGATAACCATTACCATCGACAATGACACCATCACAATGATCTGGAAATCGTCTACCCGTTTCATGGTACGGTAGGCAACCAGGCCGGAGATCACGCCCAGCAATATTCCGCCAAACACTTCCTGCGAAAAAAGTGATATAGTGTGGGCCAGTGATACATGCGCATCTGCCTGACCGGCAAGTTCTTTCAGAATAACAAAAAGCAAAATACCGGTACCGTCATTCAGCAGGGATTCTCCACCAATAATGGTTTCCAGGGAAGAAGGTACTTTTGATTTTTTCAGTACGGACAATACTGCCACCGGATCCGTCGGAGAAATCAATGCTCCAAATAACAGACAATAGAGCAGTGGCAGATCAATACGCAGCAGTTCAGTGGCCCAATACAGCAGGTAGCCGAAAATAAATGTAGAGCCTATCACTCCCACCGTACTTAGTATTAGTACGGGGTATCGCTGTTCTCTCAGTTTCTGTAAATCGAATTGAAGGGCACTCGCGAAAAGGAGGAAGCCTAACATAATGTCCAGCAGGGTTTGGGTAAAGTCGATGCTGCTGGTGAGGTCTTTGATGAAAGTGTAAGCACCGGGAAAAATTTTACCGGTAAACAAAATCAGCAAGGACAGAAACAATGAAACCACGATCACGCCTATGGTTCCGGGCAATTTGATAAAACGGTTATTGATATACGAAATGAGTGCACTGATGGTAATCAAAGCCGTTATAATCGTAAATGTGTTCATAAGCTATCCAGATAATGCCAGTTAAGAATATAGATTTAAAATGATGCTAATCAATAATGCCAGGGGGCGTTAAAGATAGAAAAACATTTGTAAATCACTTTGCTGGCTGGCCCGGAGCATTTACTTTTTTTTGGAGGGAGGAGCGATTTTGTTATATTCTAATGCCATTTTAATCCAATGCTCCAATTGTTTTTTGGTACGCAGCACTGTATTATCCACAAACACATATCCCTTCGCTATTCTATCACCCATCACCATCTGTGTACAGCCTTCTTCTTCCAGCAGAGTGTCTACATGGGCCGGATCGAGGCGGAGCATAACGGTTTCTGCTTTCACACCGACGCACATTTTATCATTCACCATAAAACACAGACCGCCGAACATTTTTTTCTCTTCTACTTTTTTTGCTGCCGGTGCAATTATTTCTCTGACGCGGTCAGCCATTTTTTCATCGAAAGCCATAGGGGAGTTTTTTTAATATGATTAAAGATACTTGGTTTTTTATTGACCATATTTTTTTTCCATGGCTTTGACTACTGCTTCCACAGCCTCTTCTGTATTGTCTTGTTGTACATTGGTAAAGACGATATAAGCCCGGTCCTGCTCACGTACCAGTTGCACATGGGTAACGAAGGTACCGGGTGTGCCGGTGTTCCAGGAGATATGTTCTCCTTTGTTGTTTGTTTTCCAGAACCAGCCATAGGCGAAGGTTGGATGGCCGTAGTGCAGTTGTTCAAAGATAGTTGCGGGCAACAGGGGAGATCTGCCGGCGAGGCCACGCAGCTGAAACTGTATAAAGCGGGCATAGTCTTGCAGGCTGATATGGATATTGCCGGCAGCCTGTAGCCAGTTGAGTTTGGGATTGTTTGCCGGAGCTTCCGGTTGCAATTGGTGGTCATGTCCCCAGGGCTGGGTGCTGTCGACGGCGTTGGGGCCTCCCAGTCCGAAGTGGATACCCAGTTGTTGTCCGAGTTGTTGTAACAGCTGGAGATAACTTTTATGAGCGGCTTTTTCGAGCATGAGGCCGGCGAGGACGTAGCCGCTGTTGGTGTAGTTAATGGCGTTGGTATCTGATACAGGTGGTTGTTGCAGCAGCCAGGTGGCAAACTGCCGGCGTTGGGCGGCTTCATTACCGGTAATGTTTTCGGGGCGGGGGAGCGGATTGGTATAGGTATACCGGACCAGTTTGTTACGGAAAGTAAGCAATTCTTTCAGCGTGAGATGATAGTAGGCGGGATGGCTTTGGGTTTTGAGATCAGGGAATAGGGAGAAAAAAGGGGTGTTCCAGTGTAGTTTATTTTGCTGTACGAGCAAAGCGGCCATGGTACAGGTAATGGCTTTGGTATTGGAGCCGATACGGAACTGATCTTGTAGGGTGGCGGGGGATGGAGTATTGATTTTTTTGTTGCCCAGCATTTGTATTTCGAGGATGGAATCTGCTGATACGACAGCGTATCCCAGGGCAGGGATATGGCAGGCGGTGCGGATACTATCTGCAAAAAGGTGGAGTGATTGGGCTTTCAGTGTGAACGGAAGAAGCAGGCAGCAAAGGAAAGCGGGGAAAGGTTTGCGCATAGGATAATAAAAATTTCCGCAAAGGAAAGAAAAGCGGCGAAGATGTCAATGAGGGGCTCCGTTTTTGCCGCCTGAAATTTTCAGGCGGCAACGGATTGAGGAGGATATGGTCATTGTGCGTTCCGTATAAAAAGCGGATCGCAATGGAAATAGTTGATAAAGGCGACGATCAGTGCTTTTTCACCGGGCAGGCCTATGTTTCTGGCAATATCGGCCAGGGGAGTGTCTTCATACACCAGGCAGTTGAAGGCTTTCAGCATTTTCATCTGAAAGGCAAAGTCTTCCAGGGGGATGTAAAACATATTTTCGAAGGCGCCTGCGAGTACGGGGCTGGGCACGTTGAAGAGGAAAGACACATGCATCAGTGGCTTTTCCAGGTCTACGTTTTCCCGGAGGTAATGAAATACGTTGATCAGCGTGTCGTTGTCTACCGGACGTTTTTCGCAGGTGGGCGTGGCGTCCTGGCAGAGATAGTTGCTGAAGATGGACACGCAGCAACGGCGAAGCAGGCATTCGGCCTGGTCTTCTATGAGGCGGCAGCCATTGATAATAGTCAGCAGCAGCTGGATAGCAATATTGGTGGTACAATCGCGCTGATTGAGTGGTTCGCTTTGGTCGGTTATTTTTTTAGAGAGCAGTCCTTTCAGTTCCGGAAATTCCCGTACAAGGGCACCCATACAACCGGGTATGATGTTGATATGAAAACTGCTGATTTGTTTGCCGGTAACCACAGGTACGGTATGCATCTGTTCCGGTAGGTTAAACAGGCAGATCTGACTGCCTATCATGTTAAAATCACCTCTTCCATGGATATTGGCCACTACTTCGTCGGCCTGGTTAAAATGGAGGGCCAGTATATGCCGGGGGGAGTAGGGGGTGAGCAGAATGTTTTTCTTGGCCAGTATTTCATGGTGCCAGATAGAGAAGTCCCTTACTTTAATGTTCTGGCAGAACATGTCACATTCAGTATCCTGTTTAAAATACTGACGTGCAAAGCGGATAACAGTATCGCTGTAATCTTCCGGAATGAGTTCTAAAGGTGTAAAATATTGATCATCTCTTTCAATCAGAAGAATCTTGCGTTCCGGAATGGGCTTAATGGTATTTTGTTCTTCCATATAATGCGATTAAACAAAAAGAATGGTATACATAATCCTCTCTTAACAGGATAGGCACAGTACAAGTTATGGTCGTTCTTGCATGTCATATGCTATTAAAAAGTTTTCATCTGTTATTAAAACAGCATATCACATCGAAAAGTACTATATCAAAATCGGGTTTTTTTTCAAACAAAAAAGAATGCTATTTCTCCTGCTTTTAAATATTTTGATAAAATAATATCTTTTCTTTCATCCGGAGAAATTTTTTTAAAAAGGATGTGTTATCAATGCCTGAGGCTGGTAGGGGTTGGGGGGCAACTGATCAAGATCTGAAAAAAGAAACCCGGGCCGGCCGTTTCCGGAGGCCCGGGAGTAATGCGTTGAATGGTGTCTTTATGAACACCTTGTATGTCATGTGATTAATGCGTCAGCACGGCGCCCATCACCTACGTATACCCGTGATTAATGCGTCAGGACGGCGCCTGCCTGGTCGGGTGCTGCCATAGCGGTTCCGATTTGTTTGCGGCCTGCCATCAATATTGTCAGCGCCATCACGGAAGAACCGGCAATGGTAAGGGCCAGGGGCAGGGTTGAATGACTATCAAACAGGCTGACAAAGGTAGATGCCAGTGCGCCTATGCCCATCTGCAGTGCGCCCATCAGGGCGGAAGCGGTGCCGGCATTTTTCCCGAAGGGAGCCAGGCAAAGGGCGGATGTATTTGGATTGACATATCCCATACAACAGAGATACACAAATAGTAGCACCAAAAGGCCGGTAAGACTCAGCCAGTTGTTCCAGGCGCAGAAGGCCAGTATCAGTCCCGTTATTACATGAAGCGTCAGTGCTACCAGTACTATCTGTTGGCTTTCAAAGCGTTTCAGCAGCAGGCTGTTGATCTGGCTGGAGCCGATAAACCCAATAGAGAGGCCGGCAAAGATCCAGCCGTAGGTTTTACCGTCCAGGTGGTAAACATCCATAAATATCTGCGGAGAGCCGGATACGTAAGCAAACAGACCGGAGAAAGCGGTAGCTCCGGCAAAGGCGTAGGTGTAAAACTGTGGTGTGGTGGCTACTGTCCAGAAGCTACGGGTAATAGGCCCGGGTTTGAGTGACAAGGAGGTATCTGGCTGATAACTCTCCGGTAGCCACAGGATGGTGGCCAGCAGGATCAATACCCCCATCGCTGCCAGTACAATGAAGATCGTATGCCAGTTGAAAGCGGCGGTCACATAACTGCCTATGGTAGGGGCCAGCATAGGGGATGCACCTAATACCAATACCAGCAGGGCAAATACTTTGGCATTTTCCTTCACCGGAAAGAGGTCACGTACCATCGCTACAGAAGCTACAGTGGCAGCACAGCTTCCGATGGCCTGTATAAATCTCAGGATCACCAGGCTGTTCAACGTGACCGCATATACGCAGCCCAGCGATGCGGCTATATAAACCAGCAATCCCAGTATCAACGGTGTTTTCCGGCCAAATCGGTCGAGCAGCGGGCCATACAGTAGCTGCCCTGCGGAGATGCCTATAAAAAAGCTGGAGAGCGACAAGCCTACCCTGGCTTGCTCAACACCAAAGTCGGCGGCAATCGCCGGAAAGCCCGGCAGGTACATGTCTATGGAAAAAGGCGCCAATGCAGTCAGGGTGCCTAAGATTAATATCAGAAAAAAATATCGGGTTCTCGTATATTCTTGTGTCACAGTCTGTCGGTTTTGAATGGGTCCAGGAATTTAAAATCGGGTACAAAAGTAGAACAACAGTTTTGTTTGAAGAATCTTACAGCCAGCGATAATATTGATGCGCCCATAGATGAAAATGATAACTCCTGGAAATGATATCAGAAAAGGGATTGATGTTATTTATTATAATTATTATATATATTTGCGCGTCCTATACTTGTCGAGATGAACACCCCGTTATTGAGAAAACTGATTTTTGGGTCAGTCATATTGACCCTGCTGGCTCTACGTTCCTATGCCCAGGAAGGGATGCCATTATCCGTACGTGCCTGCGGCACAGACAGACTATTGCAGCAATGGCGCCAGAACCCTTCGTTTGTGGCCAGGGAACAGGCCATTAATCAGGCAATCCTGCAGCAGCGGTATGTTCGGGTACCTGGTGCTCCGGCTGTTGATGCGGCGATTATTACCTTGCCGGTGGTAGTGCATATACTCAATGAAAACCTGAGCGCCTATACGGACCTGGACGTGGCCAATGCGATCCAGTCACTTAACGAAGCCTACAGCGCTACCGGCGCTTTTACCGGTGGTCGTACTGATACAAAAATCCGTTTCTGTCTTGCTAAAACAGCCCCTGATGGCGGCCGTACCACCGGCATCATCCGTTCCTATTCCTACCTGAATGATTTTGATGTAGACATGGAAGGTGGAAATGTTACCGGTATGGGAGCGTGGGATCATAGCCGTTATATCAACATATGGGTGGTGTCTTCCATTCGTTCCGACTATATGCAGGAATTCAACTGTGGCAGCTGGAGCCGTCTTACCATGGGCGGATATGCCAGTGCCGGCGGAGATATTGTGGTGGCCGGCCTCGGAGTGGACGTACTGGCTCATGAAATGGGACATTACCTCAGCCTCCTGCATACCTTTGCAGCCAGGGATTGTAAAAACGATGACTGCACCACCGATGGAGACATGGTTTGTGACACCCCTCCGGAGAAGACCATCACCGGCGGTTATGCCTGCAGCGCTCCGCAAAATTCCTGTGACACCGATACCTTGTCTGGTTTTACCACCGATGTGCCAGACCTGCCGGATAACTTTATGGATTATGGTCAAGGCACCGGTTGTATACTGGGCTTTACACAGGGCCAGGCCGACAGGATGCGGAACTTTATTACCACCTCGCTGTCGCTGATGCAGCCCAGTATGGTTTGTAATGATCCCTGTGCCTCCACTGTTACCGCTGCTTTTACCCGCGACATTGCCTATCCTGTAGTAGGACAGACTGTCACCTTTACGGCTACCGTCGCTGCGGGTCAAACCTGCGCGTGGCTGGTAGATGGGGTAGCCACCGGCACCGGAACCACCTTATCGCTGACGGTCACCAGTCAGAAAACCTATCTGATAGAACTACGTGTAACCGATGGCGTTAGTGGTTGTCATGCTACCACCACAGACGCCATGCCTGTCAGTTGCGGCGTGGTTGCACGTTTCTACCCCGACAAACGCAAGATCGCTTCCAAAGCAGGCATTCAAACAGACCACGTGGTGTTTACCAACCGCTCCCGCAACGCTACCTCCTGGAAATGGCTGATCAGTAATGATAAAGGCATGGCGGAACAGGTGGTGAGTACGGATGAACAGCTGGACTATATTTTCCAGACACCCGGCAACTATAAAGTACGCCTTTACGCTACTGATGGTCACTGTGAGGACTATACGAACCCGGTCACCATTGTAGTGGACGATCCTACAGCTGACGGTGTGGTATATGTGTCTGCCGTAGAGTGTTACCAACAGGATAAGCTGCGTGTAAAACTGTATTTTGAGAACAAAGGATACCAGACTATTCCCAAAAACACACCTGTGTCTTTTTATGATGATGATCCACGGCTGGGAAAGGGACATCTGTTAGGAATCCCGTTTTTGTTGCCGGCAGATCTGCCAGGTAAATGCGTTTCTGTATTATATACCACGATTGTTCAGGCCGGCCGCGCCAATGTAGATACACTGGTAACGGTGATGAACGATAACGGCGGTACTTTTCCGCTGGCACTGCCCAATACCGGTGTGGAAGAGAGTAATTATAACAATAATGTGAGCATCAAGCGAGGATTTAAGTTTCATGTATCTCTGGCACCAGGAGATTATACCGTGTTGCCGAAAGCGCAGCTGGTACTGAAACCCAGCGCTACCGGTGGTACTATCAGCTCCGCCACCTGGGAAACTTCTTCCTATCTGAACTGCAGCAACTGCATCAACACTACCTTTACTGCACCGTACCGTCAGGATACCGTAACAACTGTGAAAGTGCGGGGATATTCGCAGTACGCCTGTTACAGTGATACGCTGGCTACCGTACATATTCCGGTGGTGGATGACTATACCGTGAAATTGAACAGCGTGGACTGTTCCCGGGGAGACAGCCTGCATGTGGACTTCTCATTGTGCAATGCCTATACTACCGGTAATGTACCAGCTTCACTCCAGGTGGATTTTTACGACCGGCTTCCTGGAGATCCTGCGGCAGTACAGCTGGGTACCCGTTTTCTAACGCCCATGGCTTCTCCCGGCAGCTGCAGCCGCTATGGCCAGTATATCCGGAATGCTCCCTCCGGCCAGGTAGTGGCGGTGGTAAACAAAGACCAGCAGGCATATCCGCCGGCCACTGGTTTGAATGAAGCAGATTATTCCAACAATACTTTTACCTGGAACTATGTTCCGCCTGTATTGAACGTCTTTCCGAAAGATACTACTGTGTATCGAAAGGCGCCGTTTCACTTCTATTACAACATAACGGGTTTCACACCTGCAACCATTCTGTGGGATAACAGTGACGCCTATACGCTTAGTTGCCTTTCCTGTGCCGCTCCTGCGGTGACTATGCTGGACAGCAGCCAGATAGGTGTACAGCTGACCAATCAGTATGGCTGTGTGCTGAAAGGGCAGGAGTACGTACATCTTGTGCCACCTGATATGACGGTAGACCTGTTGTCTGCGCACTGTTTCGACAATGGGCATATTCTGGTGAAGTTCAAAGTATGTATGTCTAATGGTTATGATACTGTATTTCAGAAGATACCGGTATCTTTTTACAATGGTGATCCCGGTAATGAGCGGTCTGTGATACTGCAGCCTGTTTATTATACGCCGGCGCCCAAATTTGGCGACTGCCGGGAGTTTACCCATGTGTTGAGTGCTCCGGGTACCAAAGCGGTGGTGGCCGTAGTGAATGATCGTCAGGGGCCTGTGTTTAACGAAACGGATTATTCCAACAACCGGAGTGACCTGGACTATGAGCCGTTTACTATAACGGCCACGCCTGAACTGATATCGCTGCCACGTCCTGCCAGTGTGGGATTGCGCACCAGCATCACCGGCGGGCCTGCAAGTTCCTATCTGTGGGAACCGCAGACAGGGCTTTCCTGTACCAGTTGTCCTAATCCGTTTGCTGCTGCTACCTCATCTATGAAATACCAGGTGACCGCCACCAACGATTATTACTGTACGGACACTGCGACTGTGCACATACAAACATTTGTGAATGCCGGTATCAGCATGCCTAACGCATTTTCTCCCAATGGAGACGGACAGAATGATTATTTCTATGTGATTGGTAGTTGGGATATCCGTCAGGTGAAGAATCTGTCGGTGTTCAACCGCTCTGGCAACAAGGTTTTTGAGACAGTGAATACACCGGCTAATGATCGCAGTTATGGTTGGGATGGTACTGTGAATGGTAAGCGGGCAGATCTGGGGAGTTATGTTTATTTCGCGATGGTGGAGTATCTGGACGGTACCACACGGATGATAAAAGGAACGGTATTGCTGATACGTTAGTTTTTCTTCAGATAGTTTTTAAAAAGAAACCGGCTCCCAGTGAAGAGCCGGTTCTTTTTTTCATTCATCACACACACTATACATGAACAGTTTTAAGCATGGTCCCGTTTTCGTTAAAGCGGCTATGCCAGCTAAGTGCCTCCTGTAGCAGGTGAGGTGTTTGACCTCCTCTCTTACAGGCTTCGGTAAAATAGTTGTTCAATTCGTCTTTGTAGCTGGCATGCGCGCAGTTGGATATGATTAGTCTGGCGCGTTCGCGCGGTGCAAGTCCTCTTAAGTCTGCCAGACCGTTTTCAGTTACTATAATGTCTACGTCGTGTTCTGTATTGTCTATATGGGAAGCCATTGGAACAATGTGCGAAATACCGCCGGCTTTTGATGATGACTGTGTTACAAATATGCTCAGGTAAGCATTGCGGGCAAAGTCGTTGGAGCCGCCGATTCCGTTCATCATGGCGGTGCCGCCGATGTGGGTGGAGTTGACGTTTCCATAGATATCACATTCGATGGCTGTGTTGATGCTGATAATACCCAGCCGGCGAATGACTTCGGCCGCATTGCTGATATCCTGCGGACGGAGGATGATATGTGGTTTGTACTTTTCGAAGTTGCTGAAAACCCGGTTGTAGCAGGCTTGTGAAACGGTGATCGAAGAGGCGGAAGCAAAATCCAGTTTGCCGGCATCTATCAGGTTAAAGGCACTGTCCTGTATCACTTCAGAGTACATGGTCAGGTGATGGAAGTCGCCGTCAATAAACCCTTCGAGAACTGCGTTGGCCACTTTGCCGATGCCTGATTGTAAAGGGCGCAGGGAATGAGGTAATCTGCCTTTTTTGATTTCGTGGGAAAAGAATTCCAGGAGATGAGCAGCGATGGCGCTGGTTTTTTCATCTCTTTCATTGATGGATGCCGGGCTGTCGGTAGTATCCGTGAGTACGATGGCCACGATTTTTTCCGGATCAACCGGGATGGCGGGCTGGCCTATGCGGGAGCCTGCGTCGGTAATCGGAATGATACGTTTGTGAGGCCATACACCAGTAGAGAAGATGTCGTGTACTCCATATACAGAGAGGGGTACGGACATATTGATCTCTACGATGATTTTGTCGGCGGCGGCCGCAAAAGCAGCAGAGTTGCCGACGGAAGTGGTTGGTACGATGCTGCCATCTGCCTCAATCATCAGTGCTTCAATGACCGCGATATCTACACGGGGAATGATTTTTTCATTGATCAGTTCGGCGCTTTCGCCGAGGTGCTGGTCTACAAAAAGTACATCGCCGCTGTTGATTTTTTTGCGGAGTGCCGGATCTACCTGAAACGGCATGCGTTTGTGCAGTATGCCCGCTTCAGCGAGAGCCCCATCTGTATCATGGCCCAGAGAGGCCCCGGTGAGCAGTGTTATTTTGAGAGGGTTAGCAGGAGCTGAGGCTGCCAATGCTTTAAGTACTGCTTTGCTATCGCCGGCTTTGGTGAATCCGCTGGAGGCCACTACCATCTGGTCTTTGAACAAGGTGGCAGCCTGGTCGGCGCTGATAATCTTCTGTTGTAATTCCGTTCTTTTAATGCGTTCTTCGTACATGGTGCAGTTATAAGACAATGGCAATTGTTGATTGCGGATTGCGGGTACAATATTAGGACGGTTTGTGTTGGCTGATTTGTGTATCTGGGACAAACTTTTGTTCGTTCCGGTCAGGGGGAAGCATCGAAATTATTGGTATATTTATAGTGTCGCACGTCCAATCCAATTTCTATCATTTTAAATCCCCATTCAGCATGAAAAAAGTGATCTTCCCGCTTTTATGTGTCTGTTGTGTTTCATTAACTGTGAATGCTCAGAGTTTGCTGGATCCTCCTAAAAAAACGGCTACCGGTTTGCAAAAACAGCTGGGTAACGCCGGAGGATTATCAGGTAGCATCCTTGCAAAATTAACGCCAGCGCTGGGATTGACAGCAGAACAACAGCCAAAGGTATCCAATCTTCTCACCAGCTTCATTCAAAGGAAAGCAGGTATTCTACCCTTACAACAAAGCAACCCTGCGGCATATGCATCTAAGTTTGGTTTGCTGCAGAGTGGACTATTCTCCAAACTTAAACTGTTGCTCACAGCGACGCAGTACACCAAATTCCTGGGGCTTAAGCCAAAGACAAATGATGCGACAAATGTATTGTCGCAATTGTTTTTCTAAGGATGATGATGATTGAACGCAGCTATGATGAATGTTGATAGACAGGATGGATAATGTTTGTTGAAGAATGTTTGGTGAAATGCAGGAGGTTTGTTGTTGAGTGTTTTGAAGAAATGAATTTTTTATTTATTTGACAACGCTTGTTTCTTTGAGAGATAAGCGTTGTTTTTTTACATGATAATCTTGCAGAAGAAAAAAAACTGATGAAATGCTGTGTGGGAAAAATCTTGCAGCGGCAGGCATTGAAATCAGTTTAATCATAATTATCTTCGCGGCCCTATGCCAAAGAAGAAATCGACGAATAAATCAAGCAATAGTTTAGCCTTAGCTGTTATACTGATCATTGCCACTTTTATAGTTACTACCTGTTCCCGGAAAATAGCCGGGATAAAGGAAAAGGAGAAAACTCATTCTTCAAAAAAATCATCTGCCTCCAGACATGGGAAAAAGAAGTCTGCAAAATATCTGTTGCAGGAAGACTTTGAAAAGGGCAGTAAAACCAATTACAATACAGAAGAAATTTCGCTCAGCAGCGGTAGCTGGGAGTTCAAGGATGCTGTGACCGGCGGCCTGGATGAAGATCATAAGGTTGGTACAAAGGCCTTACGCATCCGGAGTAATGGTATGGCGAATATGGAATTTGATGTTGCTGTGAAAGGAACGGTAACAGTTACGGTGAAATATGCGCTGTACGGAGAAGATGAAAAAGGTGAGTGGGAGTTATGGGCATCAGTGAACCGCGGACAACGTTATACCAAAGTAGGCAATACCGTTAGTGTCAGCTCCAATACGCTGAAGACGGCCACTTTCACTGCTACTACCAATGCTACCATTCGTTTTTCGATACGGAAAACGGATAAGACGAGCAGCCGGTTGAACTTTGATGCCTTTGCGGTAGAAGAGGGAGGCAAAGCGCCAGTAGTAACGCAGCCTTCAGAAGGGGCGGTACCAGGCGATGATGATAATATGTTGCTGGGTAATCCGAGCAATGCCACGGCTTCGCTGGCGATGGTCAACAATTACCTGATGGACAAAGGATATTACAAATTGTCTTACAGCCGTGATAACGGGACCCCTAACTGGGTAAGCTGGCATATTTCATCCCGTGATCTGGGGGATATGGCCAGGGGTAATGATTTCCGGCCGGATGCAGATGTGCCGGATGATTGGTTCCAGGTGACGCAAACCAGTTATATTGGCAGTGGTTTTGACCGTGGTCATAACTGTCCTTCGGGCGACCGGACGGCTAGCCGCGATGCCAATGAAGCTACCTTCCTGATGACCAATATGATTCCACAGGCACCCAATCATAATCAGCATCTGTGGTCTAATCTGGAAGGTTATACCCGTTCACTGGTAAGAGAAGGGAATGAAGTGTATGTGATTATGGGAAGTTATGGTACTGGCGGAACGGGCAGTAAGGGGCTGACAAAAAAGATTGCCGGAAACAGGGTGAATGTGCCGGCGAGGATCTGGAAAGTGATTGTGGTATTGCCTGAGGGCAACAATGATTTGAAGCGGATTTCCCGTTCTACCCGTGTTATTGCAGTCAATACGCCCAATAACAATAACGTTAATACGAAATGGTCGGCTTATCTCACTTCTATAGAGGAAATTGAAAAAGCTACGAATTACAAGCTACTGGCCAATGTGCCCGAAGCTGTAAGGCAGGAGCTTATCAAGAAGATTGATGCAGGGGAGTAACCTTAGCATGATAGTTGCTAAGTGATTTCCCATTGAATGGAAAACGGAGATTTTAATGCAGTTAAAAAAATTATTATGTCATTGTGATAATTAATTATAAATTGCATAAAATTGCCATATTTTTAATTGTAGAAACTTTTTATATTGCCATTAAAAATAAGGGTGAAAAGTACATTCAATCGTTATTGTCATTCATGATGTTTGACTTTATTGAAAAATTTAACCTTTTGTACTGAAAGTATGTGTAACATATGAAGACCTTAATTCGTTAGCTTACAATAGAATAATCGCTAAATGATTAACTGACCAAAAGACAATCAGATGATGGACCTACAATACTCACTGTGTATATTCAACGATAGACCTGTAACAGGTGTATCTGCTTGTGCTGAAATAAACGGTGGAAAGAGGGCTTTAATCAGGATGGTGCTGACTGGTCCAGGGAGAGAAAACAGTGAGAAGCAACAATTACAAAAAATTATATAAGATTCAGATATATGGGTGATAGCATGTCCGTGGCCTTATTGGTAACTACATACAACTGGCCAGAAGCGTTAAAACTTGTTCTGGAGAGTGTGCTGAGACAAAGTGTTTTGCCTGATGAGGTCATCATCGCTGATGATGGATCGGGAGATACTACAAGATATGTTATTGAAGCGTTCAAACGGAGCACCAATATTCCTGTAAAACATTTCTGGCATCCGGATGAGGGTTTCCGTAAAACGATCATCATCAACCAGGCTATTACCGGTACTGACTCTGACTACATCATCCAGATAGACGGAGATATAGTATTACACGAAGACTTTATTAAAGATCATAGAAGTGAGGCTGAGCAGGGATTTTATATCCGTGGTAGCCGTGTGCTTTTGCCGGAAGACAAGACCCGTTATTTTTTGCGTTCCGGCGAATTTGATAATGTAACAGCTTTTGGCCGCGGTGTGAAGAATCGCTTTAATGCGCTCCGTATCCCGTTTCTCGCGCCATTACTGATAAAAAAGAGTAAACGTTCCCGTAACCTGATCGGTTGTAACTGCGCTTTCTGGAAGAAAGATTTCCTGAAGGTGAACGGTTATAATAATGAACTGAAGGGTTGGGGACATGAAGATATTGAACTGGCGGCCCGTTTTATCAATTCGGGACTGAGCCAGAAGAAGGTAAAGATGAAAGCGGTATGTTATCATCTTCACCACCCACTCAACGACCGGGTATACGAAAATGTCAACTACCGTGTATACCTGGATACCTTAAAAAGAGGAATTACTTACTGCACAAACGGCTATCACCACTAAGAGCAGTAACAGTACCGTTTTTACAATTTTCCATCTGTTAGTGCGGAAGGAAGACGGATGTTCCTTTACAAATCCCATGTCTATTCTTTTCGCAAAGCCACCATACCGGCCGGCAAATAAGGCATCATAAAGGTAGCCGGCCTCCCAGCAGTTTTTTACCCACATCAGTTGAAAGGCCACTGCTGGTGAAAATGTTTTCCCGACTGAAATGGCTTTAAACCAGTTAGTCAGATATTCTGCCACTGGTACAGCCACTGCGATGCACAGCCAGAGCCGGAAATAGCCGGTAATCCATGCAACAGGCATTAATAAGATGAGTAACAGCAGTGTCTCCAGTGTATTGGTGAAATCCCTGTAAGTATATTTTTTTTCGGGTTCTTTGTGGGAGAGCTGATTGGCAGCAATTCCATAGCGGAACATGCGCCTGGTTTGCATTGCCCCGTTGTCGTGCCATGGGTGGGTGACAGCTGCAGCTGGTACAGACAGATATTTTTCCCCGAATTTCAGCCAGTGGCGCACAAAAAAGTCTACGTCTTCCCCGCCAGCCTTCAGGTTAGTATCGAAGAGTTCCGGGTCCAGTTTTTCCCGGTTAAGCATCATGTTGGTGGTAGGAGCCCAGGTAATTTCAGGATAGTAGAGTGCTAATTTGAAATGGTGTACCGAACCGTTGATTTCCAGTGCGCGTGTGGCGGCATTGATTGCTTCCGGAAAATAAGTGACACCGGCAAAGCCCAATACGTTGGGATTGGACTGTATAGCTGCCACGTAAGCCTTCAGCAGTGCGGGTTCCGGCACAATATCGTCATCGAGCAATAGTATCCATTTGCCATGCCCAGCGCGGATGCCCCTGTTGCGGGTGCCGGAGAAGCCCAGGTTCACCTCATTGACCAGCAGGTGGATTTCCCCTGCCTGGTCCAGTTGTTTCAGCTTTTCAGGAATGACGGCGGCAGGGTTGTCTGCCACTATATAGGTATTTACTTCAAAGCCTGCCGGTTTCTCCAGCCGGATAATATTGAGCAGCAGTTCTTCAGTCAGCCGGAAAGAAGGAACTACGATATCGATAGCGTTGGACTTTATCATTATCGCAAATATACATACAGATAAATTAATATATAGATAGTCGATAATCTATCTGGTTTCGTTCACTGCTTCTTCCTTATTGGAGGAGAAAGTCTGCATGTCGATCAGTTTTTTATACAGACCGTTATGGGCCAGCAGTTCGAGGTGTGAGCCCTGTTCCACGATCTGTCCACCTTCGAGCACTACGATGAGATCGGCGTTCTGGATGGTGCTGAGGCGGTGGGCAATCACCAGGGAGGTACGGTTTTTCATCAGGTTGTTGAGAGCGTCCTGTACCATTTTTTCGGATTCTGTATCCAGTGCGGAAGTCGCTTCGTCCAGCAGCATCAGCGGCGGATTGTTGAGTACGGCGCGGGCGATACAGATACGTTGTCTTTGTCCGCCGGAGAGTCTGGAGCCTTTGTCTCCGATATTGGTCTGGTAACCATCGGCGGTGCCCATAATAAATTCGTGGGCATTGGCGATGCGGGCAGCAGCTTCTACATCAGCGGGAGAGGCGTCGGGTTTACCGAAAGCGATATTGTTGAAGATGGAATCATTAAAAAGGATGGATTCCTGATTGACGATGCCCATCATTGACCGGAGAGACTCCATGGTAACGCTCTGCAGGTTGCGGCCATCGATGAGGATGGTGCCGGACTGCTGCTGGATAAAGCGAGGGATCAGGTCCATCAGGGTGGATTTACCACCGCCGGAAGGGCCTACCAGCGCAACCGTTTTACCTTTAGGAATCGTCAGGTTCACATTTTTGAGGATGCCTTTTTCGCCGTAGGCAAAGTTTACATCACGGAATTCAATATTTTTTTCGAAGCCGGTAATGTTTACGGCGTCGGGGGCGTTGGTGATGGCGGGTTTTTCGTCGATCAGCTCCAGTACACGCTCACCGGCAGCTACACCGGAGTGGATGTTGGTAAAGGAAGCAGAGATTGCTTTGGCCGGGCGCATGATCTGGGAGAACAGGGCGATATAGGCGATAAATGCTGCCGCACTGAGGTCGCCCTGATTGGAGAGTACCAGGGTACCACCATACAGTACGATGCCGGCAACCATGATCACACCGAGAGTTTCAGAAACCGGAGACGCCAGCTGTTGCCTTTTGGACATGGCGCGCACGATTTTGGAATACCGCAGGTTTTCGTTGTTAAAGCGGTCGGTGATAAAGTTTACCGCATTGAAAGCCTTGATGATACGGATACCATGGAGAGCTTCATCCAGGTAGCTGATCATGATACCGTAGGTGCGGTGGGATTCTACGGCATGTTCTTTCAGTTTTTTAACAATTTTGGAGATGATGAAACCAGCTACTGGTATTACCAGCATGGATGCCAGAGTGAGTTTGTAGGAGATGATAAAGAGCATCACCAGATAGGTGAGCAGGGTAACAGGCTCCTTAAAGACCACCTGGAGGGTGCCGGTAACGGAATATTGGACAGTTTGAACGTCTGAAGCTATTTTGGAGATGATGTCTCCTTTTCTTTCGTTGCTGAAATAGCCAAGGTGGAGGTTCATCACGTTGTTGAACACTGCGCGGCGGAGGTTCAGCAGGGTGTGGATACGGAGGCTTTCCATGGTTTTGTCTGCAAAATAGCGGAACAGGTTGCCCAGCAGCACAGACACCACGATACAGCCACATACGAACTGGAGCGTTTGTACGGCGCCGTATTTATTAAAAACGAGGGCGGTATAATAGTTAAAAACAGCGAAAATGTCGGCCCAGTTGGTCGGTTTTACCGGTACTCCTTTTACGTTGCTGAAGATGGTGGCCAGCAGTGGAGCCAGCAGCGCCAGATTCAGCGTACTGAAGATAATGGACAACAAGGTGCAGATGATATAGGGGATGGCAAATTTGTTAATAGGTCTCGCAAAAGCTAAAAGTCGGAAGTACGTCTTCATATCACAGTATAATACTCGAAATTATAATTAATTCATCTCCATAAAAAAACCGCATCAAAGCAAAGCTGATGCGGCTTCTCTCATAGCGGGCGAAGATAAATCTTTTAGCGTAATTGGCAAAGTATTTAGGACAAATCATTGTGGCCCTGCAGCTGTACTGGCCGGAATTTGAACGATGCCGGCTTTTCAGCACCCGCAGGCGGGCTAGATCCGGGTGAATACAAATCCTGAAGTATCTACCTTGTTCTGATGTAACAGTTGGTTCAGCGCTGTTACTGCATCTCTAAAAGCCACTTCATTCATGCCCTGTTTGACTTTGCCGGTCAGGTAGAGGTAAAATGCAGGACGCAGCCTTATCTGGCTGAACATCACATTTACTGCGGGGATGCTCCGACGGATGGCATTGACAATATTGCCGGTATCTCTGAGCACTACGTTCCAGCTCATGTCAAAGACAGGGTAGCTGTTTATGTCTGTTGTATCGCCGGGTTTCAGGTAGCTGGGCTGGATATGTTGTGACGGATCATACGTCCGCAGAAAAAACTGGCGGGTAGTGGTGTCAGTCCGCATACGGCGGATGGAACTATCGCCACTGATGATGAAGATATCCAGCTGAGCCGAATCGGGATTGGCCAGAATGGCGGTCATGTCTTTAATGGCAGCCAGGTGTTCAAACAGGTCGATGTTGAGCGGATTGTCTGTGTGGATATAAGGGAATAGTTTTATCGTAGCTGCGTGATCGTTGGTATACAAAAAAGCGCCGCCTTCTTTTTCCAGTCTTTGGGCCACCAGCTGGTCTATTTGTTTTTTGCGCTCGTAGAAAATTTGTTCTGATGCGGTTTTCATACTGCGGATCTGGCTGTTATGTCGGAATTGGGGAAGGCAGGCCCGGATGAGGAATACGAGGCCGAATATCGCTGAGATACCGATGATCAGGCCGGTGTGGCTCCTGCGGGTATTGTTGATTTGATGCAGTTGAGTGACTGGCGCCGCATGGGTATCGTTCGTTTTGGGCTTTTTTTTCTCCTGCAATTGAAGCCGCTGCTCCAGCTCCTGCAGGAATTTTTCGAAATCGGAGACTTCTTCCAGCGTATTCTGAATGAGGGCCCGGCTGCTTCTCAGCATGGCCCAGGATACTTTTCTTTTTTCGAGGTGTAGTTTGATAGCTGTACTGCTGGCCATCCAGGGGCTGGATATTTTTCTGATTTCTGAAAAATATATTACACCATATAATGCTGACTCGATCCGGTCGTGATAAAGGGTGATCGTTTCTTTTCTCCACATCCATTTGATGGTCAGGATTATGGAACCCAGGAAGATAACAAGCATTGTTATCATCAGCAGCGTAAGGTTTACATTCAGTATAAGGCCGGTAAGTATTAAAGCAAGGATACCCAGGGCTATCAACACCGTGCTCCAGGCGGCTTTTTTCTGGTCTCCGATATTAAAATGCCAGGTCAGGGGAGATTGCATCATCCGTCGAAGGTACTTTTTTTAGCAGACTTTTGAAGGAAAGGGCAGTCACGTAAAGTACATCTGCTTTACGTGACTGCCGCTGGTTAGCGGGATTCGAGTATTTTCAGCGCTTCCTCGTCTTTGTATTGCAGCATCAGTTTTTTTAGTGTTGCTTTCAGGTTGGCCGTAATTTGTTCGGTGCCTTTATTGCCATAGATATTATTCACCTGGTGCGGATCTTTTTTCAGGTCGTAGAGTTCCCAGGAATCACCAGCGCCATAGAAACGGATAAGCGTATACTGTTCGGTACGTACACCGAAATGGGGGTATACATGATGTGGTTCGGGAAACTCGTAGTAGTGATAATAAGCAGCCTTGCGCCAGGCGACTTTACCTGTATTGGGCTGCAGGAGCGGCAGGAAAGAGGTTCCTTGTATATCCGCAGGTACCTTAACGCCGGCGATCTGCAGGATGGTAGGTGCCCAGTCTATATTCAGCATCAGCTGGTTGACTGTACTACCGGGTTTGGTGACGCCAGGATATTTGATGATAAAGGGAGTGCGAAGGGACTCTTCATACATAAAACGTTTATCAAACCAACCGTGTTCTCCCATATAAAATCCCTGGTCAGAAGCATAAATAACGATCGTGTTGTCTGCCAGTCCGTTTCTATCGAGGTAGTCGAGCAGGGCGCCGATGTTGCGGTCCAGTGAACGGGCGGTAGAGAGGTAGTCTTTCAGGTAGCGCTGGTACTTCCATTCCACGAGTGCGTCGCCGCTGAGTTTTTTCTCATCGAACTCTTTGCTGATTTTATCTTCGTAGTAAGCCTGATATACCTTTTTTTGTTCCGGTGTAAAGCGGCCATAGATGCCCTTTTCGTAGTTGACATGTACTTTCAGATCTTCTTTCAGGCGCATGGTTTTGTCGATGGTCATGTCCTGATTCTGAGCAGCAGTTCTGTTTTTATAGTCATCCCGGAAAGTGGGAGGTAGCGGGAAGGTTTTGTTGTCATAGGCGCCGAGGTCCTGCAGATCGGGGAACCATTCGCGGTGAGTAGCTTTTTCACCTACCACCAGGAAGAAGGGTTTGGAGGTATCGCGGTGATTGAGCCAGTCAACTGAAAATTGTGTGATGATATTGGTGACATACCCTTCTACTTTTGTGGTGTCAGTAGGACTGATAAAATCAGGATTGTAGTATTGGCCCTGGTTGTTGAGGATACGCCAGAAGTCGAAGCCCTCAGGGAGATTCCCCAGATGCCATTTTCCTATCCATGCTGTTTGATATCCGTTTTGTTGCAACAGTTTAGGGAACAGCTGCTGTCCGACATTGAATTTTTTTTCATTAAGCGTGTAGCCGTTTACGTGACTGTATTTACCGGTCAGTAATGTGGCCCTGCTGGGGCCGCAGATAGAATTGGTGACCAGCGCATTTTTAAACAACGTGCCCTGGCGGGCGATACGATCGATGTTGGGCGTTTGCGCCAGTGTACTGCCATAAGCGCTGATAGCCTGATAGGCATGATCATCAGAGAAGATGAAGATGATGTTGGGCTGTTTTTTCTGTCCGAAGCTGGAGTTGGCAATAAAAGCCAGCAGCAGCCAGGAGAGGCGTTTCATTGTTTTCATACTGTTGTTGTCGAAATGATGGATTAGGACGTGGTGGGAGATAAAGATATTTATTATTTGTTATGGTAGGTAATATTATGATTTATTGATATTTTTGGAGGGTTGGACTTTCGTATTCCCTTTACCGTGAGTAATGTAGTGTTATTAATATTTTGCAATGTCAACTGAATATGGATTGGATTATTTCCAGGGAAGAGGCTATTGGGCGGCTTCGAAATACTAAATTAGATTTTCTGGTTTATGAAGACCTTATCAGCAGCAACGCTTTGTTTGATGCAATGTTGGGGCTCCGGTTTAAGAAGATCGAGCGAAAGGCGATAGAAGGATGGAACGCCAATAAAGACCTGACCCTACTGGATTTTGCTGACTTTTTCTTTCCGTCGGTAGGAGAGCGGGAAAGTATCTTATTAATTTCTGATGAAGGACATGTGAAGAAGTGGGTGTTTGCCCTGTCTATAAATGAGATGACCAGTTTTGCCAACTGGTACGAGGATTATTTCAACAGGGAGTTCTTTGAGTATGGTGATTATCTGGTTGTGTTTCCCTGTTTGAATATGATAAGGCATATAGACGATGAAGGGGGAATGAATGAATATATTGTTTATTAATGCATTCAATGGAAATAGAAAAAATTCTTCAAAGTAGCTTTACTCTTGAAAAGTTACGGTTAGACTTGTTTGGTTATTGTAATGATAGGGATTACACAATAAATAGTAACGGAGAATACTGTGTATCTATACCAAATATTGGTACTAATATTTATACGGAACAAATTTTAAGTCAAAAAGATGACATTCATGTTATTAAGTATATTGTGGACTATGATGTTATTGGAGGACTACATTATTATATAATAGTAGGGATTGGTAAATACGTTGAATATGATTCAGGTTTATTTACAGTAGATAAATGTTTAGTTGAATTAAGTTATAATGGTGATTTAACCTTCTATGATGCAGAATTGTATATAGAAGAGTTACATAGACAGCGTGAATGATTAACTGTCTTGTCCTGAAATGGATTTACATATTTGATGTAAATCTATTTCAGGACAAAACAGTTTTCTTCCAATTGTAACTGACCTGATTATGAAAGTTCTTATGGTATGTTTTCTTTAGAGAGAAAAAATAAAATGCAATAAATACTGTTCAGGGACTGATGTATATAAAGCATCAGCCCCTGAACAGTATTAAGGTATATACGGTCCACCTGTCTCACCCCAGCCCCATTTAGGCATGGGTTGTTCCTTATCCATATCCAACGTGTTTTCCCGGGAGTTGATCACAGCAATACGGGTACCCCATTCGATGTATCCTACAAACGCGGAGCGGAATTCCGGATCATCGGGCAGTTGCAGTTCATCTGCGGTTTCGAGGAGTAGTGTTATCCATCTTTTACGATGTTCTTCGGTGAGATGTTTGCCGAGATGTTTATGGACCATTTTAAAATGAGATCCTTCCTGTTCGCTGTAGGTCTTGGGGCCACCGAAGACTTCTGCGATGAAGTGAGCTACATGTTGCTGGTGTTCCGTGCTCATGTGTTTGAATACGGGCTCTAGTAAAGGATCTGCGAGTACTTTTTTATAAAAGGTATCTGTCAGTTTTTCAAATACCGGCATGCCGCCAGCCCATTCGTATAGTGTGGGTATTTTTTTGTCGTTTGTCATGTTTCTAAATTAGCGAAAAAAGGCTATTTTCTTACCCATTGGATAGGAGTAGGATCATAGTGTTTCATTTCTTCAATATTGTTGTAAAATGGTTTTACGAGGTTGAAGAAAGGCGGGAACTGCTGACTTTTACGGAATCCCTGCAGATGGTCTGTCTGTGAGGTCCAGTGGATGACTACGATATAGTGCTGTGGTTCTTCGTTGCCATGTAGTACCTGGTAACTTAAACAATACGGGGAGGCTTGCAGGTATTTACCGGCTTCAGCATAGGCTGCTTCAAAATGCGGACGGTCCTGTTCCGGGATGTTGTAGCGGATGATTTCCGTTGAGAAGGTGGTGGATGTGAATGGGTACATAATGAAAAGTGTGATAATGGTGACGAGTGTTTTCATATTTTTATGATGGATATTGACTATCACAAAGCTAAGTGGCTTTGTGGTGGTGATCAATAACTTACCAAAAAGTAGGATACCGGTTATGATAACCTTAAACGATAAAACATACACCTGTCCGGTAGATGTGACGCTGGGCTTTATCGGAGGCAAATGGAAACTGCTGATACTGGCGCATTTGCATCAGTTCGGACAGCGTAGTTATGTACAGTTACGGGAGAATCTGCCGGGTGTCTCTGAGAAAATGCTGAGCCAGCAATTAAAAGAGCTGGAGCAGGATTTTCTGATCACTAAAAATATTTTGTCTAAGAAGCCTTATCGGGTGGAATATGCGTTGTCGGAGGATGGTAAGTCTCTGGCGCCTTTGTATGAGTTTGTGAGTGACTGGGGTATTCGCTACCTGAAAAAACATGGCATCGATTATATCAAGGACCAACATCTTTACAAATAACTTAGCCCCCTCTCTTCTAAATACTTATCTATAGCGGTTTAAGAGGCATCCGGAAAATAAATTTTTCCGTAACCATTCGGTTACCTATATTTGTAACCGAACGATTACAGAATTTTAAAAGTTATTTATGCGCAGAGACGTTTTTCAGGCGATTGCTGACCCAACGCGGCGGGACATCATTCATTTGTTGGCCAACCAGTCGTTGAGTCTGAATATGGTGGCTGATCATTTTGATATCAGCAGGCCAGCTATATCCAAACATGTAAAAATACTGACAGAATGTGGCCTGATTATCATACAGCAGCAGGGAAGGGAGCGGTATTGCAAGGCTAACCTGCGTCAGCTGAAGCAAGTGTCTGAATGGGTGGAACATTACCGGAAGTTCTGGGATCGTAAACTGGATGCTCTGGAAGCATTTCTGGAAGAAGATAATCATAAGAAGAAAAAAAAGAAATAGTTCATCATCATTAAAAATCATTGTTATGAAAAACGAACCACTGATAGTAGAGCGTACCATTAATGCCCCGATGGGCAAAGTTTGGGAGGCACTGACAGTAAAAGAGAAAATGAGGGAATGGTATTTTGATGTGTCAGATTTTAAGCCGGAAGTTGGCTTTTCCTTCACTTTTGATTGTGAAGACGAAGGAATATTATATGTTCATCATTGCGAGGTAAAGGAAGTAGTGCCTGGCAGGAAACTATCGTACACCTGGAAGTATGAAAATTATGAAGGCGAATCACTGCTTACATTTGAACTGTCGCAGGAAGGAAACCAGACAAAACTGACATTAACCCACGCCGGATTGGAAACATTTCCACAGCACCTCAAGTCCTTCACCCGCGAAAGCTTCACTGGTGGCTGGGATCATATCATCAATATTTCATTGCCTAAATATCTCGGGCCCCAGGGCTAAAGCCCTGGGCTATATTGGATGATTAATGGAGCTTTATGCAACAGTTCATGTTTGTTTTAGGCAATTTTTTAGCACTTTTATACAAAAGGCTCTGTTTATGCATTTATAGCACTTTAAGTAAAACATCTGTATAACCATAACATGCCGTCTTTTAACAAAACAATTATAGCCCAGGGCTTCAGCCCTGGGATTTTTGTTATATTGAGCTTATGAGAGCTTATTTTTCGTTATCCAATATTTTATATGGCTTGTTGCTGGCGGGGGTGTTATCTGTGGCGTTGATCCCTGGTGGCAAGGTATGGTTTCTGCAGCAGTTGATGAAGATCGGGCTGTTTCAGCCTGGAGTGCCTGCTGATGGGCATGGTGATATGGCGCCGGAGATGCAGTTCCTGACGGCGGAAGGTTTGCCGGTGGTTTTGTCTGAGTTGAGAGGGAAGGTAGTGGTTATTAATTTCTGGGCTACGTGGTGTCCTCCCTGCAGGGCGGAGATGCCTTCGCTGGATGGTTTGTATCAGGAGCTGAAGAGTAGACCGGATATTGTTTTCCTGATGGTGGATGCGGATAGTAATGTGGAGAAGGCGAAGGGGTTTATGAAGGAGCATGGTTATCAGCTGCCGGTGGCGCTGATGGCCGGTGAGGTGCCTGACAAGGTATATTCCGGTACGCTGCCTACTACGCTGGTGATTGATAAGGCGGGTCGTATCGTTTTCCGGGAGACAGGGGCTGCTGACTATAGCAGCCGGAAGTTCCGGGATTTTGTGGGGCAGTTACTGGAGGCAAAGCAGTAGTTTTCTGTAAATTTTAGGAATGTTGACCGCCAAAACTGGATCGCTATTCTAAAATTGTTTACTTTTGAATAAATATTTCGTTTACATTATTTACTATGAAAACAGATTCGTTAGCTAATAAAGTATATGTAGAACTGCGTCGCAAGATACTGTCCAACCAGCTGGTGCCGGGCATGCGTCTGAAGGAAGATGTGTGGGCTAAAAAGACCGAAGTAAGCCGTATGGCTGTGCGGGAAGCGCTGACGCGCCTGCTGGGGGAGAACCTGGTGGTATTTGGTGAAAAGGGTGGATACTTCGTGAAATCCATGACTGCAGAGGATATACACCAGGTGAGGGAGTTGCGGGAGCTGCTGGAGCTGGGCGCTATCCGCTTGGCTATTCAGAAAGCAGACAAAGAAGATATTGCTGCATTGGAGAAGATTTGTGATGACTTTACCAATATGGTAAAGAGTGGTTATCTGGGCGGTGCCTGTGAGGCGGATATGAAATTTCATGAAACGCTGGTGGCCATGGCTGGCAATGCCAAGCTGATGGAGATATACCAATCCAGTAATATACCCCTGTTCCATATGAAGCTGGGTAAGATGTTGGTGCAGATGGATGACTATGAACAAACCGATGAAGAACACCGGGCTATCCTGCATGCACTGAAAAATAAAGACGTAAAAAAGGCGGAAGAAGCGCTGGTAAAGCATCTGCTGCGTGGTGAAGTAACTACCCTGGAGGTAGAGTAACCCCTTTTCTGTATCACTAAAACTGTACTTTTCTCCCTTCTGATAATTTCCTTCAAATATTTTTTTGTTTACAAAATTTGAATATATTTGTAAACAAAGTGGCGAACAACTGACCATTCCTGGTTGGTACTAAAGCTAACGTTATGTGAAACTTACGGGCGGTGCCGAAGCATCGTGTAGTCGTGCCCGTATCATCCACCTGTAATGCCGACATGTATTCTTGCCACATAAGAACACAGTGAACGGTTCAATAAAACGCGAATTAATTTATTCAACCATCATGAAGGATGGTATGTCAACTGGTGCATTGATGTAGCAATGCGCACGGGCACATTTTATCTAACCATTTTATCTAACCAGAATTATGAAAGGAAAACACCTTTACCTATTTGCAACCCTGCTGGCGATCCTCGCAGGTATTTGCAAGTCACAAAAGCTGATAGCGCAGGAGGTCAGGGAGATAAAGGGTACTGTCCTCGACAGCGCCACCCAGATGGCCCTTCCCGGTGTAAGCGTCTTCATCAAAGGCACTAAAACCGGCGTTTCCACTACCGCAGAAGGCCATTTCACCATCCGCGCCAGCAGTGCAGACGTACTTTCCTTCTCTTATCTGGGTTATGATAAAAAAGAAACAGCCATAGGCAACCGCAATAATGTTTACATCTCTCTGCCACAAAGTAAAACCACCCTTAATGAAACCGTAGTGATTGGTTATGGCGCCGTGAAAAAAAGCTCCGTGACCGCAGCTGTTGCGAAAGTAGAAAATAAAATACTCGACCAGGTACCCGCCGGCAGGCCGGAAGCAGCCCTGGTTGGACGTATGGCCGGAGTTAATATATCCCAGTCCAGAGGCCAGGCCGGTTCAGCACCCACTATCCGTATTCGCGGTATAGGCTCCATCAGCGCCGGCAACGATCCCCTCATCGTCATCGATGGTATCCCCGGCGGCAACCTGGGCATGATCAATATGAACGATGTACAGTCCGTAGAAGTGCTGAAAGACGCGTCTTCTGCCGCTATATACGGTTCCCGTGCAGCCGGTGGCGTTATACTCGTGACCATGAAAAAAGGCGTGGCAGGCAAACCCAAATTCAACTTCAACGGATATGCCGGTCTGGGTAAAGCGATCGTGCATCACGACTGGATCACCGGTGATGAATACTATCAATATGCTACCAAATACCAGAACAGGGAATACGCCTGGGTAGGCGGCGAGGTAACACTGCCTGTATGGGGCGATGGCAGAAGGCCTGCAGCCTATCAGGTAAGTGATGTACTTAAAACAGGCCATGTGGTATGGCAGGATGCCGTGATGAGAACAGCTCCCATTCAGAGTTACAATATCTCCGCCAGCGGCGGTACCGATAAAGCCACTTATTATGTGGCAGCTACCTATAAAGACGAACAAGGTACCATGGTCAATACCTGGTTCAAAACCTACGGCCTGAGAGCCAATGTGGACGTACAGGCCAGCAAAGCTGTCAGCGTGGGTTTTATGCTCAATCCTTCCTATTCCAAACGCCGGTATAATCCTTCTGAAATTCCTAACTATTCCAAATACCCTTCCTTTGCAGAGGTACAGCGGCCCAATGGTACCTATCCCAATGCCCGTGATTACTGGGGCGCCGTTGTAACAGGACAGGTAAATCCAATGGCCACCCTTCAGGGCTCTGAATATTATGGCAGCAGTTTCAGTAATATCGGTGAAGCCTATCTGAAACTACACCTGGCCAAAGGATTGTCCTTCCGCTCTTCTGTAGGTACTACCATGGACTTCAGCAACCGCGACGAATTCCAGGCTTCCTGGGCCACCAGTGCCGCTAAAAACTCCGGCACTGACATCACCAGCAACAACATCAATGTGCTCAATGAAAACGTACTGAGCTACAATACCACCTTCAAAGGCGGCCACGATCTCTCCGCTATTGCCGGTGCTTCCTATCAGCGAAACGACAGCAAGTCCGTCAACCTATATGCAGTAGCAGGTAGCTATAATAACGATATCGTACATACGATGGGCAACGCCACCCTGGCACCCAACAGCAATACCGTCAAAAGTAAGTGGGGACTCATTTCCTATTTCACCCGGGTAAACTATGGTTATAAAGACAAATACCTGCTGTCTGCCTCCATCCGTACAGATGCCAGCTCCCGCTTCGGACCCGATAACAGATGGGGTTACTTCCCTTCTGTATCTGCCGCCTGGCGCGTAAAACAGGAAAGTTTCCTGAAAGACTTCAAACCTGTTAGTGACCTGAAAGTAAGGGTCAGCTATGGCGTGACCGGAAACTTTAATATTGGCGACTTCCAGTATCTGGGCCTGATGGGCAATACATTCTATTCTCCGGGTAATATCGTCACCAAAGGTCAGGCGCCTGTTAGTTATGGCAACAGTATGCTGGGATGGGAAAAAACGAAAGGCATAGACCTCGGTGCTGAACTGTCTGTGCTGGACAATCGTATA
Source organism: Chitinophaga flava (assembly GCF_003308995.1). Lineage (NCBI taxonomy): Bacteria > Pseudomonadati > Bacteroidota > Chitinophagia > Chitinophagales > Chitinophagaceae > Chitinophaga > Chitinophaga flava. The sequence continues at coordinate 655,005 of NZ_QFFJ01000001.1, read as the reverse complement.
AGCGTGGTGTTTGATTATTACGATAAACGTACCAACGATCTGCTGTACAGTATGCCAGTGCCGGCCACTACCGGTTTTAGCACCACCATGACCAATATCGGGCAGATACGCAACAGAGGAATAGAGTTTGAAGTGAATACCCGAAATATCGTGGGTAAGTTCAACTGGCAAACCTCTTTCAACTTCTCCCAAAATAAAAATACCGTGGAAGACCTGGGTGGTGTAAACAATGTGATCATCGCAGATCCTTCATCCAATATGAACTGGATACTCAGAGTAGGAGAGCCGATGTTCTCTTATTATGGTTATAAGATTACGGGTGTTTATCAGGATGCTGCTGATATCGCCGCCAATCCCGGTATTGCAGGCACCAGACCCGGCAATCCTAAATTTGAAGATAAAGACGGTAATAAAAAAATTGATGCCAATGATAAACAGGTCCTGGGCAATTTCCAGCCCAAGGCTATTCTTGGAATGGTGAACAATTTCTCCTACAACAATTTCGACCTGAGCATTGCCATGCAGGCTTCGCTGGGTGCGAAAATGTACAACTACGAAAATCAGTTCTACCAGGGTGCGCTGCTGGGCGCTATGCGCCGGTCCCTGGTAGAAAACCAGTGGTGGTCTGCCGCCGATCCGGGTAATGGCAAAGTGCCCGCCAGCGCGCTCAACACATTGGGATTCCAGACAATGTCTGACGCTTATATAGAAGATGCCTCCTTTCTCGCCATTCGTAATGTGAACCTGGGGTATACCCTGCCGGAATCCCTTATCCGCAGGCTGCGGGTAACCAACTTCAGGGTTTATCTGTCTGCCAGCAACCTATTCATCTTCACCAAAAAAGAATTCCATGGGTATAACCCGGAAGGACATACGAAAGGTGAGGTGAACGGTGTTGCCAGCATGCCCGGCGCCAACTACGGAGCAGAGCCTATCAGTCGCATCTACGCGCTGGGATTCAATTTTAACTTCTAATCAGCAAAAGCGTTTTCCATGAAAAAAAATAAAATCTATATACCGCTCCTGCTCCTGTCGCTCGCCGGCAGTAGTTGTACTAACAGTCTGCTGAACATGACACCCGATTCTTCCCTGACCACCACCAACTTTTATAAAACGGCCAATGATATGGACCAGGCGGTGATCGGCATCTACAGCAGCATGCAGGACCGCAAGCCCAAAGATTATATCCTGATGGAAATGCCCGGCGATAACCTGTATATGGGTACCGCTATGCCTGGTGTCAATGATCTGGACTACCTGACTGTAAACGCCGAAAATACAGCGGTGGCAGACTTCTGGGAAAAATCCTACTATGGTATCGGAAGAGCCAATGCTGTGCTGGAGAATATCGACAGGCCTATAGATTATGCTGCAGGTAAGAAAGAACAGTTTACCGGGGAAGCAAAATTTATGCGCGCGCTCTTTTATTTTGATCTGGTAAGATTATATGGAGGTGTGCCGCTGGTAACGAAAACACCTTCTATCAGCGAAGCTAAAAATATGCCCCGCGAATCAGCCGACAGGATCTATAATATGATTATCAGCGATCTGAAAGAAGCCATCGATCTGCTGCCGGCGCCAGCCACGGCTATACGCGGCCGCGCCAGCAAAGGCGCTGCCACCGGCCTGCTCGGAAAAGTTTACATATATCGTAAAGATTGGACCAACGCTAAAACCTATCTGGAGAAAACCATCCGGGATTTTAACTACCAGCTGGAACCTAACTTCGCCACACTCTGGAGCCTGGCTACAGAAGATAACAAGGAGATCATACTGGCGATTAAATATACAGACGGCTCCAACGGACATTCGCTGGGCATTGACTTTGCACCTATCGGAGGCCTGGCTGGTATTGTGGGCTCCGGCAACCAATACGCATTCCCTTCCTGGAGCCTCAATAAAAAATATGTAACTGGCGATACCCGTAAAGCATCTACTATTTCAGACTATGTGGTGAAGGCTACTTCTCCCAACGATCCCCCGGCATGGGGCCCTTACGTGAAAAAATACGCTACGAAATTTACGGGTTCTACTTCCGGACAAGACCTGCCGGTATTGCGGCTGGCAGATGTAGTGTTGTTGTATGCGGAAGCATTATACAACACCGGTGATAAAGGCAATGCCTTATTACAGCTCAATGCTATTCGGGAACGCGCTTTTGGAGATGTTTCCCATGATTACACTGCGGCAGATATCGCCAGTGCTGATAGTTTCCTCGATCTGTTGTTGCAGGAAAGACAACTGGAACTGGCCTACGAAAATGAACGCTGGACAGATCTCGTACGTACCGGCAGATTCATGACGGTCATGACCAGCGAAGAAAGAGATTACAATCCGGCTACCAGTACCGCTACTAAAGTAACACTGTCTCCCAAGGCTACCATGGCGGTTTTTCCGATACCGCAACGACAGATCGATCAATATACGCCTGGAGTACTCAAACAAAATGAAGGATACTAAATCATAAACCAATTATATACTTTAAGCACACGGGATGTTATACCGCATAAGCATAGTTAAACGGATTATCTTCAGTGGCCTCCTTGTCGTGGGCTGTATGACATCCCATGCGCAGCATGCCACAGATGTGCGTGCCTGTGGTGCCCTGGCGGACGGAAAAACAGATGATAGCAAGGCTTTTCAGAAAGCAATCAAACAAGCTGCAAAGACCGGTACACGAAAAATATTTGTTCCAAAGGGGCACTATCTTATTACACAATCTATCAAACTACCATCCCGTTTTACGCTGGAAGCCAGCCCGGATGCATATATAGAACTGAAGCCCTCCGCTAATACCTATCTTCTGCAAAACGAAGACCTGACTAACGGAAACGAATATATTACCGTAAAGGGTGGAAAATGGAATGGCAACGGCTGGAGCCAGACACGTACCATTCGTAGTACAGTAGACAGTTCTGCCTTTTGTTTTGGTATGTTTTTCTACAAGGTGAAAAACCTGGAAGTGGCGGGTCTGCAGATAGATAGTACCCGCAGCTGGGGTATTGCTTATATGGAATGTGACACTGTACATATTCACGATATTCACTTTCAGCAAAACCCTTTTAAAGATGCACAACAAACCAGCGCGCTGATGCAGAATGGTGATGGTGTGACCGGAGGAGGCAATCATGTCCTGATAGAAAATATCGCTGGTTTTACTAATGATGATCTGGTCGCTTTTGCCGCTGGTGGCGCTTCTTTCCAGGGAAGGATGTCTCCGTTTCCGGCTTGTGATTATCAAGACATCACAGTCCGTAATATTACCCCGCAAAATATCTATGATTCCATTCCTGCACTGAAAGCGGTGGCTTTTTACACGTTTGAAGGCAGGAAGGTGAGTGATATCCATATCGAACAGGTGCATGGTAATACGGCCATGGCTTCTGTACTGTTTTACAGTCTTTTCGATAAAACAGGTTATTTCTCCAATGTGAAAATATGGGATGTGTCGGGAACAAATGTTTATGCCCGTTCCTCCCATCCGGGGCTGGCTTCGGTATACGGCGTTATTAGTGTGAAGTGCTCAGTGATAGACCGGCTGGATATCAGTCGTGTGCGCAGGGAGGAACGTCGTTACGCCAATCCGCAGTTTTTATTTGACGAACGCACAGTCATCGATTCGCTCAACATAAACCAGGTAGACATCCACTATCAGCACATACAGGGCGACCTGCTGATGAAATCTTCCGGCGCCGTTATTAAAAACAGCCGCATCAATGGGGTGTCCATCAGCAATGTGGAATAGGTGAGGTGGAGACAGGTTTTTTAACTCAAAATTTTAACAACATCGCTATGATGAACGCATGGCCCAAATCATCCTCGCTTTTAAAAAGCAATGAACAATGGATACCCGGTGGCGTGGTATCGCTCAACCGGAAATCAGACCCCAATATCTGTTTCGTTAGCGGACAGGGTAGCCGTGTCCGTGACCTGGAAGGAAATGAATACATCGACTACCAGGCCGGCTTTGCGGCCTCTTTCCTGGGGCATAATGACCCTGATGTAAACAAGGCGGTGCGTGCCGCGCTGGACAATGAAACGCTGTTGATGGGTGCGGGGCCTACCAACCTTGAAGGGGAGTTTGCCCGATTGTTTTGTGAAAGTGTGCCTTCGGCAGAAAGTATAGAGATCACCACCACCGGATCAGAAGCTACCTATCATGCTATTCGTATAGCCCGTGCCGTTACTGGTAAAGAACATATTATCGTGATGCAGGGCGGATATAACGGCTGGCATAACGATGTGGCCTGTAATGTGATCAGCAGTCTGGCAGATATAGGAGAAAGGGTGAGTCCGGGTGAATATCCGTTTGATTCCCTTTCTGCGGGTATTCCGGAAGGACATTCTTCTCTGGTGCATGTGATCAACTATAACGATATTGACTCTGTAACGTATATCCTGCAACGTTATCCGGTGGCGGGCATACTGCTGGAGCCTATCCTGCAGAACATCGGTGTGGTGAAGCCTCAGCCGGGCTATCTGGAGGCATTACGCCGACTGGCCGATGAACATGGTTTTCTGCTGATATTCGACGAAGTGAAAACAGGCTTCCGTCATGCGCTGGGTGGTTATCAGCAGTTGTGCGGTGTTACGCCTGACCTCAGCACTTTCGGTAAAGCTGTTGCCAATGGTTATCCGGTGGGCGTTATCGCCGGAAAGAAAAAATACATGGACTATTTCATCCATCCTGATAAAAACAAAAAAGTGCTCATCGCAGGAACTTTCAATGCGCATCCGCTGACCACGGCGGCAGCTATCGCCACTGTACGAAAGCTGGCTGCTCCTGAGTTTGGTGTATACGACCATGTCAACGCGCTGGGACAGTTGCTGGAAAACGGCCTGCAGGACATCTTCCGGACTACAGGCCGTCCTTTTCAGATTGCGCGCCAGGGTTCCGCTTTTTGTGTGTATTTTATGGACCATATGCCAGTAGATTATCACGACATATTGAAGCATCATGATTTTGCGTTTGATAAAGCATACAGGCTGAAACTGATCGAAAAAGGGATCTTTAACTTCCCCTTACCGATCAAACAAGGCAGTATCTCCTATGCGCATACGACACAGGACATCGAAGAAACACTGGAAAAAACCCAATCAATATTAGCAGCGCTATGAAGATAACGGCGATAGAAACACAGGTTTGCCACGCGCGGATGCGTAACTGGATCTTTATTAAAATTGTGACAGACCAGCCCGGACTGTGGGGCTGGGGAGAAGCCACACTGGAATGGCATACCAGAGCAGTAGTAGGTGCGGTGGAAGATATCAGCCAGCTGCTGATAGGAGAAGATCCACGCCGTATTGAATATCTCTGGCAGATGATGTACCGTCAGCATTTCTGGCATGGCAACGGCATTGTAAGGGGCACGGCTATCAGCGGTATCGACATCGCGTTATGGGATATCCTCGGCAAAATACATGGTGTACCTTGTCATGAGCTGTGGGGTGGAAGAGTAAGGGATTACATCCGCCTGTACTGTCATCTGGGTGGTGGTAAGATGGAAGATTTTTATGAGACGAGGCCGGATGATGCAGCCCGTTTTGGGGAGCTGGCGCAACGTGCCGTGGAAGAAGGGTTTACCGCCTTTAAATCCATGGCCGTGCCGGAAACAATGCCATTGGAAGGGTTACGTCCCATTCGTTATGCGGAAGCCTGTGTAAAGGCCATGCGTGATGCTGTAGGAGAAGATATTGATATCATGGTGGACTGCCATGCACGCCCTAGTCCGTTGATGGGGCTGCAGTTTGCAAAGGCGCTCGAGCCATACGGACTTTATTTCTTTGAAGAGCCTTGCTGGCCGGAAGCGATGGATGATATTGCCCGCATACAACATGCGGTGAAAACGCCGATTGCCAGCGGTGAAAGGCTGGTGGGCGTACATGCTTTCCGCGATATGCTGGAGAAGCGCGCGGTGAGTGTTATACAGCCGGATATCACCCATTGCGGCGGATTAAGTGAAGTAAGACGTATTGCTGCGCTGGCAGAAGCTTACCGTGTGGCTGTAGCGCCACATAATCCGCAGGGACCGGTGAGTACAGCTGCTTCCATTGAACTGGGCTTTGCCACACCATCTTACAGTATTTGTGAAAGTGTGCACAATGATGTGCCCTGGCGCGAAGAAGTAGTGAGCGAAGGGTTTACGGTAGAGAAAAAGGGAAGGATTGTGAAACCCAATGCCCGTCCGGGTTTGGGAATAGAAATCAATGAAGCGGTGGTGAAAAAACATCCTTTTCAGCAGGAAGTATTACAGCGTACTTTTTATAAAGACGGCAGTGTAGGTGACTGGTAAAATAATGGGTATGAAAAAATTATTGAAAGAAAAAACAGTCCTGATCAGTGGCGCCCTGGGCGACATTGGCAGGGCTGTGGCCATTGCGTTTGCGGAGCAGGGCGCAGGTGTTGCATTGGGAGATATTCAGCCCGCAGAGAAGGCAGAGCCTCTGCTGAATGAACTGAAGGCTATCGGTGTGCCTTGTCATTATACACAGGTAGATGTGTCTGATGCAGCGGCGGTAGACAGTTGGTTACAGGCTGCTGAAGCAGCTCTGGGGCTGGTGAGCATGGTGGTGGCCAATGCGGCTACTGTCACTATTGCCGGTCTTTACCAGATTACAGCGGAGCAATGGAGTAAAGAGCTGCGGGTAAACCTGGATGGTGCTTTTCATATAGCCCGTGCCGTTACCAGTCGGTTGCTGGAAAAGGCTGCCATGGGGAGTGTGGTGTTTGTGGGCAGTTGGGCTGCTGAAGCGGTGCACAGTCATATTCCGGCCTATTCGGTATCCAAGGCTGGTTTGCGGATGTTGTCGAAATGTATGGCACTGGAACTGGCTCCGCATGGTATTATGGTCAACGAGATCGCGCCGGGTTATGTAGATGCCGGACTTAGTCGGACGGTATGGGAACAAGCACCGGAGCAGAAAGAGCTGGCTCGTCTCAGAACACCGGTACGGCAGCTGATTACGCCGCAGCAGGTGGCCCGGGAGGTAGTACGGTTGTGTGATCCGGAAAACAGACATATCACCGGCAGCGTATTGCTGATGGATGGCGGATTGTCTTTGTTGTAACAAAATTGAAACATGACGAACTATCACGGAATAATAGGCCTATCCAGGGAAGACATTACGCCGCCGGTGGGCATCTTTGCACGCAATTGGGGAGCTGCCACCCATGATGTGGCGGCAGGTGTTCATATGCCGTTGACCCTCACCTGTATCACTTTTCAAACCGATAAGAACGTACAGCCGTTAGTGTTAGTATCTGCTGACCTGGGCTGGTGGAAAAGTGCTGCCGATGAAAAAACACTGCGGCAGGGCATATTACAGGCCTTGTCCCTGCCGGAAGAACGCCTGATGTTTTGTTTGACTCATACCCACGCGGGCCCCAGTACTTTCAGTGAAGATGCGGGCAAACCCGGTGGTCAATATATCATTCCATATCTTCAGCAGTTGCAGGAGAAGGCTGTCAGCTGTATCCGCCGCGCACTGGCAGATGCACAGCCGGCAACGCTCACCTGGCAATATGGGAGCTGTAACCTGGCCGTGAACCGCGATTTCCCAGAGCCTGGCGGTGATCGCCTGGTAGTAGGGTACAACCCTGCTGTCAGCGCTGATGATACGGTGCTGGTAGGCCGTATTACAGACAACGCCGGTAAGGTGACCGGCACTATTGTAAACTATGCCTGTCATCCTACCACGCTGGCCTGGGAAAACCAGCTGCTGTCGCCCGACTATATTGGTGGAATGCGTACCGTAGTGGAAGCTGCTACTGCGGCTCCCTGCCTCTTTTTGCAGGGCGCTTCCGGTGAGTTATCGCCTGCAGAACAATACAGTGGTGATACTTCGCTGGCCGATGGTTATGGCCGTCAGCTGGGTTATGCTGTGCTCTCTGTACTGGAAGGGATGCTGCCACCGGATACTACGCTTACTTTTACCGGCGTGGTGGAATCCGGTGCTTCGCTGGGTATCTGGAAAAAAACACCCGCCCCGGCGACTACCACGCTGCTGGCTGAAATGACGCTGGTGGAAATGCCGCTGAAACCGATGCCTTCACTGGCGGAGATAGAAGCTGCATGGGCCACCTGTGAACATCATGTGATCAAAGAACGGCTGTGGCGTCAGCGAGGTATCCGTAAGACTGTAGGCGAAGGCACTGTGGCAAAAATGCCGCTATGGATATGGAGGCTGGGAAATACGATACTCGCCGGACAGCCCAACGAGGCCTATTCTTTGCTTCAGCAGGAACTACGGCAACAGCTGGCTCCGGCAACTGTGGCCGTTATGAATATTGTAAACGGTTATGCTGGTTATCTGCCACCTTCAGCATCGTTTAGCCATCACAGTTATACTGTATGGCAAACACCCTTTCAGCAAGGTTCGCTGGAACAATTGATCCACACTGCCATCACTATTTCACAACGAATGATCCAATCCGCATGAACCTTAACCTGACCTTACTCGATGCCATCATCTTTGGAGTGTATATATTGGGCGTAATTGGCCTGGGCATCTATGCCTCCCGCAAAGGCCAGCAAACAAAAAGGGATTATTTTCTGGCCGGTGATAAACTGCCCTGGTGGATGATCGGTGGCAGCATCATTGCTGCCAACATCAGCAGCCATCATCTGGTAGGGGCCATGGGCGTAGCCTATAGCCGCGGTTTTGTGGCTATTGCCATGGAATGGGGCGCCATCCTCATGGGCTTCAATGCCTTGTTATGGATCTTCCTTCCATTTTATATCCGCAACGGATTTTATACAGTACCTGAATTTCTGGAGAAACGTTTTGGAACGGCTGCAAGAACTACTTACGCCAGTCTGATCCTGCTTACTTATGTGCTCGTAGAAATAAGTGCAGTATTATATCTGGGCGCGTTGTCATTACATTCTCTATTAGGTATTTCAGTGATGACCAGCGTGGTGATATTGGCGTTGATCACCGGTGTTTATACGATTGCCGGCGGTCTGCGGGCGGTGATATACACAGAGATGCTGCAGTTGATTGTACTGGTGATGGGGGGTATTGCACTCACTATTGCAACCGTCAACGCTGCAGGAGGTGTATCGGCCATTACAGATACCGTAAAGGATTGGGACCTCATTCTACCTGCCAACGATCCCGATTTTCCCTGGACCATGTATCTGGGGGGTGTATTGTGTATCAGTGTATTTTACTGTGCCACCAATCAGTTTATCGTACAACGGGTGCTGGCCGCCAAAAACGAATGGCATGCGCGCATGGGCGTGGTCTTTGGCGACTACCTCAAATTCCTGATTCCTGTTATCATTACCGTGCCGGCACTAGTGGCACCTAAACTATTTCCTCATCTTGAAAAACCTGATCTGCTGTTCCCCACACTGGTAGAGAAACTGTTGCCCACCGGCCTGGTAGGCTTGGTGATGGCCGGTTTGATAGCTGCCGTGATGTCACATCTTTCGGGAGCGATCAACTCCTGTACAACGATTCTTACCGTAGATATTTATCTTCCCTATTTCCGTAAAAAGGCTACGGAAGCAGAAGCGGTGCGCTTCGGCAGATGGGCCGGTGCTGTCATCATTGTGATCGGCATCTTATGCACAGGGTTGTTTCTGACACAATCCAAAAAACCGGTCTTCCTGTATCTGATGAATGCTTATGGTTTGTTTACGCCTGGTATTGCAGCCATGTTTCTGTTGGGTATTCTGTGGAAACGTACTACGCATGCAGGTGCGCTGGCAGCTGGCTTACTCACAATCCCGTTGTCTATCGCCATGGAAATCATCTATCCGGCTATGCCTTTCTTTAACCGTACCGGCATCGTTTTCTGGAGTTGTATGCTGGTATGCGCCGGCGTGAGTCTGCTCACCAAACCTGTGCCTGAAGCCCGTCTGGAAGGACTTATCTGGAACCGCGAAAGTTTAAAACTGCCGCCGGACCTGCTGCGTCAATCCCGTGGCTGGCGTAATCCAACACTCTGGTGGGGATTTATAACAGCGCTGGTGTTGTACTTCTATATCCGTTATGCGTAACTGTGATTGATATGATTTTACTGATTCTCCTGATAAGCAGATATAAGGGCGAAAAACTAAAATCATTTTTTAACCTCACTTTCTTCGCTTATCAGGAGAATCAGTAAAATCATATAAATCACAATAAAACTGATGATTTTCTTTGGTGATGATATCAATAGGCATAAAATGTGTTTTTTCTACCGGTACTTTCAGCACAAGACTCTGATATAAAGCCATGATGCCGCGATAGCCCTGTTCTTGCGGCTGCTGACAGATGAGGAAATCGATGTGGCCCTGATCGAGGCGTAGCACATTTTCCTGCGTGAAGTCATAACCAATGAGCAGGGTATCTTTTTTGCCTTTTTTTTCGAGATAGTGGGAAACAGCCGCTACTCTGGAGTTGGTGACAAAAATGGCTTTGATGCCGGGGTGATGTTGCAGCGCTTTCGATAATTCTTTTTCGATAGATCGCTGGTCTGTTTGCCGGATATCGCATTTGATGACCGGCCTTTTGCTGTCTTTGAAGTAGGCTCTCAACCCTTCTTCTTTTCGCAGGAGGTGGTGATGGTCTTCTATTTCCCGGGAGATGTTGAGCACGAGTATGCCGCTGTGGCGCGGTGTGCAATAATGGACGAGCTGTCCGGCCTGATAACCGCTGCGAAAGAGGTCGGGACCTATATAACAGAGGCTTTCCTGTTGAGGAATATCTGAATTGATAAAAACGTAGGGGATGTTCAGTTTACTACAGGAACGGATAAACGAAACAGATTCTTCTATAAACGAAGGAGCCAGTAAAATGCCATCAGCAGGATCTTTCAGCATCTGTTTGGCCGTCTTCACAAAAGATTTCCGGTCATTCAGGTCAAAGTAATAAGGTTCTATTTTTACCCCAAACTGTTTGATCTCTTCTTCTGCTTTCTGAATGCCGGCCAGTGGCAGGGTCCAGAAGTCGGTTTCTTCGGAGGAGACTTTCGGGATAAGCGTAGCGAGACGCAGCACCTTTCGGGATGCTAGTCGTCTCGCCAGTATATTCGGTTGGTAGTTCAGTTCCTGTATGATCTGTTCTATTTTGTTTTTTGTTTTGAGGGAAACACCTGGCCGGTTATGGATAACCCTGTCCACTGTAGCGATAGCTACATTGGCTCTTCTGGCGATTTCCTTTACGCCGAGGGGTTGTTCGGCCGCTTTTTTCTTCATGATAAAAATGGTTATAATTTTTGCAAATATAAGGCTACTGACGGGACGCTGTTTGTTGGGCTAAAGTGAGCGCCTGTGTGGTAGTGTAGTATTTGGCCAGCATATTGGGTACTTCCCAGGCAGGCATGTTGTTGTTCCGTATATATTCCAGGAACTGCTGCATCACCTTGCCGAAAAGGGCTTCGTGTTTTTTAGCCAGTGTTTCCGGTATTACCACTTCCCAGCCTTTGTCATTTTTTTTGAGAGACAGGCCTGGGTATTTATGTGTCAGCGCAGCAATACGGGATTCCACCATTTTCGTATAGGTGCTGTCGTGACAGTGAGTGGATTCTATGTACAATACTGGTTTGTATTGTTGTTCGGCGCCCTGGCGGATGATCAGGGATGCGAGGCTTCCGCGGAGCAGGGAATAATGTGTGTCGCCGGTACCTTCAGGCGCCTGGTAGTTCCAGGTAACGGATATATTGGCATGTATTCCTTTGATGGTATAGTCAAAGGCGCCATTGGCATATACTTGCAGTATGCTGTCTTTGCTGATGTTTTTATGCAGATATTCAGGGAAGCTGTTTTGTCCGGTAATGTCTGAATACTGTTGCAATGTCATGGGAGTGGCCCAGCGTCTGGCGCTGTCTACGTGTATGTCTGTACGGTAGTGGATGGTTTGCTCCGGGAAACAAGTCCACTGCACGAGATCTACAAGGTGGGTGGTCACATCTACAATCCCTTCTCCCTGCTGTGTTTCATCAACATACCATGCAGGACGTACCATGGTTTTGCCGGCTACCAGTTTTTTGAAATGATGAACGCTGTTTTTTACCACAGAAGGGTCTTGCTGACTGCCTGGCTCCAATGTGCCAAATACATCGGGGAGCAGTGCCAGTTCACGCTGGAGGGTATTACGGATTTCATAACGTTCTGTCATGATATCATACAGCTGTACTTTTTTATCGGCGGCTTCCTGAAAGGCGGCCTGCAGGGAATCGAAGCTGGCGGCGTCTATAGCCATGGGCTTGTCTGCCAGCACATGTTGCCCGGCATGTACAGAACGGCGTATATACGTTGCCTTTAGCCGGTTGTTACCGGCGATCACCACAATATTTCCGGGCGGCTGTTGCAGCATTTTCTCCAGATAGTCGTGACCGGTATATACGTCGGTAGCCCAGTGTACGGGCGGATCGGTTTGTTGATTGAACCGCTCAATACTGGCCAGGTATTGTTTTACTTCCGGACCTTCCGGTGTAAACACCCGGATGGTGGAGTCTATACCGGGATACATCTGTTGTTGTACCAGAGAGGCATGGAAGTGCCCGGGATCTAAAGCGATCAGGTGCATGGCGGATTGTTTTTGATGGCTAGTACCGCAAGACAATAATGCGGTGGTTATGGTGGCAAAGATAATATTTTGCTTCATGGTGGCAGGTTTCATTTGTCAGTGCTGTTTTGTTTTGGTGACGGTGTCAGTGCTGATGCTGTCGGCGCTGTTGCCCCAGCTGCTGCGGATGTAAGTGGCCACGGCCGCGATCTCTTCATCTTTCAGGAAGTTGAAGGCGGGCATTTGTTCACTGTAGGTGCTGGTTTTGCTTTTGGTATCGCCGCTGCGGCCCTGCAGGATGGTTTGTATCAGCGGCTTCGCATCGCCGGTCACCAGCTTATTGCCTGCCAGGGCTGGGAAGGAGGACGGTACACCTTTGCCATCTGGTTTATGACAGGCTTCACAATAATTTTTGTAGATGCCGGCGCCTGAACTGGCAGCAGTTACGGTAGCAGCTTTGGCTGTTTCGCGTGTAGCCGTGGCCGGTACCTTCTCTCCCGGACGGAGTGCAGCGATGCGCAGGATACGGTCGTCATGTGGCAACGGGAATCCTTTACCCGGGTTCCAGTCGCGGTTACTGGTGGCGATATAGACATCGCCTTCCGGAGAAATGCAGATATCCCGCAGACGGCCGTACTTACCGGAGAAATAGATGTCTTCACTGGTAACAGCATCCTGGGTGCTGCTGAGGTGTATCACATGGAGACTGGCAGCTTTCAAAGTGCCCAGCAGGAGGCTGTTTTTCCATTCCGGTATTTTATCGGAGTGATAGTAGTCTATACCTGCGGGTGCTATCGTAGGTGTCCAGGCTTTGAGTGGTGCGATGAAAGGGAAGGAGTCGGCATGGGCTTTTTCATCCGGACGGTCTGCATAACCTTCTATGCTGGGCCATCCGTAGTAGCCGGCTTTTTGAATGAGGTTCAGTTCATCATCGGTGGCGTCGCCATGTTCGGAGGCAAAGAGCCGGCCTTTATCGGTAAACACGAGGCCCTGAATATTACGATGTCCTCTGGACCAGAGGTAGTTGCCAGGATAAGGATTATCTGAAGGTACTGTACCGTCGATGTTGAGGCGTAACACTTTACCATTCAGCGATGCAGTGTCTGGTGCAAGCTGATCATGGGCGGCATCACCGGTAGAAAGCAACACTTTACCATCCGGAGAGATGGCCACACGGGAGCCGTTATGTCCGGTATTACCGGGCAGCTCCAGCAGTAGCAGCGGGTCTTTCAGGGTATCGGTGGTATAGGTATAACGCACCAGCCGTGATACGATGGAAGAGTCTTTGTTGAGATGGGTATAGTCTACAAAAACATAAGGCAGCTTTTTATCCGGATGTATGGCCATACCCAAGAGGCCCAGTGTGCGCTGACGGTATACATCAGGGATGCTGAGTAACAGTTTTTTTACGCCGGTATGCGGATCTACTTTACTGATAGTGCCGCTTTGTTCGGTGTACCAGATCTGGTTGTCGGGGCCCCAGGCTATTTCCCAGGGTACGTTTAGGTCTGATACGATGGTGCTGATGCCGAGTGTGGTCTTGTCCAGTTGAAGGGTAGCTTCTATCGGCTGTTGAAAGCCGCTCGTGGAGGGTCTTAGCAGGAAATAGATGCCTGTGGCAAATACCAGGATCAGCAGGAGGATACGGATACGTTTCATATACGCGGTAACTTGTAAGGATGGTTTACGAAAAGAACAGGGTGATGGCGTTGCTTACGGCCAGCAGGAGCATCACTATCAGCCCGATGGCGCCGGCGATGTTGGTGAAGGTGTTGTTTTTCAGCGGTCCCATGACGGTGGCGTCATTGGCTACAAGATAGAGCGCAATGCCGATAAACGGTACGATAAAAATGGTGACAGCCTGTGCAAGCACAATCAGTTCCAGTGGCAGCTTGCCAAAAGTGATAGCCACACTGGCGCCGATGATCATGATAACGGCAATGAATGTACGAACTATGCCGGAGCTGAGTTGCCCGCCATAACCGAGGGCGTCTCCCAGTAAGGTGCCACCCAGGGCTGCATTACCTAGCAGGGAAGAAAAGGAAGCGCCAAAGAGGCCTACCAGGAATAATCCGGAAGCGGCGTTGCCAAATACGGGTTCCAGTGCGATGGCCATATCGGTGGCGTTATTGATTTTGATGCCGGCGGGGTGTAATACCGTAGCGGCGCAGATCATCACGGTGGCGCTCATGAAGCCAAGTATCAGCATACCGGGCAATGTCTCTTTTCCGGTGAGGCTAACCTCTGGTCTTAAACGTTTACGCTCCTGTACCAGATAGGATTGATAGATAGCGCCCACAATAGAGAAGCAGGAGGCCATAAAGGCGATGATAAGTTTTTGTGAACCCGTAGGTACGGTCGGAACAAAACCGGTGGCAATGCCCGTTACAGGGGGGTGGGAGAGGATCATCGTTACCATAAAGGCAAACAACATCATGATAATAAGTCCTATCATAATTTTTTCCAGCATCTTATAGAAGGTGCGGAAAAACAGGATGCTGATACCAGCGATATTACAGACGATGATCCAGATGGTTTTGCTGGAATGGGTGGCTTCTGCCAGTGTGATACCGGCGCCAATAGAGTTGCCGGCCTGAAAGGAGGCTGTTACCAGGAATACACCCACTCCGATGACGATGCGTGCCGGTATCCCCCATTTGCGGCTGATGGTGCTGAGTAAGGATTCGCTGGTGGCGATGCCCACCCGTGCAGCCATGGTGGTGAAGATGATCATGAAGAAGATAGCTACCGCCACAATCCATAATAAGGAGAAACCATAGCTTGCGCCCATAATAGAAGCGATGGTGACTTTGCTGGGTCCGAATACCAGTGCGGCGGTGATGAGTCCTGGCCCGAGTGATTGTAACCAGGCCTTATAGCTATGTTTTTTTTGAACGTTGCCGTTGGCAGTTGCCGGCGTTTTTTCCATTGTTGTTCCAGGTGATGACATCAGGTTGATTTTTACTTTTTTCAGATGTATGCAGATACCTGCTGATATAGGGATGATATCCCTTGTAGTATTGATTTTGGATGATGATCGGCATTTTTCCGGGTACGTTACCGAAAGATAGGTACATTCTTCGGGAAATAAAAGAAAGCGTTTATCATTTTTTATAAAAAAACATTGTGCAATCTCAAAAAAAGAAGTATTTTTCGGGTACGTACCCGGAAAATGAAATTTATTACTCCGGAATGAAGTGATCAACTGAAATTTACAAGAGAGGCCAACTGTGAACAGATATATAATAGGACACCGGTAAGTGTAGTCCTTACAATTATAAAAGTATCCGCAAAAATTCCAACATGAAAAACAGTCGCCGCAACTTTATCCGTAATACCGCGCTGGCCGGCATCGGAGCAGGTTTATTAGGAAACCTCCGGCCCTTGTATGGCATGAATACCAGTCATTCTGATAAACTGATCCGCATCGGTATCATCGGCCTCGATACTTCCCATGCAATCGCTTTCACCAAAAATTTCAACAACCCGGTAACAGTACCCGGTCTGGAAGGAATGAAAGTAGTGGCGGCCTTTCCGCAAACAAGCCCCGACATCGAGCTGAATAAAAAACGACTGCCAGGGTATATCGAACAAGTAAAAGCAATGGGAGTGGAGATCGTGGATTCAATGGCTGCACTATTGGAAAAAGCAGATGTGATATTGCTGGAATCCAATGATGGCCGTCCGCATCTGGCACAAGCTATGCCGGTCATCAAAGCAGGGAAAAAAATCTTCATTGATAAACCCCTGGCGGCATCACTCGCAGATGGTATTGCCATTGTAAAGGCAGCAAAAAAGTACAACGCACCAATGTTTTCTTCTTCTGCCCTGCGTTTTATGGACAGCGTCAAACAAGTACAACAGGGAGCTATCGGTAAAGTAACCGGTGCTGATACTTTCAGTCCTGCCGCCCTGGAAAAAACACATCCCGATTTGTTCTGGTATGGTATCCACGGAGTAGAAACGCTGTTCGCGGTAATGGGCAGCGGCTGCAAAACCGTTACCCGCTTTAATACCCCCGGTAATGATGTGGTAGTAGGACAGTGGAGCGATGATCGCATCGGCACGTTCAGAGGTACCCGCAACAGTCCCGATGATTTTGGCGGCCGCGTATTCGGCGAAAAAGGCAATCAGCTGTTAGGCCCTTTTAAAGGCTACGATGCACTGCTGCAGGAGATCGCCACCTTTTTCCGTACAGGCGTGCCTCCGGTAAAACCGGAAGAGACACTGGAGATCCTGGCGTTTATGGAAGCGGCCGAAGAAAGCAAACGTAAAGGCGGAAAACCCGTTGCCCTGCCCGCCATCAATATTTAATAACCTGTAATTCCAATACCCAAAAATCTGAAAGCTTATGAAGGCGTCCCGTAGAGACTTCCTGAAAAAAACAACCAAAGGTACTGCTGCCATCATGCTGGGTGGTATGCTGCCGGGTTTCAGTGCAGCCAGTTATGCACGTATCATGGGTTCCAACGAACGTGTACGTGTAGGTATGATGGGCGTAAATTCCCGCGGTCTTGCATTGGCCAACAACTATGCCCGCCAAAAAAATTGTGAAGTGGTATCTGTTTCTGATGTGGATACCCGCGCAGCAGAAAAATGTATCGACAGCGTTTTTAAAATCACACAGGCCAAACCCAAGGCAGTACCCGATTTCCGGAAAGCCCTTGAAAATAAAAACATGGATGCACTGGTGGTAGCGGCACCAGACCACTGGCATGCACCGGCCGCCATCCTGGCTGCCAAGGCAGGCAAACATGTATACCTCGAAAAACCCTGTAGCCACAATCCGTATGAAGGAGAGCTGCTCGTAAAAGTAGCAGAAAAATATAAAGCGGTCATCCAGATGGGCAATCAGCGCCGTTCCTGGCCAAATGTGGAAGCTGCCATCCGTGAGGTACGTGGTGGTACTATCGGGCGGGCTTACTTCGCTAAAGGCTGGTATACCAACAACCGTGAATCTATTGGCCGCGGTAAAGAGATCGATGTGCCGGCATGGCTCAACTATGACCTGTGGCAGGGACCTGCGCCCCGCCGCCCGCTCAAAGACAACCTTATCCATTACAACTGGCACTGGTTCTGGAACTGGGGTACCGGTGAAGCACTCAATAATGGCACCCATATGATTGACCTCATGCGTTGGGGCCTTGGCGTGGAATATCCCAGCCGCGTTACCTCTGCGGGGGGCCGTTACCGTTACCAGGATGATTGGGAAACCCCTGACACACAAGTGATCACGCTGGAGTTTCCCAATAATACCAGCATGACCTGGGAAGGCCGTAGCTGTAACGGGCGTACCGTGGAAGGTAACTCTGTAGGTGTTATTTTCTATGGAGAAAAAGGCTCTCTGGTAATCGACGGTAACGCCTATACGATTTATGATCTGGAGAATAAAGTAGTAAAAGAAGTAAAAAACCAGGTTATCATCGATCCGCGCAATCTGATGAATCCCGCTGAAACACTGGATGCGCTGCATATTCAGAATTTCTTTGAAGGTATCCGTAAAGGCTCTCCACTGAATGCAGACATTCTGGGTGGTTATCAAAGTACACTGTTATGCCAGCTGGGCAATATCGCACTGCGTACCGGCAATGCCCTGCATATCGATACCAGCAACGGGCATATCCTGAATGATGCCGCGGCACAACAATACTGGAAACGGGAGTACCAGCCAGGATGGGAACCAACCTTGTAATTCTAAAATCGTAATTCGTAATTGATATGAGTCGTCGTGATACCGTGATTTCTATCCTGATCATCGGAATGCTCTTCTTTATCTTCGGCTTCGTAACCTGGGTGAATGCCATTCTGATACCGTATTTTAAGATTGCCTGTGAGCTGACCAATTTTCAATCTTACCTTGTAGCCTTCGCTTTTTATATTTCCTATTTTATTATGTCGGTCCCTTCTTCTTACCTGCTGAAGGCAGTGGGATTTAAGAAGGGCATTATGATCGGCTTCTGGACGATGTCTTTGGGTGCGGCTATTTTTATTCCGGCAGCAATGACCCGAACTTATGAGGTGTTTCTGTTAGGACTATTTACCATCGGGTTGGGGCTGGCGGTATTGCAAACAGCTGCCAATCCCTACATCACGATACTGGGCCCTAAGGAAAGCGCGGCACAACGTATCAGTATCATGGGGATCTGCAACAAGGGCGCAGGTATTATCGCGCCGTTGATCTTTGCTGCTGTGATATTAAAGCCTACTGACAGCGGTTTGTTTGCACAACTGCAACATGTGACGGGCGCCGCTAAGGAAGCAGCTCTCGATGAACTGATCCGCAGAGTGATCACGCCTTATACTGTAGTGGCAGCTGTCTTGTTTATGTTGGGGTTGCTGGTGCGTTATTCTCCTTTGCCGGATATTAATACTGAGCAGGAAGACGGGGCGGTAGCGATGGCCAATGCGGGCAAGAAAAATATTTTTGGATTCCCGCATCTGATACTCGGAGCTGTGGCCATTTTTCTGCATGTAGGCACGCAGGTGGTAGCTATTGATACCATTATTGGTTATGCCACCACCATGCATATTCCCTTGATGGAAGCCAAAACATTTCCCTCCTATACGTTATTTGTCACCATCTGCGGTTATCTGCTGGGCATTATAACGATCCCGCGTATACTGAGTCAGGTCAATGCTTTGCGTATCTGTACGGTATTAGGCGCTTTATTTACACTGGGCATTATTTACATGCGGGGAGAAGTAAAACTGCTGGGACATACTACTGATATCTCCATCTGGTTTGTAGCGCTGCTGGGTTTTGCTAATTCGTTGGTATGGGCTGGTATCTGGCCACTGGCGCTGGATGGCCTGGGACGTTTCACTAAATTGGGAGCTTCCCTGATGATCATGGGGTTAAGCGGCAATGCTATGCTGCCTCCTTTGTATGGTTATTTTGCAGACAGGTATGATGTGCGTCATGCTTATTGGGTGCTGTTTCCCTGTTATCTGTACCTGATTTTTTACGCGTTTTATGGTCATCGTATCAGACAGTGGACCAGTTCTATAAAAATTCAACCGGAAAAACAGTTGCATGGAACAGAGAAAGTATAAGATTGTCAATGGCCATATTATCACACCTTACCGGATCATACGTAATGGTACGCTGATTACAGAAGGCAGGCGTATTCTGGCGGTGAGTGAACGGGATGTGGAAATGCCTGATGCGACGGTGATAGATGCAGGTGGACAGTATGTGTCTCCGGGGTTTATAGATCTGCATATCCATGGTGGCGGTGGTTATGATTTTATGGATGGTACGGTGGAAGCTTTTCTTAAAGTAGCGGAGAAACATCTGGAATATGGTACCACTACGATGGTGCCTACTACACTGAGTAGTGACAGGGCCAGTTTACTCAAGGCGCTCGAAATATATGAAGCCGCACATGCACAGAATACTACCGGCGCCCGTTTTGCCGGGCTTCACCTGGAAGGTCCTTATGTAGCCATGAGCCAGCGGGGAGCACAGGACCCGCGTTATATCCGTAATCCGGAAGAAGCCGAATATATGGAAGTGCTGGCCGCATCAGATGCAGTGGTACGCTGGAGTGCTGCCCCGGAGCTGCCGGGAGCATTACCTTTTGGCCGTTATCTCCGTTCCCGCGGTATACTCGCCGCCGCCGCGCATACTGATGCTATTTATGAAGAAATGCTGGAAGCTTACGAGAACGGCTATACGCATATTACCCATTTGTATTCTGCCATGTCCAGTGTCACACGCCGCAACGCCTTTCGTTATGCCGGTGTGGTAGAAGCAGCTTTCCTGATTGATAATATGACAGTAGAGATCATCGCTGATGGGATTCACCTGCCGGCTCCTTTATTAAAGCTGGTGTATAAGATCAAAGGACCAGGTAAAACGGCGCTGATCACCGATGCCATGCGTGCCGCGGGAATGCCGCCAGGGGAGAGCGTTTTAGGGGGATTGCATAATGGTATAAAGGTGTTGGTGGAAGATGGAGTAGCTAAACTGCCGGACCGTACTTCATTTGCCGGCAGTGTGGCCACAGCGGACAGACTGGTGCGTACCATGGTGCAACTGGCCGAAGTGCCCTTGCAGGAGGCCATACAGATGATCACGGCCACACCGGCGTCTATTGCTGGTATAGATGACAGGAAAGGATCTCTGGTAGCAGGTAAAGATGCTGATATTGTTTTTTTTGATGAACAGATACAGGTAAGTACCGTTTTTATAGAAGGAGAACAGATGTACGGTAAAGAGACAACGTTGTAAAAGAAATTTCTTAGTCATGCGATCATTTAAGACAGATACATTAGAGGTACAGATACATCCTTCCCGTATAGTCATGGGCGTTGTTGCTGCAGACAAGGTCGCCACCAGGATCTGGCAGCTGCTGAAAGAACAGCCTTTTGTCAACATCATCTTTGCTGCCGCGCCTTCCCAGCAGGAGTTCCTGGAAGCGTTGATATTGCAGCCGGGAATCGAATGGGAGAGAGTGAACGCTTTTCATATGGATGAATACGTAGGTCTGGCGGCCGATGCTCCACAGGGCTTCGGCAACTTCCTGAAGGAACGTATTTTTTCCAGGCTCCCTTTCCGGGAAGTGTTTTATCTCGATGGCAATGCTGTGGATACGGCTTCGGAATGCAGTCGCTATGCTGCTTTATTGCAAGCGTATCCTCCCGATATCGTGAACATGGGCATCGGCGAAAATACACACATCGCCTTCAACGATCCGCATGTAGCGGATTTCAACGATCCGGCTTTGGTAAAGGTGGTGGACCTTGATGAGGCTTGCCGCCAGCAACAGGTCAACGACGGCTGTTTCTCCAACATCACGCTCGTACCACGTTATGCCCTCACGCTTACGGTTCCTGCGTTGATGCGTGGCCGTTATATCTATTGTATGGTACCTGGCAAAAATAAAGCTGCTGCCGTAAAACATACAGTCCATGGCGCTATACAGGAACAATATCCATCTACCGCGCTGCGCAGGCATCCGGCAGCCATACTGTTTCTGGACAGCGACAGCGCGCAACAAATCAGTTTATCATCTTTCAACATAAAATAAAAACAATATGAGCGAAAATATACAGGCGGCAGTGGAAACACTGCTGCAGCCGTCAGCTGCGCTGGTGGCGGAAATGGCGGCACTGGAAGGAGATATCCTTATCCTGGGTGTGGGCGGTAAAATAGGCCCTAGTCTGGCTAAACTGGCCAAACAGGCAATTGACAAATCCGGTGTGCCCCGCAAGGTGATAGGCGTATCCAGGCTTACAGAGCCAGGTTTAAAGGAACAGCTGGAACAAGATGGTATCGAAACCATCGCCGCTGATCTGATGAATGAAGAAGATCTGGCTGCACTACCGGACGTAAAAAATGTATTATACCTCGCCGGTACTAAATTCGGTACCACCGGCAAAGAAGCCTTCACCTGGGCTATGAATACCTATCTGCCGGGAAGAGTGGCGGAAAAATACCGTAACTCCCGGATTGTGGTGTACTCTACCGGTAACGTATATCCGCTGACACCGGTGCTGGCTGGTGGCGCAGATGAATCGATGGCGCCCGCTCCGGTAGGAGAATACGGACAGTCTTGTCTGGGAAGGGAAAGAGTGTTTCAGCATTTCTCCGGAAAATACAATACGCCGTTGCTGGTATACCGGCTCAATTATGCCAACGATCTGCAATACGGCGTACTGCTCGAAATCGCTAAGTCCGTACGCGATGGTAAACCCATCGATTTGCGCATGGGGCATGTGAATGTTATCTGGCAGGGCGATGCCAATGAAATGGCGCTGCGTAGTTTTACACATTGTGCCGTGCCAGCCAAACTGCTGAATATCACCGGGCCTGAAACAGCGCCGGTACGCTGGATCGCCGGAGAGTTTGGTAAGATCTTCGGAAAAGCACCGGTATTTCTGCATGAAGAAGAAGCCACTGCCTTGTTAAGTAATGCTGCAGAAAGTTTCCGTTTGTTTGGTTATCCCAAAGTATCGCTGAAGGAAATGATAGGGCTTACTGCGGCCTGGATGGAACAGGGCGGCCGTACTATCTCCAAGGCAACTCATTTCCAGGAAAGGGAAGGACAGTTCTAACATCAATGAAAAAATAAAAAAATGAAAATGATTCCTGATTTATTATATAGTGGCACTGTAATCCCAGCGCACCCGCTGGCTTTAAACCAGCACCGGCAGCTGGACGAATACCGTCAACGCCGCCTAACCCGTTATTATATGGCTAGTGGCGCCGGTGGCGTAGCGGTAGGTGTACATACTACCCAGTTTGTTATCCGTGACCCACGGGTAGGGTTATACGAAACGGTGCTGCGGCTGGCGGCAGAAGAGATAGAAGTGGCACAGCTTACCCGTCCTTTTATCCGGGTGGCAGGCCTCTGCGGGCCTACAGCCCAGGCGGCAGATGAGGCCAGGATCGCTTTAAAATATGGTTATCATATGGGGCTGTTAAGTCTGGGTGGGCTTAATCATCTTTCGGAAGGAGAACTGATTGCACATGTGCGTACGGTTTCTGAGATCATACCGGTATTTGGTTTTTATCTGCAACCCTCTGTGGGCGGCCGTATTCTGAGTTATCGCTTCTGGGAACAGCTGGTGGAAATCCCCGGAGTGAAGGCTATCAAAACGGCGCCTTTTAACCGTTACCAGACACTTGATGTGATGAGGGCAGTCTGTCATTCATCGCGCTGCGAAGACATTGCATTGTATACCGGCAATGATGATAATATTGTGGCGGACCTGTTGACGACGTATCGCTTTACTGTCAACGGCCGGGAGGTAATCAAACGATTCGCCGGTGGTCTGCTTGGACATTGGTCTGTATGGACCAGTCAGGTAATACCGCTCTTTGAAAGGATAAAAAGGTGTATACTTGAGGATTATTCAGGAGCAGGAGAACTGTTACAGCAAGGTATCGCTGTCACAGATATGAATGCGGCCCTTTTTGATCCGTCTAATGCGTTTAAAGGCTCCATTGCGGGCATCCATGAGGTATTACGGCGGCAGGGGCTGATGGAAGGTATCTGGTGCCTGGATGAAGCAGAAACTTTATCCCCCGGACAGCTGGAAGAAATTGATCGGGTAGTGGCTGCCTGGCCGCAGTTAACCGACGACAATTTTGTAAAAGCTTTTCTGGCAAAGGAAACAAACATTGTCACCCATGCTTAAAGAAAAAATCCGCCAACTGGCAAACAGTATTCAGGAAGAAGCAGTGGCCAACCGCCGCTATCTGCATGCGCACCCCGAGCTGTCATACAAGGAAATAAATACGGCCGCATTTATTGCCGGTAAACTGAAAGAGCTCAATATTCCTTTTGAGCCGATGGCCAATACCGGACTGGTGGCGTTGCTCAGCGGCAACAAACCAGGCGATGGAAAGGTAATCGCTCTACGGGCAGATATTGATGCCTTGCCGATCAGGGAACTGAATGATGTGCCCTATAAGTCCATGCATGATGGTGTGATGCATGCTTGCGGTCATGATGTGCACACTTCTTCGCTGCTGGCTACCGCCAATATTCTCAGCAAAATGAAAGATGATTTCTCCGGTACGGTGAAATTT
This sequence comes from Chitinophaga flava, assembly GCF_003308995.1. Lineage (NCBI taxonomy): Bacteria > Pseudomonadati > Bacteroidota > Chitinophagia > Chitinophagales > Chitinophagaceae > Chitinophaga > Chitinophaga flava. The sequence continues at coordinate 630,968 of NZ_QFFJ01000001.1, read as the reverse complement.
ATTTTTCAACCGGCAGAGGAACTGATTCCTGGCGGCGCCAGTATGATGATCAAAGAAGGGGTGCTCGAAAACCCGCGTCCGCAGAATATCCTGGGACAGCATACCATGCCGGAGCTGCCGGTAGGTAAAGTGGGTTTCAGAGGTGGTCGTTATATGGCGAGCAACGATGAAATATTTATCACAGTCAAAGGCAAAGGCGGACATGGTGCGATGCCTCATCTGGGCATCGATCCGGTGGTGATAGCCTGTCATATTGTGATCGGGCTGCAACAGATTGTAAGCAGAAGGGCCAACGTTATGTTGCCTTCTGTACTTTCTTTCGGGAAGATGATAGCCAACGGCGCCACCAATGTGATCCCCGACGAGGTAAGGCTGGAAGGTACTTTCCGCTCGCTGGACGAAACCTGGCGCCGCGAAGCACATGAGAAGATCCGCAAAATGGCCATCTCCATTGCCGAAGGCATGGAAGGACATTGCCATATTGAAATACATCAGGGTTATCCCGTGCTGGTCAATAATGAAAAACTGACCGACATTACCCGCGCCCATGCAGCAGCGTACCTGGGCGCAGATAATGTAGTAGACCTGGACATCTGGATGGCAGCAGAAGATTTTGCTTATTATACCCATGCTGCAGATGCCTGCTTCTACCGGCTAGGTGTCCGTAATGAGTCGAGAGGTATTATTTCCGGTCTGCATACTGCCACTTTTGATGCAGACGAGCATGCACTTGAAACCGGGTCCGGCCTGATGGCCTACCTGGCGCTCAAAACACTGGGCAACTAATCAGTCAGATATAAGGTTTCTGTTACGCCCGTTTCTTCCAGGAAGCGGGCATCGTGTGATACTACGATCAGGGTGCCCTGGTACGCAGCGAATATCTGTGTCAGCATCCGGATGTTGGTCAGGTCCAGGTTGTTGGTAGGCTCGTCAAGAATAATCATATCGGGAGCATGGCTGTTGAGGGTCATGCAACATAATGCCAGCCGTAGTGTTTCTCCGCCGCTGAGGGTACTGCAGGGCTTATCCCAGCTGTCGCGGTCAAACAGAAACCTCACCAGTACCGTGTTCAGCCTCCCTTCATCCAGTTGTATTTCGTTGTTGTCAGCAGCCTGTTGCCACACGGTTTTGTTGCGGTCAATGGTGCTGTAGTCCTGGTCAAGTACGAGGCTGCGGAATGGTGCTACGTATAGCCTTCCCTGTTGGGCGGGCAGCTGGCCTGTGATTAGCCGTATCAGAGTTGATTTGCCGCTGCCGTTGTGGCCGGCGATGGCCAGCCGGTCGCCGCTTTTGACGAGGATGTCCAGTGGCTTGGGCCATAAGGGACTGTTGTCGGTATAGGCGAACTGCAGTTGTTCTGCCTGTACCAGTATTTTGCCTTTATGTCCTGGTGGTGTGGAGAAATGGCCTTTCATGATGCGGGCCACCTGCTCGCCGGCGCTGGCGGAGTCCAGTGCAGCCTGGAGTCCGGCTACTTTTTCAGCATGAACATCCTGTATTCTTGCAGTGGTGCGGGCGGCCTGGTCTCTGCGGCCGTTCATCAGAATTTTTGGTATGCCCCCATCTTTACGGCTCTTTTGTGAGCGGGCATTTTCCCGTTGCTGCCTTTCCATAGCCTGCTGCTGTTGCTGGCGGGCTTCCCTTACTGTTTTCTCTGCATGGGCAATCTGCTGCTGCAGTGCGGCCGTCTCTTCTGCTTTTTTCTGCTCATAAAAAGTATAGTTGCCACCATATATCTGCAACCGGCTGTCGGAGAGCTCCCAGATGGGATTACACAGCTCCAGCAGCTGCCGGTCGTGGCTCACGATCAGCAATGCTTTGTTGCTGCGTTGTACCCAGTCGTACAGCTGGGCTCTGGCAGTTTTATCGAGGTGATTGGTGGGCTCGTCGAGCAGTATGGTGGCAGGGGCGGAGAGGTCGCTGCCAGACAGGAACACCCGGGTTTTTTCGCCACCACTGAGCTGGGAAAAAGAGGCGGTGAGTGGGATATAGGCAATACCCCATCTGTCAAATACCTGTTCGCAGCGGGCGATGATATCCCAGTCATCTTCCAGCGCTTCAAAATGTTGTTCCTGTGTGTCGCCTTCGAGGATGGCGTTCAGCGCATGTATTTTGGCATCGATGCCCAGTACCTGTGCTACTGTACGGTCATTAAACTGCCCGAAATGTTGTGGTACATAATATAGTGGTGCATGCGCGGTCACTGTGCCACGCTGAGGCAACAGCTGCCCGGCTAAAATCCGCAGCAGGGTGGATTTGCCGGCACCGTTGTCTCCGGTAATGGCAGCATGATCATTTTTATCCAGTGAAAAATGAAGGTCATCGAATAGGATCCGGTTTGGCGGCAGTTGAAAGTGGATATGTTGTGCAGTCAATAGCATGATAAAGTTGTTTTCTGGTCTGAGTAATGTTCAACATAGGTTGATGTTTGCGGGTGGAAATAATGACTGCTAGTCTCATTGGTTTAAATATTAAGATGAAAAAATCGTTGCTGGCCTTGCCAGAAGACGGGTTTGATAAATAATAAATATGATGAAGTGCTTGCTGAAAGCAAGGTTCCGGAGCGGAACAGGTTTAATATGTGGGTGGATTAGATCACATGGTGAGGGCAAAGATACTATTTTTTAAATTCATGCCAAAGGAAACACCAGATAAAAGGAACAACCCTGGTCGGCATTGTTTTCAAACCATATACGGCCATGCTGTGCGGCGGTATATTCTTTACAGAGATAAAGGCCCAGCCCTATTCCTTTTTCGTTGCTGGTGCCGAAAGTAGACCGTGCTTTGAGTGAAAATATTTCATGTGCTCTTTTCGCATCAATACCGGTGCCGGTATCACGGATGGTGATGAGGCATTCTTTCCCTTGCCTGGAGGCTTCTATGAAGATATGCCCACCGGGTGCCGTGAATTTAATGGAGTTGCCTATCAGGTTGCGGATGATCAGCTGCAGCATGTTAAGATCGGCCATGGCCATCAGCGTCTGGTCTATACGTGTTTCCAGATGTAAGCCTTTGTTGGTGATCAGCGAGGTGTTAATCTCGAGGACGGGCATCACGGCATGATATACATTCACCGGGGAGAGATGTACAGTAAGGCCCTGCAACTGTGTTTTAGACCATAACAACATGTTGTAGAGCATGTCCTGGGTATTGTTCACCATCTGCAGCAGTTCGGCTTCCAGTTGTAATTTCTGTTCAGCCGGCAGCTGTATATCTTTCATTAGTTCAAGATAAGATTGTATGGAGGCCATCGGGCTGCGCAGGTCGTGGGAAATGATGGAGAACAGTTTGTTTTTTTCGGTATTCATTACTTCCAGTACCCTGGTTTTTTCCTCTCCCTGTTGCTTTTCGCGGTTGTAGGCGTTTTTAAGGTACAGGGTACCAAAGAATATCACCAGCACACTGGTGAGGTAGGTGGCGGAGAGGTCTACCATCTTCGACTGACGGTCAGGGTACATGTTGGGCACCAGCTCCGGGTAATAATATTCCGTCAGCACCAATGCAGCCACCAGCAGGAGGTTGAAGCCCAGCCACCAAATGTATTGCCCGCGCGGGGATACAATCATCACCAGAAAAAAGGTCAGCGTGAAAGTCATCAGGCTGGCACCGGAGATACCGGAGCTGACAAAATACACCATACCAAACAACAGGTTGACTGTTATCACGGAGATGGCTATACTGAGTGATGCCCTGTTTTTGAAGCGGGAGAGATAATACAATACCGCTAGCGCCAGGAGCAGTACGCCAAACAGCAGGCCGGTCATTTTAAGTCCCGTGAAATAATTAAAAGGAATCTGTACAGCACTCACTAGTATGGCTATCAGGCACATGGAGTTGAATATGCGGTTTTCCAGGGTTACTTCTTCGGGCGGGCCCACCAGGTACAGGATTCTTGCTTGCAGTCTTTTACTGTAATCACTTATCATAGAATGTGGCATGTGCAAAGCTAAATAATTGGCAGGTTAGAAACTGGTCTACCTGAATTTTCGAAACTGGACTAATCAAAACTAGCGGCTTAGTGTGAAATTTACATACTAAAAAGCGTACCACATTTTTTTGAAAAGCACGACGAACAACGAAATAGGATAATGTTAGCAAAGATAGCCCAGACCTATCGGTCTTCTTTCAGCGGCCTTAGTAAGGAAACCTGGTTGCTGAGCCTAGTGATATTAATTAACCGTACCGGAACGATGGTGGTGCCTTTCCTCAGCATGTACCTCACCCAAAATAAACACTGGACCATTGCGGATGCAGGCGTGATCATCACGCTCTTTGGCATAGGAGCGGTAATGGGCTCCCTGGCAGGAGGTTATTTTATTGACAAGCTGGGATTCCGTTCTGTCCAGATTTTTACTTCCATTACAGGCGGGGCGCTGTTTATCGCCTTTGGTTATATTGACCATTTTGCGGTATTGTGCGTGATGACAGTAGTCCTGAGTTTTGTAGCAGAAGCTTTCCGGCCGGCCAATGGGGCTGCTATCGCGGCTTATTCCAAACCTGAAAATCTTACCCGTTCCTATTCTCTCAACCGCTTTGCCATGAACCTGGGTTGGGCGCTGGGCAGCTCTCTTGGTGGGATACTGGCAGCCATCAACTATCACCTGTTGTTTTGGGTGGAAGGCTGTGTATACATACTGGTGGGACTGTTGATCACAGTACTGTTGCCGGCTGATGGTGGTCATCCCCGTACGAAGGCGGTGGCTTCCGCTGCTCCCCGTGACCTGCCGATCTGGAAAGATGTTTTCCTGTTCCGTTTCCTGGTATGGATTACTTTGTACACAACTTCTTTCAGTTTAATATTCAGACTGGTCCCTATTTACTGGAAAACAGACTGGCATATCGACGAATTTGCGATTGGCCTGTTGCTGGGTATCAATGGGGTGATTATCGCCTTATTTGAAATGGTACTGGTAAGGCGCTGGGAAAGCCGTAAATCGGCCATGTATTACATCGTTGGCGGAGTGATCGTGACAGCACTGGGTTATTTGTTCCTGTTGTTCCCGGGCCATGTGCCCATCACGACAGCTTTGATGGCTGTTATATTTATGACCGTAGGTGAAATGATGGTCTTCCCCTTTGTAAATGCGGTCATCATGGGGCGTTCGAATGATACCAACAGAGGACGTTATGCAGCCGCCTACGCCCTTACCTGGTCTGTTGCCCAGGTGGTAGGCCCGGGTGGTGGCGCACTCATCATTGAACGCTGGGGCTTCGTGGTATTATGGATAGTGATGGTGGTGTTATGTTTGGGCTGTGCATTAGCGTTATGGCGTCTCCCATTTAAGAAACCTGTGGTGGCCTGATATACCACTCTTCCCTTAGCTGAGTGTTTAAATCATTATATTTATAGCTGATTTAACCCCTAAAACAGTTTAGATGGGAACCATGGATACAGTTACTTCTGGTAAGTATCATTTTCTGGCTGGCGGTGGTGAAACGGGTGAACTAATACGCCACTATCCCTGGGAAAATACTGTGCTGGGCGCTGTGGACCAATGGCCGCAGCCCTTAAAAACCTGTATCAGGATTATCCTGACATCCGGTCTGCCGATGTTTGTTTGGTGGGGACCGGACCTTATCAGTTTTTATAATGATGCCGGCCGGATACTGGCTGGCTGCAAACATCCTGCTGGCCTCGGACAGCCCTTCAGGACTGTCTGGAAAACCCTTTGGGAGCGGATAGGCACCCAGGCAGAACAAGCCCTTCAAAACAATGTGGGTACCTGTAACGAAGCATTGCTGTTTTTCACAGAACGTAATGGTCATTTACAGGAAAGCTATTATACTTTCTCGCTGAGTCCTATTCCCGGCAGCAATGGTGTGCCGGAAGGTATCTTGTGTACGGTCTCTGATGAAACTGATCATGTAGTGCAGGCCCGTCAGATGAAGACCCTGCAGGACCTGACAACGTTTAATCTCAACAGCCGGCGGATACAGGACGTATACATGAATAGTTTGCTGGCCCTGCGTGAAAACCGCCACGATTTTCCTTTTGCTGTTTTTTATGAGACAGATCACGATACTCACCTGAAGGGTTATACGGCAGATGACCTGCCGGAAGCCGCTTTCCCCGGTGCTGTAGCCTTGACAGATGAGAATTTTTATTGGCCTGTTACAGAGGTGTTACGATCCCATCAGATAGTAAAAGTACATCAGCTGCGGGAGAAGCCATGGCAGCTTCCAGCAGGAGCATGGGAGCAGCTACCGGACCAGGCAGTGCTGATACCGGTGATACATCATTTTACAAATACACTTTATGGCGTACTGATAGCAGGAATCAACCCTTATCGTCAGCCGGATGACGCCTACCTGGCTTTTCTCCGGCAGGTGAGTGATCAGCTGACGGCTACCATTACCAGTGCCCGGACCTATGTGGCCCATCAGTTAGGGGATCTGTTCCGTCAGGCGCCAGCAGCCATTATGTTACTAAAAGGCGTGGATGATATTGTGGAAGTGGCCAACAGCCGGTATCATCATTTGTTGCAAGGACTGCCGGCAGCCCTCTATACCTGCGACAAAGCCGGTCGTATCCTGTGGTTCAACCAGGCTGCCGCTGCGTTGTGGGGACGAGAGCCAGTGATAGGCTACGATATGTGGTGTGGCTCCTGGAAAATATTTGAACCGGATGGCATCACACCACTGCCACTCGATACCTGCCCGATGGCCCGGGCGTTGCAACAGGGAGTAGCGGTAAGAGACGTAGAGATAGTAGTGGAGAGACCCGACGGAACCCGACGGAATGTGCAGCCCTACCCAGATCCTATCTTCGACGAAGAAGGGCGTGTAGCCGGCGCCGTTAATATGCTGATAGATATTACAGAACTGAAAATGGCCCAGGCACATATGGGCAGACTGGCAGCTATCGTGGAATCCACCGATGATGCTATTATCAGCAAAACACCGGAAGGTATCATCTCCAGCTGGAACCCGGCAGCAGAAAAACTTTTCGGTTACACCAGCGAGGAAGTGACCGGAAAACCCATCCTTATACTGATACCACCCGACCGCACAGCAGAAGAAAAAGAGATCATGGACAGACTGAGCAAAGGCGTCTCTATTGATCACTTCGAAACCCAGCGGGTAACCAAAGACGGGCGGCTCATCGATATCTCCCTGACCATCTCCCCGTTGAAAGATGCACATGGCCGTTTTATCGGAGTGTCCAAAATAGCAAGGGACATATCTGAACAGAAAAAACTGTTCTCCGCTCTGCAGGAAAGCGAGGCCCGTTATATGCAGGTGGCCATGGAAATGGAAGCCATCGTGGCACAACGTACCCGCGAACTCACCGAAGCCAACTTCTACCTGGAGAAGTCCAACAAGGAGCTGGAGCAGTTTGCATTTGTGACCAGCCACGATCTTCAGGAACCGCTGCGTAAAATCCATACCTTCGCCGGTTTGTTGTGTGAGGCTGTTGGGCCGGCGCTGGACGCGACTTCCAGAATGTATGTCGAAAAGATGATGATCAGTGCCCGCCGGATGTCGCAGTTGATTCATGACCTGCTGAACTTCTCGCGCCTGAATCGCACCGAAGATATATTTGTGCAGACAGATCTCAACGAGGTGATGGCACATGTGCTGAATGATTTTGAAGTGACCATCAGTCAGAAAAAAGCGCTTGTCACCATTGATGCCCTGCCGGCCATACAAGCGGTCCCTTTGCAGATGAACCAGCTGCTGTATAACCTGCTGGGCAATGCCCTGAAGTTTACTGCGGAAGACAGAACACCGGAAATCCGCATCAGCTCAAGGGTACTGCCGGAACATGCATTGAAGGATTATCCTGAACTGGACCGCGGCCGCAGTTATTACGAGATTACCGTGAGTGACAATGGTATCGGTTTTAACCAGGTGTATGAAGACAAGATCTTTCAGATTTTTCAACGGCTCAACAACCGTACTGCCTATGAAGGCACTGGTATAGGGCTGGCATTATGTAATAAAATTGCTACTAACCATAAGGGCTGTATCCGCGCGGTGGGCCAGCCGGGCGAGGGCGCCGTTTTTAACGTTGTTTTACCTGTCATGTAAATAATCTTCCTGTATCGACGGATTGGTATTTTTTTTGAGTGGTGCAGTTGTATGCTATTTATCTCTTTTATTGTTGACCAAGTTTAAGCGCGTATTCATGATTATAAAAGAGCTGCAGGTGGTGATTGAAACACCAAGAGGAAGCAGTGAGAAATTTGATTTTGACCCGGTGTCCCGTTTTTTTGTATTGAGTAAGGCATTACCCGCCGGGATGGTGTTTCCCTTTGACTTCGGATTTATTCCCGGTACCAGGGGAGAAGATGGGTGCCCGCTGGATATATTGGTACTATCGGAGTTTAAAACGTTCAGCGGCTGTATGCTCAAATGCCGGTTGATAGGAGCCATCAAGGGTATACAACGGGAGGCCGACGGCACACAGATCCGGAACGACCGCTATATTGCGGTGCCATTTGTTTCTACTGTATACAAGGAGGTTGATGTGATGCCCGATAAACTGATACGGGAGCTGGAAGTTTTTTTAATGGCCTACCATCAGCTGGAGGGTAAACAATTCAGGCCCATGGGTTATCTGGATGCGGCGCCGGCTTACGAACAGATAAAATTTGTCTGATCACCGGAAACATTTCTGCCATTTTTCTTCGAGGACATCTTTCAATATTTTGCAAAGTGCATCAAAGGAATCTGGTTTGGTGAGGAATAACCTTGCGCCCAGCGCCATGGATTCCTGTACATCTTCCACCATATCAGAAGTGCTGAGAATGATGATTTTTGTAAGTCCTCTGTGAATGACCTTTCCGAGCTCCTGCAGACATTCCTTGCCATTCATCATCGGCATATTCATGTCCAGGAAGATATAGTCAGGACTGGCAATTTTTTTATGGGAGAGAAGGTCAATGGCTTGCATGCCACTTTCACAATAATGAGTCTCTACTTCGGGCGAGACTTTTTTTATGGCTTCGCTGAAGAAGATCCGGTCATCCGCATCATCGTCAATCAGCAGAACGGTATGTGGCTTCATATTGTTACGGTTCACTAAGGTTTACAAATGAAAAATTCTCTATAAAAAATTTCTCAGTTGATGTTTTCAAGGATTTATAAATATCGGTCAATAAAAAGATAAAGTCAAATAGTAATATCAGTAATATAATTTAATGATAATAAACAACCCCGGCCACTGGTCGGGGTTGTTTATGTAGAAGAAATGTTACTTGTTACAATTGAAATATCCAAATAATAAGATATCCGAATTATATCATTTGTTTTATTCTTTCACGATCCGTTTGCTGATGATATTACCGTCCTGTGCCAGTTTGATGATATAGATACCGGAAGCATGGTTGCCACTGCGGAAGGTAGCCTGATAGGTACCGGCAGACAGCTGTCCGTTGGCGAGTACGGCCACGGGTTGTCCGGCAAGATTATAAACGGTAAGGTTGGCTATGCCGGTTTTTTCCAGGGTATAAGTGATGCGCAAATCTCCACGGAAGGGGTTGGGGAAAGCATCTATACTCAGTTTACCGGCTTTTGGCGGCGCATCGTTGACTGGCGTGAAGGCCATTGAAGCACTGGTGCTGCCTGCGAGTGCTGCTACCGTTTTAACTTTTACTTCCGCATAACTGTTCCATGCGTTGAGATTGTTGCCATGTCCCAGAATTCGTACATACTTCGCCGTTATAGCGGTGAAGGAGAATGATTCGAGGGCAAGGGAGCTGCCGCTGCTCTGCAGATTGGACGCTACGGCTGTCCAGTTGGCTGCATCTGCGCTGACAAGTATATCGAACTTAGCTTTACGGGAGTCTCCTTTATAGAAGGCGATGTCTACTCCATTAACAGACTGGGAGCTGCCCAGGCAGAACTGTATCCATTGCCCGTCGCCGCTGGCAGACCAGCGGGTGTTGAGATCGTTGTCGATGGCGTTGGCGGCTACGTTGCCATCATCGCCGCTGGCTTCGGCGGGATTGCAACCCGGGGCAGAACCGACGGTAATGGTTACAGGTGCGGAAGTGCTGCTGCCATTACTGTTGTCAGTGGCTTTGGCCGTGAGCGTGTAAGTGCCGGCTGCTATGTTGTTCCAGGTCCAGGCGTAGGGACTGCTGGTAGCTTCTCCCAGTTTGGTACTGCCATTAAAGAATTCCACTTTGGTAACGGAGCCATCGCTGTCTGTGGCGGTAGCGTTAATGGTCAGGGAAGCCGGCGACGTATAGGCGCTATTGTTAGTCGGTGCGGTGATGCTGACGCTGGGCGGTACGTTGGAAGGGCTGCTGTTGCCGGGTATCCACCAGTTGCCGGAGATGAAGAGCTGGCATAACAGACTGTAGGAATCGCTGTAATAGCCGCTCTTAGCGGTTTTGAGATAGTTCCATCCGCTGTTGAGCCAGGCCTGGTTGCTACTGCTTACTACAGAGGCGGCCACAAAAGGTCCGATGAACACCGCTTCCTGGCCGGTGCCGGAAGCGGTACCGTTCAGTTTATAACCATCTTTGATATTGGCGGGATTACCGCTGGTTTTTGTTTTGATCCAGTTCACCATTTTATTGCTGAGGGAGAGGGCGGTGGTATTGCCATACATGGCGTAGTCCATTACAATGCGAAGTGGTACGCGGCAGGCGTTGTAATTGTATTCATTGGTGGGAGGATATTCGTCGAGGAAGTTCTGTGGCGCTGGTTCCGGCGGGTTTTTCACAACAAAGTCGGAGATAAGTCCTGTGCTGGGGGAGTAGGTGGCGGAAAACTGTGTATACACGTTGTAAAGCGCATCGATGACATTATTCCAGGTGGCATCATTGGTTTCCTGGTAAAATGCCCGCATATGGTCCATCATCCAGTCGGAGGGGCGTGTGTTGAGGGCGGTCTTGGTGTCCCAGTCGCCGAGGTTGAGGCGGTTGCTGCTGGTCACATAACTTGCTTTCAGCCCTTGATTGATCATGGTTTTGGCTTCATTGAGGTAGTTGATTGTACCAGCAGAACCCCACTGGTAGTGGGCCAGAATGAGCGAGTAGGCGATGTCTATGTCACCATCGGTAGCGGAGTCAAAGTGGCCCTGAGCCCCGGTGTTATCCGCTACTACCCAGCCCATTAGTTTGCTGTTGTTGACGCTGCGGTAGGCTTTGAATGTTTTGTACAGTCCATCATAAATGGTTTTGGCGGCGGGGTCGTGGCCGGCCATCAGCACGGTGATCACCATGCCGTAACCGTGCCCTTCGGAAGAACCCAGCGGTGTATAGCCGTCGGCACCGCCGGTGATGTCTCCTTTTACATAATAGCCACCCGGGAGTGAGCTGAGATTATGTTTGAGGTAGGTGGCTTTCCAGTAATCGTAATAACTGGCTACGCTGGCGTTCATGTCTGCCTGGGTAACGTTGTTGGGTTTGATACAGTTGGGATAACTGATGGCTTGCGGATAAGGCTTGTTCTGAGCCTGTACCAGAAGGCTGGCGACACTTAACAGGCCGGCCAGAAAAAACAATAAATGTCTGGTCATAGAGGGTTTGTTTTAGGGGTGAGTTATTGAGAAATAGATCTTGGGTTGTTTGGGTTAATGCACTAATACTACAGGTCTCCTTTGAAGCTACAGGTCTCCGGGTTATCAATCTTCAATCGATTGCATGTAATTTCAAATTAAGTATTTTTTATCAGATTTGATGATGGAAATTTATGAGGGGAGTGACTTTTAACATGGAGTAGCTTGATAATGATGAAATTGAAGGGATAAAAAAAATTACAGTCTCCGGTAAATAGGCCGGAGACTGTAAGAATAGCGCACTAGCAGCGGTATCAGGGTGTATAGGTCACATTGCTGCCATACAGTACACTGGATACTGCGGAGAAATAGGTGGCTTTGTTGGTGCTGGTGAGATTATACCAGAGGTAGATACCATAGCCATTGTTTTTGGTTTGGGTGGCGAGGGATTTAGCGGTAGTCTGGCTGGTAGCCTGGATGTCTACTGCGGCAGGTCCCAGATTGGCCTTGCTGAGGCCAGCCACGTTAGGTACTGAATAGCTGCCATATATGGCATTCCAGCTGTAGTCAACGAAATCACCTGCTTTTTTGCCGCCCCAGGATAAGCGGGAAGCTGCCGGCCCGTAATAATAAAACGATATTATTTTGGTGGGCATCAGCTGCCGCAGTTCATCGAGCAGCATTACAAAAGAGCTGTCGTTGGGCTGAGGCAGACCATTGTTACCATAGTCAGCATACTCATCATCAAAATCGATACCATCAAGACCGTAGTAGTTGGCAGTATCGGCGAGCTGCTGCGCAAAAGCCCTGGCATCAGCGCGGCTGGTGAAATTGCAGAAGCCTGCACCCTGATGGTTTCCAAGGATAGATAATAATACTTTCATGCCTTTGTTTTGTAAAGGCACAATCTGTGTGGCTTTGTTGACCAGCACATTGGTAACATTCGGGTTGTTGTACAGTACTGCTTTGCCGGTACTGGTGTTGTAATTAATGTTGGCTGCAAAAATGATGGCGATGTCAAACAGTTGTTGACCGCCGGTAGTCAGGGTATACTTGCCGGTGTTGAGCAGGCTGTTACTGTTGACTTCTACATAGCAGACAGATTTGCCGCCGGCTTTGGTAACACTTTCTACTTTGGGTTGGGAGCCTTTTTGAGGGGCATCAGCCGGGGTTTCTTCTTTTTTACAGGAGGCTGTAAAGAGCAGGGTTGTACATGCGGTCAGTACTGCGACCGACGACCATACGCGGAATTGTTTTTTCATACCGGAATTTTTAAGTGGTTAAAAATGGAAGTAAAAATTCCCCGGAGTTAAGCCAGTAACATTGGTTCAGATATTGGTTGAAACGCTGATTTAAAACTGATATTGCTGATCTCCTGATGAGCGAAGATTGGAGCGAAGAAGAGAGACGGAAGAGAGAGAGCATCCGGATATTACTGCGTGATATGTTAACCTATACAACTATTC